>DASPST010000071.1:0-82768 GCA_035623795.1 Terriglobales bacterium
GTGATTGGGCTCCACGGCATAGAGGACGTCGTCCACGGCGGTCATCCCGTACCAGGTTCCATCAGGTTCAAAGTCATCGGGTTCCGGGTTTGCCACCGGATGCGACTTCTGGAAGTCACTGAGGTCGGCGATCATCGACCATGTGCCGTCAGAGTGCACGCGGATCACACCGTTGTCGGTGCCCTGTAGGCCGTGTGAGCACCCAGCTCCAGCGAGGATTGCGTACAGCTTACCGTGGATGAACGCGACGTCAGCCACACCGCTGACCAGGCTGCCGAGGCCAGGGTTGGTCTGGCTGGATGGCAAGCCGTCCACCACGGTTGTCCTAGCGCCATTGGGTTCAAACTTGGAAATGCGAGCGTTGAAGTCGCCTGTATACGGGCCAGCGCCATTGGCCTGTTCGCACACACCGATGGTGGAAAGGCTCCCGCCAGCGCCGCCTTCCGCCACGTAGAGATTGCCGTCGCGTCCAAACTTAAGCCCGCGCGGATTGTTGAGACCGGTTGCAAACACAGATTGATTCGAGGACTGTGCGCATACAGCCGGAACAAAGAGCAAAACGAGAATGCCCGCCATAAGGCAAAAGTTCACTCTTGTGACTCTCACCCCAAACATCCTTGCACGCAACACCATCTTTGACATGGTTGTCTCCTCAGCAAATTTTCTTGTTTAGTCGTTCGTTTAAGACCTGACAAAAGCGCTTACGCCATCTCGTCGCCGTGACGAACTACTACAGTCTTAGTCCTCCGAAGGGCGCATCGCGTGAGTTGAGATGTAGCCTGCCACAAGCGAGCGAATGCCTCAGGCGCTTACGTGCGGATCCGGGGACTCAAGGCGCTTTCAAGAAACTCTGGTGGGAGGAGAACGACCGCCGATTCCGCTACAGAAAACCGTTGCCCCGAGCTCAACGTCAGAGACACTAGCGGGTCCGATCGCGAAGCAACAAAAGGAATACAAGCTTCGCGGAACAACGGCACAGTGAACCGGGTTGACGCGAGCACCGTGGATGGAAGGTATAGGATTCCAATTCAGGACAACCCACTGTCTATTCCTACTCCCTTGAATGAACTCTTGCTGAATGTCGTCGTCGTCGGGCGAGACTGCGGAGAAAACGAAAGCCAGAACTCCCAGAACACCGATCAATCCCAACACCGCACATCGGTTGGAACGGTCGCGTTTTCGCAACGGATTTGCAGCAATCGAGGAGTGATCGCCTTTGATCACGAGGTCCATGATTCACATTCAAGTGGAGCTTTGGTTACGGCCGAAAACGCCTGACTCAGGCGCAGCTATCCCAGCGTTCCAGCCGTTCTCGCTTGCAATTTGACGGGGGAATAATTCTTGAACCCGAGCAACTGTCTAGATGGCGACACTTGTATGCCTCTTCCTCTCAATTGTCAAGTTTAAATTCGTAGGTTAAATTCGTAGGGAAAGAATTTGCAGAGCCTACTCCGAGGCAAGTGATGGCAAGATAGAGCTAATTGCCCGTGCGCAGCGATGAGAGGCGTTACGGAAATGGGCACCCTCTTCAAGAAAAAAGGAAGCGAGCACTGACAAATGGGTGTGTGGGTGGGAGGTTGTTAGAAGTGCAAGAGCACGCACACGAGCAACAAGCGATTGGCAAGGCGGCTTCTTGCCCGATGGGAGACGGAGGTATTCGAAGGACGTTATCAGCTAACGAGGTCGAGGGCGCCTCTCTTCGGGGAGTGGGCGGAAGGATTCCTTGCCACCATCATTAATCCAAATACGCGCCGTCGCTATGCATCGTCGACTGTTCACTCGAAGGCACACCTCAGGAAGGCACGCCCTTCGGATATCACAGTCGATCGCATCGAAGCTTTCAAAGAAAATCGTGTTGCATCCGGAGTTGGCCCTGCGACGGTCAATCGAGATCTCGCCGTTTTGCAGAGAATGCTGCGCCTGGCCGAAAAGAGGCGATTCATCTACGTAATCCGTTTGGTGAGGTCGAACTCTTGGAGGAGCGTAAGTATCGAAGGCAACCCCACATCGTGAGCTTTGAAGAAGAGGAGCGAATTCTTGCTGTTGCAGACCCTCATATTCGTGTTCTAGTCGTTCTCATCCTCGAAACTGGAATGCGTTCCAGTCGCGAGGCATTGAGCCTAAGGGGATGACGTTTGATTTAGCGAACGACTCGATACGAATCCGCGAGTCCAAGACGCTTACGGGTGTTCGGAATCTGCCTATTTCAGCCAGATGCAAAGTCGAGCTTCTCCGCTGGCGGGAGCGTCTCGGTCCGAACGTCTCGCCGTTTGTTTTTCCGAACATGCGGACTCTCAGTAAGCGTGCGGTTCCCACCGTGTTGACAAGTTGATAGCGGAGTTTTTTACATGGCCTTTAGGCTAGGCTGCGGGTTCGATGGCGGGCCGCCGAGTGGCGGCAATGTTCCAAGGGAGGAGTTCTTCGATCCGGTTGATGGGATGGTCTGCGATGCGGGTCAGCACCTCGCGTAGATATGCTTCCGGGTCGAGATCGTTGAGCTTCGCCGTGCCGATCAGGCTGTAGATGACAGCAGCCCGCTCTCCGCCGGCATCGGAACCGGCAAACAAATAATTTTTTCGTCCCAAAGTAACCGCGCGCAAGGCACGTTCGGCGGCGTTGTTGTCGATCTCCAAGCGACCATCGTCGCAGAAGCGCGTTAATGCCGACCACAGCGTGAGCGCATAGCGGACCGCCGCCGTCGTGTCCGACTTGCGCGAAAGTTTCGTCAGTGAGGCTTCGAACCAGTCGTGCAAGGACTGGAGCAAGGGACGAGCTCGGGTTTCACGAACTCGTTGTCGTTCGTCCGGGGGGCGTCCACGAATCTCACCCTCGATCCCATATAAGGCGGCGATCCGTTGTAGAGCTTCCTGCGCCAGGGGCGAGGCGTGGGCTTGTTCCAGGTCATAAAACTTGCGCCGCACGTGTGCCCAACATGCGACCTCCTGGATTCGATCATCTTTATACAGCTGATTGAAGCCGGCGTAAGCATCGGCCTGCAGCGCACCGTGAAACGTCCGCAGATGTCGTTCGGGGTGTTCCCCTCCGCGATCGGGCGAGTACGCAAACCACACCGCGGGGGCAGCCTGGTCGCCTGCCGGTCGGTCGTCGCGAACGTAGGTCCACAAACGCCCCGTCTTCGTCTTGCCCGTGCCCGGCGCCAGCACCGGTACCCGCGTGTCGTCAGCATGCAGCTTGCCCGCCGCCATCACATACCGCCGCAGCTCTTCCACCAGCGGGTCCAGCAAGGCACTGGTTCCACCTACCCAGTCTGCCAGCGTCGATCGTTCCAGTTCGACTCCCTGGCGCTCATAGATCTCGCATTGCCGGTAGAGGGGAAGATGGTCCGCATATTTCGAGATCAGCACATGCGCCAGCAAACCCGGGCCGGCCAGCCCGCGCACAATCGGCCGGCTCGGCGCCGCCGCTTGCACGATCCGTTCGCACTTCCGACAGCTCAGTTTCGGGCGCACATGACGAATCACCCGAAAAATTCCGGCACGTACTCCAACATCTCCGAAACATCTTCGCTCAGCTTCCGTAACTCTCCGCCGCAGTCGGGACAAGCCGAGTCTTTCGGCATGTGCGTCTGGGTTTGGCGGGGCAGATGTTCCGGCAGCGGACGCCGCTCCGGTTTCGCCTTAGCCGTAGGTGAGGTGGAAGATTCTAGAGAAGGACTTTCGCCGGAGAGCGTCTTCTGCTCGAAAGCTTGCGCTTGTTGCAAATCTTCCAGCCGCAGTTCCAGTTGTTCAATCTGCCGCTCCAGTTTCTCGGACTTGCGGCCGAACTGCATCCGCCGGAGCTGGCTGAGCAGCAGTTTCAGAGTTTCGATCTCACGATCCCGCTGCCGCAACTGCTGCTGAGTGGCAATCCGTTCCTGGTGTTCCGGCAACAGGAGTCAGCGGCGGGCCATCCCAGTGCAGAGGAGGACGACTACAGTTCTACTACAGTTGAGCGCTTTTCCACAGAAAAGGCACGCTCGGCTGACGTCAGGCAGACCCCACGTAGGTCATTGAAAATACAGCAGTAAATGGCGGAGGGAGAGGGATTCGAACCCCCGGTACGGTTTCCCGTACAGCGGTTTTCAAGACCGCCCGTTTCAACCACTCACGCATCCCTCCTCCTTGTAGAACCAACAGCTTAGCAGAGTCTACCGCACCGTCAACTGCCCCGGTTCTGCACAGCCCTCAAATTCGGCTGCCACTGCGGTCATTGCCACTTGGACGGTTTCGGCAGGCGCTTTGCACTTTCGGTAACGCTCGGGCATGCCGCAAGATCGCCTGAATCGTCATCAAGGGATCCAGTCATTCAGCAACGTTCCAAGCACGCGACGGAAAGCATGCCAAACCCTTCCACTTGATCCCCGCCGCTGCCAGACGGTCCTGGATAAAACGGCGACATCCGTCCGGTATCACATGTGTGTCGAATTCCAGGAAACATGACGGCATTTTCATGCGGCTTAGCATTCGGTCCCAGCGCCACAACTAGGTCGGCACTGTGGTAGCGATTCCACATAGAGCGATACTTACCGAGGTTCCTCCGTGGACACCGGCCTCGCCCCGATAACTGCCTTTCCTCTTGACGGCAGCATGCGCTGCCTGGTTCAGCACCCGCCGTATCGGAAGGTCAATTCGAGAAAGGGGGCGCAATGCGTGGATGGCGCACACTCAACCGCGCGGGACTAGTTCAGCGGGTGGTAGTTACCCTGGCCGTTAATTTCCCCCGCTGCGAGATAGCGCAAACAGAGCCTATCAGGATCCCGTTCATCGCATTGATAAACCTGCGCGATCGGTAAGTCCTCCGGCCGGACGACGTACGTGCCATCTTGCATTGCCACACTGTTCTCCGGGGATGCCACCACCAGAGGATTATCTGGTCTGGCTCGAATGCGAAATTGACCGGTAGACGGCTCGTAATTTGAAAAGCAGAAGCACCGACCAATGCACGCCCGATCCACGAGGTGATTAGTATGGATTCTTGATCCCGGCGGGACAAAGATAGTCTGGATCACCCGAGTCCCATTCGGTAGTTCGTTCACCAGACTCTCCGCTTGCTCCTCCATTCGATTCAACCGACCGGTATCCTGATATAGCATCGCAAAAAAAACGGTCGCACAGATGATGAAGGCCGTCAGGTGCCATCTCCGTGGCGGCAGAGACCCCATCACGCATAAGCCTAGAGCTGCTGTGACTGAGGTCAAGCGGGATGCCACAAAGGTAAAGCCGGTGGCATACTTCGGAATCACAATGCCGTCCCAGAGCATTGCGGTCGCAAAGATCGTCATCATCCAGAGTTCTGCCGGAGTTCGAACTTGGCGCCAGAACGCTCCGTTGTTGCGCACTTCGATGACGCCAGCCAGCGTAATTGCGAGTGTTAGGAGCACGACCATCAACGCCAAGGTACGATACCTGCGGCCATAGAGGACCAGTTGATCAAATCCTGAGTAAAAGTGAACACCCCAATTTACGGGTTGCACGGTCTGATAAACGTGCGCGATGTAGGTATGTGTGGCGAGGATTGTTAGAAAGGCCGAAATCAACAGCACCCACCGTCGCCAACCAGACATTTTTTCTGCTAACTTAATGTAGACGACCGTTCCGGCGAGCCACAAAAAGCCCATCGGGTGGGCTGCCAGAACAAGAGCAGTCACTATGAGACCGATGACCCAGTCGACGGTCTCACCCCGCCAGGCAAGAGCAATCACCCAAAATGCCAGTCCGATTGACAAGTAATAGTTCAGGAAACCCATCTGGAATGTCCACCCATACGTCACCATTGCAATTCCGGGAACGAGGAACCAAGGCGCCCGGCCGGTTGCTACGTTGATGAATACGAACATCCCCCAAAAGAAGATCAGTACCGACACGGCCACTACCATCTTTTCGGCGGTTTTAAGGTCAAGTACACTGCCCAACCGGAGTAACACAACATCGACGAGAATATTGTCCCACTGCCGGACTGTGTACAGACCAGGGGCTTGCCCACGCTCGATCAACTGCGCCAGCCAAGCATTGTAGAGGTGGCTGCCAACGTCGCCGGCTTCAATCCTGGGATGCCAAACGCACGGCAGCAAAAGAGCGAGCGAAATTCCGACTGCTAACCAGAGCTTCTGACCGCTACGCGATGCTTGCTCGAGCACGTGCTTCATGTGCGATCCGCCTACCACTCCAGTTTGCAGTATCGTCTTCCGCTCAGGAAATGCGCACATTCTGTCATGTGCTCGGTAGCGGTGACAGATCCAAGGCACCGCGTCCCCTAGCGCCGTCGCAGCAGAGCGAAGCGCCCTTGCACAGCCCAGCGGGGGGCGCCCCATCTCAATCTACTGAAAGGGGGCGACCTTTACATAATGCATTGACTCTCGGCGTGGGGCATGCTTTCGAAGCAGTGGGTCCCGCTCACAGCTGACACCTTTCTGTTCTCTTGATGTTTGATCCGGCTTCGGGCCTCTTGGGGAGCGGAAAAGAGCAGCAGCCCACGAGGATGTATTCGTACCACACCATGCCGGCAGCAACTATAGCCCAGGGGGACGACGGAGAAGGCCGCATTTCGCTCTCCAGAAACATTCGTTCTCGGGAGTATCAAGCTAGGACCTCCATGACCTGGAAACCGACTTTTGCTGCCTTCTTGCGCAGCGGTTGGTTCTGTCGGTTTCCGTGCCTTTGCTCGTCAGTGCTGGGCCGTGTGAGCCGGCGGGGTGATGGATGCGGCTGTCCCGAGCACGTCAGTCCACGGGGACCAAACGGATTCTCCGAGGCACAGCAGTATCAACGCCCCAAGCTTCCCCGGGGGAACCTACTTCCTACCGTTAACTAATGAGTGATCAGGCTTTTGTAGCGGGTATCATCCGTGATATAACCGCCCCTAAGCAGACAATTCTGCCCCCCGGGGAAGAGTGGTAGGGCCCTGGCTTTCGCGCAAAAACAAGGCCAGAACGGAGGAGGGACTGTGTCCGATGCACGGACGGGTAAAAGATTTCCCCTGGAATTGCCGATCAAGATTCATAAGGCCGATGCCGCAGGCGAGGCAAGCGGCGTCACCGGCAACCTGAGCGCGGCCGGCGTCTACATCCGCGCCGACGCCTCTCTGGAAATGGGCTCACCGGTCGAATTCGAAATCACTCTCCCCCCGGAAGTGACTGGTGGCAAGGAAAATGTCGTCATTCAGTGTCGCGGCCGGGTCGTCCGTACCGACGAAGCCGGCGTCTCCGCGGGTACTCGCGGCGTGGCCTGCGTGATCGATTCCTACGAATTCGTCCGCAATTCTTAACACCGGATAGGTGACGAATGCTGAAGCTGATTCTAGCCGACAACCAAGCTATTTTCCGGGCTGGGATTGCCAAAGTTCTGGCCGTGGAAGATGAAATGCGCATCGTCGCGCAAGCCCAGACCCCGGAACAGATGTTCATGGCGCTCGACAAGTTCCGCGCCGCCGTCCTCATCGTGGCGGGGGGATTTCAGTCCGATTTCAACGCCATCGTGCAGGCTGCTAACCGTAACAAAACGCGCATTGTCGTTCTCGCCGATACTGGGGAGAGTGCCCAGCGCTACATGACCAACGGCGCCCAGGGCGTCGTCTACCGCAACGTCACGAGTCCCGCCCTGGTCGACTGTGTCCGCAAAGTGGCGCGTGGCGAAACCTGGGTCCAGGATGTTGCCGTCCCCAGCGAACTCACCGAAAACGACATGGTCGGACTGCGTGTCCGCGACCGCCTCACCGCCAAGGAGCTGCGCATTGTTGCGCTCATCGTGCAGGGCTACAAGAACAAGGAGATTGCCACCCAGCTTGGCACCACTGAGCAGGTCATCAAGAACTACCTTCGTAATGTCTACGACAAAATAGGAGTCTCGGATCGCCTGGAGCTGGCGCTTTTCACCATCCATCACCGCATCTTGAACGAGGCCGCCGCTGCCACCGCCGCCGCCCAGCCCCAGCCCGGTGCCAGCGTCACCTCGTAAGGCCACATGTTGAGCGCGGGTGCCCTCGCCCGCGAACACCCGCGAATCTCCGCCCGGCGATCAAAAACCCTTGCGAGTCGGCGACCCCAAGGTTGCCCTGAGCGTAGTCGAATCAGCCTGCCGTTGCGGCCGCGTCCCGCCGGCTGTCCCCAGGGCGTCCTCGCCCTCGGCCACTGCCAGCCCTACCCCACCTTCCGCAGCTTCGTCACCCGCCCTACTTCCACCCACTCCGCCACGAAGATGTTCCCCTCGTGGTCAAAGCAGGCCCCGTGCGGGCACAGGAACCGTCCGGGGATAAACGTATCCCGGTCCTGCTCCCGCGCCTTCCGCCATTCCTTTTCCGTCGAATAATCGCCGTCCCCCAGCCTGGCCACGACCTTGTTCTCGGAATTCAGCACGACCACTTTGCTCCATAGATCGGGAATCACCACCTCACCCTGGCGTTCGTCGAAATGGCAGGGCATCCGGCTCGTACCCAGGATGAAATCAATGTGTTTTCCCTCCAAAGTGAACCGCTGCAGTCGCGAATTGGAGCGATCCGCCACCACCAGCACCGGCGTTTCCGAGCGCGCATCCACCCACAGCCCGTGCGGACAATCCAGTTGTCCCGCTTCCTTCCCCAATCCACCGAAAGTCCGGATGAACTCCGCCCTCTGGTTGTACTGATTGATGTAGCTCGAACCATAGCCGTCGCCGACGTAAATGTCACCGTTAGGAGCAATCGCCACATTTGTCGGCCGGTACGGAAGGGCGGCCCCGTTCTTTGCCTGATACGCCGGGGATTCCGCCGGATACCCCAGCGTGAATACTTCCTCTCCCTGCAGCGTGCGCTTGGTGACGATGCCATGCTGGTAATCGCAGAGGTACAGGAACTCCTCCCTGCCCTCCTGGCGAATGCTCAGCCCGTGGGCCCCGCCCTTAAACTGTCTTCCCCAGGAGCGTACAAACGCTCCCCGCTCGTCGAAGACCACCACGGTGTCCGGACTTTCGCTTGTCGAGCGCACCGTGTGGTAAATGTAAATGTGCCCCTGCGAGTCCTCGCAGACGCCGTGCGTATTGCCGTACTCAATCGTGTGCGGCAGGCGGCCCCAGTCGTGGATGGCCTCATACCGGTGTTCCCCCTCTCCCAGGATGGGCGCTCTCCCACCCGCCTTGTGTGTCATGCCGAGCAGCAAGGGCGCCATCCCGGCCGCACCGGCACCGATCAAAAACTTTCGCCGTGTCGCGCGCAACGTAATCTGCCCCTCCTCGATCAGCCTAGCCGCACGGCCTCTCGCAGCGACTCGACCTTCACTTCTGCGCCACGCTGGGTTTCTCCCCCACCGGCTTCGGATCCGCAAACTGCAGCCAGAAGCCCATCATTTCCTCGTCGCTCGGTTCGCCCCAGCGCACCGCCTTGGAAGGATCGGGATTCAGAGGATTGTCGAAGGAATTGTCGAAATACGCCGTCGTCACCAGCTTTGTGCCCCGCGGCAGCAGAATCTGGTGCTTCAGAAAGTACGTCTCCTGCCAGCGGAAATCGTAATGCGGCACGTTGAGCAACACTTCTTCCTTTCCGTCAGGAAAGACGGCCTTCGTCATCATGCTCTTTCCGCGATAGTGCATGTGCGCGGTGTACGCCACGGCGGTCACGTCCTGGGGCAGTGTGAAACACGAGGTCACCCGGTGGTTGTCGTCTTTCGGTGGGATCCGGAATACGTTGTTCCAGATTTCATACTGCGCGACTTCGTGCTTGACCGGTTCCTTCGCGAATACTAAGCCAATGCCGGTCCGGTCCTTCACGTCTTCGCCGAGATGGTTGCTGTAATGAATCTGAAATTGCAAATACGAACCCGCCGGAATTCTCAACGCATATCCCACCGGCCGCGTCTCAGCCAGATGACCCGGCAGGTAAATCGCCGGCACGATGTTCACGTACCCCGAAGACTCGCCGGGAAACCCGCCGCCTTCCGGCGTCGAGCACCCGTCGTCCACCACCGGGACCTCCGGCCTGACGTGCAGGACTCTCCCGCTGCTGTAGCGGAACTTGTCTTCGCCGGCCTGGGCCTTGAAATGTTTTTCCTCCCGCTTCGCAACCTCGGCGGCGCTGACTACCGATACTGTGGCATGGTGTACTACCCGCCGGTCTCCGGGAAGCACCTCCGCCGCCTGCACCCACTTGTCTTCCTTGAAATCAGTGGGAACGTAGATGTACTCGTAGTCGTCCTGCTGGCCGCCCTTTACCAGAAACTCGGGAATGGTTAGCACAACGTCCGGCTTGATGTGCCAGCCCGGCTGGAAATCCGGTGCCGCGGGCAGGTCCTTGGCGTCGCCCTCCACTGTCCCGCCCCGCACCCACGCATCGATCGTGGCAATGTCGGCGTCGCTCAACCGGGGGTCGTTCGTAAATTCGCCCACATTCGGATCCGCGTGCCACGGTGGCATCTTGCGCAGCACCACATGGTCGCGGACTTTGCGCGCGTATGGATACGCTTCTTTGTAGGTCATCAGCGCCATCGGCGCGATGTCGTTCGGGCGATGGCACATGACGCAGTTCTTGTAAAAGATCGGAGCCACATCCCGATTGAACGTGACCTCTTTCTTCTCGGTCTCCGTGTTCGGTGCCCTTGCCGCTCCCGCCAGAACGCAGCAACCAACCAAGAAAAGCAGCGAACCAGCCTTGTGCGCTACCATGAGTCCCCCGGCGGCTTTGGGTGAGAAGTATCAGCCCGCCGCATTATATGACAGGGTGTGCATGAGCAGCCTGTGGTGCGAGGACGACGGCGGCACACCGAAATAACCTCCGAGCCGCTATAGCGCCCTCACCCGGAGGAACTCACATCTGTGCTGTCGACCGCTGTCCCGAAGCCGGACTGGTGCGGGGAGACAACCTATCGGGGAATGGAAGTTTTGTCGGCTAACGCTGTGCTGTGTCGCGCGGACTGACTTGATGCGAAACGCTCGCCTAACCACACCCGTGGCGACTTTTTGCGACTCTCCTCGAATCGTCGAACGACTGGATCGTCGAGATTACGGCGCGCGCTGCAAGCCTGACCGTATAAGGCTCGCGGGGTGGCGGACTCAAGCGGAGTCGTTCTTGTCCTCAATTTTTGACAAGTCCTTCCAGGACGCATAGAAGTTGGACCAGTACTCCGAACTATCCCGAACAGGGCCCAGGAAGGTGCGAGTCAGCTCGTTATAGCGGTAGGCCTGATAGCCGTGCATTTCGAGAGCGGCAAACACTTGCCGGCTGTCAACGCCAGCGCCCTTCAGCGGCTCTTTTGAGATCTCGAAGCATAGGTAGTCCACGCATCGTTCTCGCAGTAGGCGCTCCGCGCCCTGAAACACTGCCAGCTCAAAACCCTCCACGTCCACCTTTAGAAAGTTAACTCGCGCGATGCCCTCTGCATCACAGAAATCGTCCAAGGTCTGACTGCGCACGTCTACAGAGCGAACGGGCGACACTCGACCTCCGTCAGGGGTAATCATGGATGGCATGCCGAGGGTATTCCAGCTGGAAAATTGCGGTTCAAAGAGATTCATCTTTACTGTGCCGACCTTGGCGCAGATCGCGCGTTGTACTGGGACCACATTTTCGCAACGATTCAGTACAAGGGTTTCACGCAGCCTCCAGTAGGTTTCAGGAACAGGCTCGAAGGCCCAAACCCGTCCGGCGGGACCACAGATGCGGCTTAACAGAACACTGTACTGGCCAACGTTGGCACCGACATCGAGCGCCGTGTCTCCGGAACGTACAAGTGCCGGAATGGCTTGGAAGTCGGCAAGCTCAGCGGGGCGGTGAATGAGCTCCGCCAGATAGGGCCGATCCCACGGATAGAGGACGAATCGAATGTCGAATGCGTCCCGCAAAATCACCGGGCCATTCTGGAGGGCCCGGCGACGGTCAACGAAATTTTTCCACCGGCGCAGCCAGGTCCGACCAAAGCTCCGGAGCGGTCGTACAAAAGCGCTTGCCATTTTTCCGGTCAGAACTTCACGGCGATGGGTTCGCGGTCGGTCTGAGCTACTTCAAAGAACTGGCGCTGCTGAAAGCCGAACATTCCGGCCAGGATGTTGGCGGGGAAGGACTGGACGGCGGTGTTGAGATTGCGCACGACGGCGTTGTAGGTGGTGCGGGCACCCTGGATGGAGTCTTCGGTCTGGCTGAGCTGGGACTGCAGCTGCGCGAACTGCTGGGAGGCTTTCAGATCGGGATAGTTCTCGGCCACCGCGAAGAGGTTTTTCAGTGCTCCACTGAGCTGGTTCTCAGCCGCCGCCTTGTCGGCAGGAGTGGTGGCCTGCATGGCCATGGCGCGGTATTTGGTGAGGTCTTCGAGGGTGGTCTTCTCGTGTGCCGCATAGCCCTTGACGGTTTCTACTAGGTTGGGGATCAGGTCGTGGCGGCGTTTGAGCTGTACATCGATGTTGGACCAGGCGGTGTCGCAGCTGACACGGGACTGAACCAGGCGGTTGTAAATCCCCATGACGGCGAAGGCGGCAATGAGAATAACGGCCAGCAGGAGGATAAAGGGGATCATAAGATTCTCCCGTGCGAAATCAGCGGGACGGTATCACAGGAGGGGGCGGGGCGCAACTTCGGAGATTGGGCACTTCGGAGACTTGTTGACTCCAGGGCTGAACTCCGGTTCTTCTGACGGAGCGGCTGCGCTGGCTGAAGCCGCGCCTTAAAAGCACGAGGAAACCCCAAATGAGGGCCGGACTTCTTATTGGCGGGGAGCGTAGTAGCCCTGGCGGGCGCGGACCTGCAGGTCCTTCTTCAGGGCGATGATTTCAATGCTGCGGTAGCGGCCGTCTGCGAGGAAGTCGGCCGGGCGATAGGAAACCACATACTGGCTGCGGAGTTCATCTTCGATGGCGGCGAAGGAATGCGTGATGTCCTTCATCTTGAAGGGGAAGAAAGCGCGGCCCCCGGTGGCGACCGCGAGTTGCTCGAGGATCTTGTCGCCACGCAGGACCAGCCCGCTGTCGTCGGTAGAAATCGCGTAAATGATGACTTCGGCGCGCTGGGCCATCTCGATGGCCTGCCACCCGGTGTGCTCGCTCTGATTGTCCTCGCCGTCGGTCAGAAGAACAATCGCTTTGCGGACAGGATGATCAGACTGCTGCTTGAGCAGCTTGTCCTGGCAGGCATGGTAGATGGCGTCATAGAGGGCGGTGCCGCCGCCGTCACGCAAGGCGTGCACGCCCGAGGAAAGCTTCAGGACATCGTCGGTGTAATCCTGCGCCAGCTGCTGGTGGGAGTTGAACCCCATGATGAAAGCCTGGTCGAAGCCGGTCCGGACGACGTGCTGCAAGAAGCTGGTGGCAGCGTCCTGCTCAAATTGGAAACGGCTGCGAACCGAGCCGCTCACGTCGAGCAGCAGACCCATGTTGATGGGTAGGTCGGTTTCGCGGCGGAAGTTGACGATGGATTGCACCGGTTTGTGGTCATCCAGGAAGTTGAAGTCGTCCTGGTTGAGATTGCGCACAAACTTTCCGTGCTTGTCGGTGGCGATGAACAGGACATTGACCTCATCGACGCGTTTGCGGATGGTCAGGACGGAACTCTGGGAATCGTCAGAAGCCGTGGCGGCCGAGGCCGCGACGTAGGTTGCGGCGGACGAGGGGCTTTGGCCCGTAGCGGGTAGCCCGGCGACGGCCAGGCTGAACGCCGCCAGGCAAAAGATGTTCCGCGTGTACTTCATTCCCAGAGCGTCCAAAATTTTCCCGGTGAACCACAGTTCGCGGTCCCTCAAGCCTATTAGATGCACGTTACGGGCCGAAGGCCGCTGGACTGTAAAACCACAGCCTCGACTCTAGGAGCGGGTGCTGCAGGTGCCAAGTTACAAAAGGAGCACCCGTTTGGTTATAGCCCGAAAGAGCTATTTTCGGCCTCAGGGCGCAGACCAGCGGAAATGCTTATGCTGCAGCATGGTCGGGAAAGGTGGGCGGGTCCTGAGGGACACGGGCGAATCGACGAAGGACAGGTCCCAGGATTGTCCTTCCGGGTCTGGGAGCTGGGTGAGAAGCCCCATATGATGACCCTGACGCAAGGGAGAGAACCCGAGCATGAAAAGATTGTCGACGATTTTGTTGGTGTGCATATCGCTGTGTCCGCCGGCCGCCTTTGCCAAGGATAATGAGAAGGAACAGGAACGTGTGGAGGCAGCCGGCACGGTTCTGAAGGAGATCGTGAACATCCCCGACAACATTCCCAAGGACCTAATGGACCGGGCCGAGTGCGTCATCGTCATGCCGCAGGTCCTGAAGTTCGCCTTTGGCGTGGGTGGAAGCTACGGGCGCGGGGTGATGACGTGCCGCTCCGGAGAACACTTCACCGGGCCCTGGGGGGCGCCGGCGCTGTTCGCGCTGGAAGGGGGCAACATCGGATTCCAGTTAGGTGGAGAAGCCACGGACTTCGTGCTGCTGGTGATGAACCCGAAGGGGGCCAAGTCGCTGATGGGCAGCAAGGTGAAACTGGGCGGGGATGCATCGGCAGCGGCCGGCCCGAAGGGGCGCAGCGCCGAAGGCGCGACGGACGTGATGATGAAGGCGGAGATCCTGTCGTATTCCCGCGCGCGCGGGCTGTTTGCCGGGATTTCCCTGGAGGGTTCGACGCTGCGGTCGGATAACCGCGCGAACGAGAAACTCTACGGTCGCAAGCTGAGCGCGAAGCAGATTCTGCAGCAGGGAGAGACCGCGCCCCCGAGCTGTGCTCACATGCTGATTGCGGTGCTGGACAAGTATTCACCGCGTAATCTGTCTGATCCCAAGTCGCTACAGTAGGCACGGAAAGAAACGATGCAGGCGTTGCCTCTGCGGGGCTGCTACACTTTTCCGGGTTATGCCGCAGACAGCAATGAGCCAGCGCAGAAGGGAACCGGTTCGCTGCGCATGGGCGCGCAATCCCCTGTCGATCCGCTATCACGACGAAGAGTGGGGCGTGCCCCAGCACGACGACGGGAAGCTGTTCGAGTTTCTCGTTCTCGAAGGGGCACAAGCCGGGCTCAGCTGGGACACCATCCTCAAGAAGCGGGAACACTACCGGGCAGTCTTCGACGGCTTTGATCCGCAAATCGTGGCGGGGTATGATCGGCGCAAGCTCAACCAGTTGCTGCGTGACCCCGGGATCGTGCGCAACCGTCTGAAGCTGACCTCCACCCGCGAGAACGCGCGAGCCTTCCTCAAAGTGCAAAACGAGTTCGGCAGTTTTGACGCGTACATCTGGCAATTCGTGGGAGGGCGGCCGCGGGTGAACTCCTGGAAGTCTCTGCGGCAGGTGCCGGCCCGAACCGAACAGTCTGATGCCATGAGCAAGGATCTGCGGAAACGTGGGTTCGGTTTCGTGGGTTCGACGATCTGTTACGCCTTCATGCAGGCCGTAGGCATGGTGAACGATCACGGGAGGGAGTGTTTCCGGTACCGGGAGCTTTCGGGGCGTCAGTCCGTCTCCGGTCGTGGGTCGTAGCACGAGCCGAGCTTCGCTCGGCTGTCCCCCAGGCGTGTCCCGCACGTTCACGGGTTAGGCAGAGAACTGAGACTCGCAACCCGAGTTATCATTGCCATTCAGGAGAGGCTGCCATGACGGTCGTCGATACTGCTGCCCAAGCAATGCACTTCGAGCGCTTCTATCTGGGTTGTCTGGCGCACGCCTCCTACGTGCTTGGATCGGAGGGGGAGGCGGTGGTGGTAGATCCGCAGCGGGACGTCGACCTCTACCTGCAGGCTGCGAACAGGCAAGGGCTGAAGATCCGCCACATTTTTGAAACCCATTTGCATGCCGATTTCGTCTCCGGCCACCGGGAACTGGCGGAACGCACCGGGGCGAAGATCTACATCGGAGCGGCCGCCGGCGCCGCTTTTCCCCACGTTGCCGTGCGCCACGGATTCGAGTTGCCTTTCGGCAAAGCTCGGATTACGGTGCTGGAGACGCCCGGCCACACCCCGGAGAGCATCTGCCTCCTGATCACCGATCCGGGGAAGTCGCCGCGTCCGTGGGCGGTCCTGACCGGGGATACGCTGTTTCTCGGCGATGTGGGACGGCCGGACCTGTCGCAGACCCACAGCCCACGGCAACTGGCGGGTATGCTCTATGACAGCCTGCACACCAAGCTGCTGACGCTGCCGGATGACGTAGCCGTCTATCCCGCGCACGGTGCAGGTTCGTTGTGTGGACGGAACATGCGTGCGGACGGTTCTTCCACGATCGGCATCGAGCGCCTGACCAATTACGCGCTGCGGATTCCCAGCCGGGAAGAGTTCATCTGCGAGTTGACCACAAATCTTCCCACGCGACCCGAGTACTTTCTGCAGGATGCCGAGATCAATCGCGCCGGGGCCACCGCCCTGGCCGACTTGCCCGCCCTGCCGGCGCTTTCCGCGGCGGAGGTCAAGCGCCTGCTGGACTCAGGGACTGCAGGGCTGGACGTGCGCGCCAGCGACCGGTTCGCCGAAGGTCATGTTCCCGGATCGCTCAACATCGCCCTGTCGGGACAGTTCGCCACCTGGGCGGGGACGGTGCTCGGGCTGCAGGCCAGGCCAGTTCTGATTGCGGACTCCGACGATCAGATTCAGGAGGCTCGTGTCCGGTTGGCACGGGTCGGAATCGACGTGGAAGGAGGATACCTGCGCGGCGGAGTTGAGGGCTGGAAATCGGCAGGCTTCCCGTTGAGTCAGACAAAGCAGATGACGGTAGCAGACTTGCATCGATGCCTGGGGAAGTTCATGGTCGTGGACGTGCGGAGAGAGCCGGAATGGCGCGCGGGACACGTGGAGGGGGCCCTGTCGTATCCGCTGGACAGGTTGAAGCCCGGTTCACTCACCTTGGACAAGAAAGCCCCACTGGCGGTGCACTGCAAGAGCGGATACCGCAGCATGATCGCCTGTAGCCTGCTGGAGCGATCTGGGTTCCAAAATGTCACAAATGTGTCGGGCGGACTGGATGCTTGGGAACGGGCCAATCTGCCATTGGTCAGGGAAGGCTGATGCACTCCGGGCATGAACCACCCTCGGGATCGTCGGGGGGCTGGAAGCGCGTTGTTCAGGCATGGGAACGGCATTTGCCTAAAGTTTGAACGGTGGTTCGCAGGAAACCTGTCCTTAGGCAACTTCGGAGGAAGAGGATACGCTATGGGGCGAATTCTAGTGGTTGACGGAGAGGCAATCCTGAGCACGTTGCTGGCGTCAGAACTGGAACTGGATGGGCACACAGTTTCGCTGGCGTCCAGCTTCGGGGACGCCCGCAAGGCTTTGGCTGAGAACCAGTACGATGCCGTGTTGAGCCGCCAAAGACTGACTGATGGTGACTGGTTCAGCGTTCTCGCTGCCACCCGCGGAAGCGATGCCAACCTCGCCTTTGTTCTGGTTTCTGTGAGAACAGCCGCCGAGCCTACACCCCTCAGCGTGGACCAGGGCGTGTTCGACTTTCTATCCGTGCCGGTTGCATCAGAGGTGGCGCGTGCCACGGTGCAGCGTGCCTGCGACCACACCACATTGCGGCGGGAAAATAGTCTGCTGAAAAAAGCCATGGAGCAGATGAAAGGCACGGCCACGACTGGCCCCAATGGGGAGAGCGATGCAGACAATCTTCACTGGATCCAGGGGCTGCCGGATCGCCTGGATCTGCGCGCACTGCTAGCCGCAGTGGAGAAGTCGGTAATCGAGAAAACGTTGCAATCGACACGTGGAGCACAGGCGGAAGCCGCGCGCCGGCTCGGGTTGTCGCGTAGCGATCTTTCCTACAAGCTCTCGAAGTACGCCTTGCGCAAGGTGTCCTGAACGGGAGATGGTTCGGAAGCGGCAGGGCGAGCGGGGCGTCCCCCGCGTTTAGGGCAGCGGGCCGGCGTGATGCCGGCACTTGTACTCCCCTTCGGTGCCATTGACGCCCACAGACGGCTGCGGCATGCTGCCCCCTACATCGGAGTGGTTCTGACGCTGGCTACAGGCGTGAGTGTCCATAGCTGCCCCTGGCGGAGAAGCAATACTTTTTTGCCTTTCCGTCTGCCAACTCATAAGGGAAACGCGAAGTGGTGGCAATCCGCGCCAGTCGGGCTTCGGCCTGCAACTCCACAAGATCGTACAACCATCCCCGGCGCCAACATCTGGCGTCCCTCCCCGTTCGACCCGGAGTGCAACTGTCCGCGGCAGTGCAGGCAGGTGTTTGTAAGGAAACATTGAACAACTCCTTCTCCCAGGTAACACGGCTGATAGGTTTTGCGGGAGAAGGCGCCAGTGTTACGGATCCCGCAACCGCGTCGACGGAGCTCAGGGCGGGCAGAGGGAGCAAGAGCCGTTTTCCGCAGGATCGGGGCAACGGCTGATAGCGCGGTGCGATGGGTTACCAGAACTAGGTCAGGAGAGAGTGCCGGCTTTAGACTTCAGGGTCAGGGACGGGTTGGGGGCGCAAGCAGCGGGTTTCGCATAGCGCGCCAGCCAGTCTGCGGCTCGCCGCTCTGCCTCGACAATCTGATCAGCGCTCATCGCCGCCAGGAGCTTTTCCTTGGCCAGGTGGGCGCGGCGGCGTTGCTCGTCACTGGTTCTCGCAAATACGAGATACCAGGCGTAGGCCGCTACGGCGTCCTTGGGGAGCGATTTCCCCTCGCGATAGAACTCGGCCAGCTTGATCTGGGCGTGCGGTTCCCCCTTTTCAGCCGCCTCCAGGAACCAGCGCAGGGAAGGTGAGTCGTGACCATCGCCGTTGGTCGGAGTGCCCGCGGGGTTGCCGGCAGAGGGCTGCAGAGTGAGGGAAAGGAGTTCCACGCGGTTCGAGACGCCAAGCTTATCGAAGATACGCAGCAGGTAATTCTTGATCGTATGCTGACTCAGACCCATGCGGGTCCCAATTTCGCGATTGGTCAGTCCCTCGGCGAGATGCTGGACGACTTCCTGTTCCCGCTTGGACAGCAGATTCATGCCATCGGCGCTGACCGCACGGATCGATGGCGCGCTGGAAAGAACCTCGAGGGCGAAGCGCACTTCCCGGCTGTTGGCCCAGATCTGCCCGTCATGAACCGCGTGAACACATTTGCAAAGATTCTCCAGAGACTCGTGCTTGCTGAAGATTCCCCGGGCTCCGGAGCGGAAAGCTTCGAGAACCACTTCGCGCTTGGAAGATTCGAGCAGGATGATGGCGGGGATGTGGGGATAGGAGGCGTGGAACTGGCGCAGAGTAGCGGTGCCGAGATTGGAGTCTTCGTCCAGCGTCGCACTGAGAACGGCGACGTGAGGCGTGCGATGGGCGGCAAGTTCCAGGAACTCCCGCGAACCGGCGGTGGCGCCAATAACGCGCAGGCAGCGGTCACGCTTGAGGGCTTCGCCCATCAATTCAGCGTGAATGCGGGTATTGTCGCCCACCAGAACATCGATGAGTGGCCGGTCTCGCGATCCAGTTACCATACTTTCCTTCGCTCTGCCGATAGTGACGCCTGCTTGCTCGGACTCTGCTGCAGTGAACAGGGAACATCTCCTGACAAATTTTGTAGAGGGGGATTGGTTGCCCGCCTTCTCTCGAAGCGAGGGCTTTGCCCATCATGGTCCGCCCAAGATCGACTCTCTGCGCCCACCTCGATTCTACGCAAGAATTCCCGGGATCAAATTATGACGAAAGTCACGTGCAACAGTGTGCAAGTGTTTTCAACCCCAAGTGGGGAAGCGCCAGGTCGTCAGCCCAGGTCGTTCGGCCGGTGCAGCGCGCTAGTTTCCCACAGAACCAAGTACAAGGACAGTAAAAAAATCTGTAAAAGGCAGAAAACAAGCAAAATATATGTAAACAAATGGGATCCAGGCAAACTCGCTACCCAGGTAACGGCGCCACACACCCGCCGGTACCCTTGCCTGTAACTACGGAACAATGTACTAATGTGTAGTCCGGTCGGACTGGTTCTGGATTTCCTAGACGTGTAGTTCCGATTTCGCTAGTGCGGTCGACCTCTTGCAGCATTTTGCAAGCGGCCGTAGGTTGCAAGTGTTGGTCATTACGGGTTGCGAAGATCCCCCCTTGACCCGTATCCCCCGAGACATTGATTGGGTGCTTCAGGGTCCAACTCTACGCTGTGAGTCAGAGGGCGAAGCTATGAGCAGCAGCGGCGGTTACCAGTGCTGGACGCGGGGTTTGGAAGCGCCAGCCCAGCTTGGCGAACAGGCGGCATGGTACGCGGTGCACACCTTTCCGCGGCATGAGAAGGCGGTCGCAGACCGTATGCAGAGACAGGGACTGAGGGTGTTCCTGCCCACCGTGAACGAAGTGCACCGCTGGAGCGACCGTCGCAAAAATGTGCAACTGCCTCTGTTCAATTGCTACGTGTTTGTGCAGATCACACCTCGGAACGAAGAGCGGATTCGCGTGCTACGCACTGACGGGGTGATCAGCTTTGTTGGAACGCGGGGACAGGGGACGCCGATTCCGGAAGAGCAGATCGAGGCGGTACGGGCCGTGGTGGCACACGGCTTGAGTTGTGGATCGCATCCCTTCCTCAAGACGGGCCAGCGGGTGCGCATTCGTGGTGGGGCGCTGGACGGAGTTGAGGGCATCTTCCTGTCGCAGAACGGAGACCGCAGCTTGGTGGTTTCGGTGGATGCGATTCAGAGGTCCCTTGTGGTTCGCATCGATGGCTACAAGGTGGATGTGATTTAGACCCCGAAACCAGGATCTTCGTAACGTCAACGGCAGCCTCACGAGTCTTCGCAGGCGAGGGCCTGCGAACCATTTCGGGGTAGGCCGCCCACGCAGACCCATTGAACCTCCCGACGATCAGACGAGACCCGCCATTCATGGAAGATAAAGGACCCAGCACAGTCCGACTGCTTTTTGTCACCCGGGAACCGTCGTCGCTCCCCTGCCTGTGGGAGGTGGGAGACGGCAACTCCTGGCAGGTGGAGACCGCCTACAGCGGGCTGGAGGCTCTGGAACGGGTGCAATCGGGTGTGACCCCGAGCCTGGTGCTGCTGGAGTTGGTGCCCGGGGACCCGGACAGTTTGCACACGCTGCGCTGGTTGCGTCGGGTGCGGCCGCATCTGCCGGTGGTCCTGCTATCGCAGGCAGAAGACACGCAGCAGATGATGCAGGCGCTGCGTCTGGGCGCGCAGGATTTTCTGTTGAAGCCGTGCCACCCGGGCCAACTCGACAAGGTGATCAAGCGGCAGCTGGCGGCGCTGCCATCCCGGGACGAGGGCGATCCCAACCGGGAGAAGCTGGAGCAACCGGGCGACGATCTGCTGTTTGTGGCAGTCAGTCCGGCGATGCGTCGAGTGCGGGCGCAGGTGGAATCGTTGGCCCAGGTGAACGTTCCAGTGCTGATTCTGGGGGAGCGCGGCAGCGGCAAGCATACGACCGCGCGCATGATCCACCGGCTTTCCATCCGAGCAGGCTTCCGTTTCTTCCAGGTGAACTGTGCCTCGCTGCCGGGAAACCTGCTGGAGCAGGAGCTGTTTGGCGGCCCGACAAGCGGGGTGCACAGTTTCGAGCCGCCGAAGCCGGGGCGGCTGGAGCTCTGCCAGCAAGGCACGGTTCTACTGGACCAGGTGTCGGAGATGGCGGCCAGCCTGCAGGCTGGAATCGCGCAGCTGTTGCGCGAGAAACGATTCGTTAGGAACGGGCAAGTGCAGGATGTGGATGTGCGGATCTTGGCCTCGATTGACTGCGGCAGCGATCTTTCGCTGCCGGAAGGAATGATGCACGAGGATCTGTTCTACCTGCTGAGCGCCTTCACCATCTACGTTCCCCCGCTGCGGCAGCGCAAGATGGAAATTCCGATTCTTCTGAGCCACTTCATGACCCGTTTGGCACGGCACTACGGGATGGCGGCGCGAAATGTCTCTCCGCGGGTGCTGGAAGGGTGCGAGGGATATTCCTGGCCGGGGAACCTGCCGGAGCTGGAAGATTTCGCCAAGCGATACCTGATGCTGGGGGATGATTCGCTGCCGCCAGGGGAGACGGCGGCGGAGGAGAACGCCACTCGCGGCGCAGCTGGAGGGTCGTCCCGGCAAGCGGGCGGAGCCGTCGATTCCGCGTCCACCAGCTTGAAGTCGCTGGTGAAGAGCGTCAAAGACGAGGCGGAACGCAACGCGATTGCCGGGGCGCTGGACAAGACCCACTGGAACCGGAAGGCGGCGGCACGGCTGCTGCGCATCAGCTACCGCGCGCTGCTGTACAAGATCCAGGAATACCGCATGTCGCCCCCCGGGGGGACAGTGGTGACGATCAATCGAACCAAGGTGAATGGTCCGGAGAGCTAAATCGGTAGCGCTGTGCGCAACCCCAAGCTGGAGCGAATGATGAAACCAAAGCGGTCTCAGCCAACCTCGCTGGTGGTCCTGCTGCTATGCCTGTGTTTGTCGAGCTGGGTCAATGCGCAGGCAACCAACGGCGACGCCAAGACGGAGAAGGTCCCTCCCGGCAAGCCGGCGGGGGCCGGGGCGAGCGCGAACCAGGGCGCGGCCCACGATGATACCTACCGGATGGGAGCGGCGGACGTGCTGGCGGTCAACGTGTGGAAAGAACCGGACATCTCGCGCACGGTCACCGTGCGCTCGGACGGAAAGATCACGCTGCCGCTGGTGGGTGAACTGCAGGCCGGCGGGCTGACTCCGCGGCAATTGGAGCAGGAGATCACCAGGAAGTTGACCAGCTACATCTCGGAGCCGGAAGTGACGGTCATCGTCCAGGACAGCAAGAGTCAGCACATCAATATCCTGGGACAGGTGGTGCGGCCGGGTTCCTACCTGTTGACCAACTCGATGACCGTGCTGGATGCCATCGCGATCGCGGGAGGTTTCAAGGATTTTGCTAAGCAGAAAGGCATCTACATTCTGCGCAACCAACCCGATGGCACGCAGGTGAAACTCCCGTTCAACTACAAGGACGTCATCAAAGGCAAGAACACGACCCAGAACGTCCGGCTGGCGCCGAGCGACACGGTGGTGGTTCCCTAGGTGGACTCATGAAGTCACGCAACCTTTTCGGCGTAGTGCTGCTGGGGGTGGTCCTGGGCCAAGCAGGATGGGCGCAGGAATCGCAACCACAAAATCAGAATGACACCGCTCCGCCCGACGCGGGCCAGCGTGCGGCCCCAGCCCCGGCACTGACCGGCGGCTGGCTGTCCGAGGGGGGAGGAGGCGGGAGCGATTGGACGACGCGCCCGCCCGCAGTGCCGGCCATCGTGGGGGGATACGGATCTTCGCTGGCGTTCAGCACGGAGATGGAGCGCTCGAATTTCATTCGCGGTGGGGTGGCCGTGCAAACCGGCTACGATAACAACCCGTATCTGAGTTCGGGGGGCAATGGGAACAACTTCGCCGTGTCGGTGCTGCCGCAGATTGCGCTCGATCAAACCCGGGCACGGATTCACTGGCTGCTGCAATATTCCGGGGGGTACACCTTCAACGACCAGTTGCAGGTGCATGACACGACTTCGCAGAACCTGGGCTTCGACCTGCAATACCGCATGAGTCCGCATGTGAATGTGCGGTTGACTGAGAACCTGCACTATTCCAGCGGGTTGTTCGCTCCGGGCAATAATTATGACGGGACGGCGCCGGGCGTGCCCCAGGGGAGCAATCCGTTTATCGTTACGCCTCTGGCCACCGAGTTCGGCAACCTGGCCCGGGGCGAGATCGATTACCAGTTCAGCGGCAGCGCGGTGATGGGGGCCAGCGGCGGCTACACGACCAATCGTTACAGCAACACGCCGCCGGGATTCGACCTGCTCAATACGACGAGCGAGGATGCGGCCGGTTTCTACATGCACCGGCTGAAGCAAAACAACTGGCTGGGGACCAGCTATACGTTTCAGCACTTGACCTTTCCGCCCACCGAAAGCGAGACGTTTATCCACAGCCTGCTGATATTCGACACGATCACGCTGCGCCAGCACATGACCTTGTCGTTTTTTGCCGGGCCTCAATACTCCCAGGATACGTCCCCGGTCAGCTCACACCAGTCCCGCACCTTGTCCTTTCTTGCCGGGCCTCCATACTCTGCCGACGCCGCCGTGGTCTCGGGCTCGTCGACGTTGGTCGAGCAGGCCGGCTGGTCGACGGCGGCTGGTGTCAGCTACAGCTGGCAAGGACCGCACACCAGCGCTGCGGTCAGCGTCGTCAGGCGGCTGTCCGACGGCGGAGGCCTGCTGGGGGCCGCCGAGGTGAACAGTGCGACCGGGGCCCTGCGGCGCCAGCTCACGCGCAACTGGTGGGGCGAGATAAGCGCCAGTTACGCCATGAACCAGGCCTTGAGCCCGACCCTGACCGACACGTCGTCGATTCAATATGCGTCGGGCGGGTTCAGCGCGGAACGTCGGTTCGGGGAAAGGGTCACAGTGCATTTGATCTACCAGCACCAGTTTCAGAACATCGCCAGAATAGAGTCCAACAACAACGGCGCCAACCGAGATCAGTTCATTGTCACTTTGGCCTATCTGTTTACACGGCCTTGGGGAAGGTAGTCATGCCAGAAGACTTCGAAGAAAAACCGCCAGAGATGAAAGACCTGGGAGAGATCCTGGGCATCGTACGCCGCCGCCGGTGGCTGTTTTTGGGCCCGTTCCTGCTGGGTTGGCTGCTGGTGTGGGGAGTGAGTTGGTTTCTGCCGACGGTGTACCGCTCCGGGACCCTGATCCTGGTGGAGGAGCCGGCGGTTCCGGAGCAGTATGTGCCGTCCAACGTCAACGACAGCTCGCAGAGCCGGCTGGACAGCATCACGCAGGAGATCCTGAGCCGCACGCGGCTGCTGCACATCATCGAACACCAGCATCTCTACCAGGACGGGCGCAAGCAGCTCACCCCGGACGAGATCGTGGACATGATGCGGAAAGACATCGAGATTGAGCTGGTGCGTGCCGACGACAAGAAGCTTTCGTCGTTCAACATCTACTACTCGGCCGATGACCCGAAAGTCGCGCAGGCGGTGACCAAGGAACTGGCAGATCTGTTCATCCAAGAAAACCTGGCGGACCGAGCTCAGAAGTCGGAGAACACGACGAAGTTCCTGGAGGAGCAACTCGAGGATGCGCGGCAGAACCTGGCGGAACAGGAAGCCCGGGTGCGCGAGTTCAAAGACAAGCACATGGCGGACCTGCCCAGCCAATTGCAGGCCAATCTGCAGATCATGAGCAGCCTGCAGACGCAGTTGCAGGCGGCGCAGGACGCCCTGAGCCGGGCCCAGCAGCAACAGACGTACCTGGAGTCGCTGCTGGGCCAGTATCGCACCTTGGACCAGGCGATGAAGGGAGCGGACGGTAGTACCCCGCTGAGTGTGGCCAACATGGACAAGATGCTCGATCAGCTGAACGCCCAGCTGGCGGACATGCGGTCGCGCTACACCGACAATTATCCCGATGTACGCAAGCTGAAGCAGCAGATTGCCGACCTGGAGCGCTTGAAGCAGCAGGTGCTGTCCAATGCGGGGGATCAGAAGAATTCCCCCACCGTGACCAGCTACGCGGATGTGAAGGACATGGCGCCGCGCATGGAGCTGGCCAGCCAGATGAAGGCTAACCAGGTGGAGATAGCGAGCCGACAGCGGGACATAAAGGAGTTGCAGGCT
Source organism: Terriglobales bacterium (assembly GCA_035623795.1). Taxonomy (GTDB): domain Bacteria; phylum Acidobacteriota; class Terriglobia; order Terriglobales; family Acidobacteriaceae; genus DASPST01. Next base: position 25,468 of record DASPST010000071.1, read on the forward strand.
CAGCTGGGCGAGTATCAGGCACGCCTGAACGCCTCGCCGGTGCGGGAGCAGGAATTCGCAGATATTACCCGCGATTACAATCAGTCGCGGACCAACTACGACGCGCTGCTGGCCAAGAAAAACCAGTCGGAGATGGCCACCGACCTGGAAAAGACGCAGCAGGGCCAGCGCTTCCAGATGATCGATCCGCCGAACCTGCCGTTGACGCCATATTCGCCCAACCGCTTGAAGCTGGCCGGCTTCGGAGTGGTGGCGGGGTTGCTGCTGGGGTTCGGGTTCGCGGGCGGGGCGGAATTCCTGGACGGGCGTGTGTACAGCGAGCGGGAACTGCGGAAGCTGGTGTCGGCGGAGATCCTAGCCGACATTCCGCCGCTCACCCTGCCCGAAGAAGAGAAACGCCAGCGCTACGAGGATTGGATCACCATCGGCGCCGCCTGCCTCGCGTTGTGCTGCGTGTTCGCCGGTTTCGCCATCACCTATTACCGCGGATAAACTCACGTGTACAAGGAATTCTTCAAACTCCACCGCAATCCGTTTGAGCTGACTCCCGACCCCTCCTTCCTGTTTCCGACGAAGAGGCACAATGAGGCGCTGGCGGCCTTGTACTACGGGGTACGGCGGCACAGCGGCTTCGTCGTGATGACCGGCGAGGTGGGCACGGGCAAGACACTGCTGGTGCGCTGCCTGCTCGAGTTGCTGCGCCGCACCGATGTGGGCTTTGCCTACGTGTTCAACACGCGCTTGTCGCCACTGGAATTCATCCGGTACATCGCCGGCGACCTGGGGATTGCGGTGGCGGGAAAGGCGAAGGACGAGCTGCTGCTGGAGTTGAGCGCCTTCCTGGTGCAACGCCATCGCAAGCGGCTGACGACGCTGCTGGTGGTGGATGAAGCGCATCACCTTACCCCTGAGGTGCTGGAGGAAGTCCGGCTTCTGACCAACCTGGAGACAGCCCAGGAGAAGCTGCTGCAGATCCTGCTGGTGGGCCAACCCGAACTGGATGACAAGCTGGACTCCTGGGAACTGCGGCAGTTGAAGCAGCGGGTGGCGATGCGTTGTCACCTGGAGCCGCTGGTGTCCGACGAGACCAAGGAGTACGTGCGCCGGCGCCTGCAGGTGGCAGGAGCGGAAGCGCCAGCCTCGATTTTTCCTGATGCGACGCTGGCGCAGGTGCATCGGCACTCGCGGGGCATTCCGCGACTGATCAATACGGTCTGTGAAAACGCCCTGATCAGCGCCTACGCCCGCCAGACGTCAAGAATTCCGCCAGAAGTGATCGACGAAGTGGCCGCTGATCTGCGTCTGGGTGTGGTCAGCGCCCCGAGCCCGGCGCCAGGAGACGGGAACGGCAACGGACGGGAGGATGTACAGCGCGCCGTGCGAACCTTGCTCGACCTGCATGACTACCTCCAGGCGGCGCGGGTCAAAGAAAAAGAATCGCTGATTCCAATAACACCGGGAGTGAAACGAGGATGAGCCGCATATTTGAGGCCTTGCAACAATCCGAGTCCGACCGCATGGGGAGCACGTTGACGCCCGTCTCGGCGGTAGAGCTGGTACAGGCGGCGGAACTGGTGAATGCCGCCAAGCGCCCCCCGGCAAGCGCAGACGAGCCGACACGCGAAGTGCACGAATTCGGGCAGATCAAGGCCCTGATGATGGTGGGCGCGCCGGAGAACCGCGTGGTGTCCCTTACCCACCAGGGGAGCCTGGGGGCGGAGAAGCTGCGCCTGCTGGCGCTTCGGCTCAAAACCATGAAGGAGACGCGCAAGCTGAAGAAGGTCTTGATCACGAGCACCATGCCCGAGGAAGGCAAGAGCCTGATCAGCGCCAACCTGGCCATCACCCTGGCCCGCAGCAAGCACCTGAAGACGCTGTTGCTGGAGTGCGACCTGCGGCGACCGACGCTGGCACATGTGCTGTTCGGGCAAGCTCTGCCGGGGCTGAGCGAGTATTTGCAGACCAGTGTTGCCCTGAACCAAGTGACCTACGAGGCGGCTCCTTCGGGATTCTTTCTGCTGCCGGCGGGGTCTCCGCCCATGAACCCGCTGGAACTGATGCAGTCGGGTAAGTTCCAGGGACTTCTGGACGAACTGTCGGCCCACTTCGACTGGATCGTGATCGACTCGCCGCCCACGATGCCCCTGGCCGATACCAGCCTGCTGATGAAACTGGTGGACGGAGTGCTGATCGTGGTTCGCGAAGGCGTGATCGAAAAGAAACCGCTGCAGAGGACGATAGAGATGGTGCCTCCGGCGCAACTGCTGGGGATCGTGCTGAACAGCTCGAGCAGTACCGACAGCAAGAAGTACTACCAGAGGTATGCCGCGTTGAAAGTCACATCCCCCGAGGCCACCCCCGCCCCGCAATCGGAAGAGGGCACCGCTGACAACTGAGACTTGCAGGACGGCTCCCCTCCGTCGCTGCGAGCTGGCGCCCTCCGTGAAGCCATTCGAAATGCTCCCAGGAGAAGTCCAGTCGTGAAACGACATTCTATTGGCGCTGTACAAAGGGCTACCAGGCCGAGGGTGGAACCGAGTGCTTCAGCCGCGGGCCAGGAGATTCTGGCGCAGGAAGCATTTCATCGGATGATCGCGCTGGAGAGAAAGCGCACGGAGCGATCGCGAAAGCCATTCCTGCTCATGCTGCTCGACACGGGAGCCAGTGTACCCAGCCCGCGCAGCGAAAAACTGCTGCTGGACGTGCTGGACGCCGTGACCGAGTCCACCCGGGAAATCGATCTGGTGGGATGGTACGCGACCGGGGCCGTGGTCGGGGTGATGTTCACGGAGCTGGTAGTGCAGGCGCGCACTTCGATCATAGGCACGATCATGAACCGGATGAGCGAGGCTTTGCGCAAAAACCTCAGCCTGGAACAGTTCAATCAGATCAAGATCTCCTTTCACCTCTTCCCCGAGGACTGGGACCACCAAAGCCCGGACCGACCCAGCAACCCGACCCTCTATCCCGACCTGGAGAACCGGGAGAAGCATAGTCGAGCCATGCGTATCGTGAAGCGCTCGATGGACGTGGCGGGCAGCCTGTTTGCACTGATCGTTCTGTCGCCGCTGTTCGTGACCATCGCGGCGGCCATCAAACTGTCGTCGAAAGGGCCGGTGTTTTTCAAGCAGAAACGGGTGGGACGGTACGGGAAGTGCTTTACCTTCTTGAAGTTCCGGTCCATGCACGTGAACAACGATGCCAGCCAGCACAAAGAGTACGTGCGCCAGCTCATCGCTGGTGAGGCCGACCGAAAGCCGGTGACCGGGAACGGCAAGGGAATATACAAGCTCACGCAGGACAAGCGCATAACGACCGTAGGCCGGATCATACGACGGACGAGCCTGGACGAGTTGCCGCAGTTCTTCAACGTATTGTGGGGTGACATGTCCCTAGTGGGGCCGCGTCCGCCGATCCCATACGAAGTCGAGGCGTACGATATCTGGCACCGGCGCCGGGTGTTGGAAGCCAAGCCCGGGATCACCGGCCTCTGGCAAGTGCACGGACGCAGCCGGGTGGCCTTCGACGAGATGGTTCGCCTGGACCTGCGGTACGCCCGGAACTGGTCCCCCTGGCTGGACTTGAAGATCCTACTGCAGACGCCAAAAGCAGTGTGGGCGGGTGACGGTGCCTGCTGAACGCCCCGCTTGCTGCTTTTGAGAGTTTTCCTCCACCTGAATTACCTATCCGTCCCCCAACTTGTGCCGTTTCTTCGTGTTGGCATTCCTTGCGAGGCGTCTTGATGCTTAATTTTGGAGTCATTGGATACGGCTACTGGGGGCCGAACATTGTAAGGAACCTGAGGAACCAGGAGGGTTGCCGGGTGTCGGCGGTGTGCGACCAGAGCGCGGCCGCGCGCCGCAGGGTGGAACACGCGCATCCCGGAATGAAGGTGGTTTCGAGTCCGGCGGAACTGCTCTCCGTGCCCGACATCGACGCCGTCGCCGTGATCACGCCGGTCTGGACGCATTACGAGCTGGCAAAGGCGGCTTTGCAGAGGGGCAAGCATGTGTTTGTGGAGAAGCCGTTCACAGCCGACTCGGCGCAAGCCGAGGAACTGATCGACCTGGCAAGCAGCAAGAATCTGAAGATCATGGTGGATCACACCTTTCTATTTACCGGGGTAGTGCGCAAGATCAAACAACTGGTGGATGAAGGGTCGTTGGGCAAGCTGTATTACTACGACTCCACGCGGGTCAACCTCGGACTGTTTCAGCACGATGTGAACGTGATTTGGGACCTGGCGCCCCACGATCTGTCCATCATGGACTATCTGCTGCAGGAGGAACCGGAGGCGGTAGTGGCGACCGGGCAGTCGCACCTCAATGGGCACGAGGACATCGCGTTCATCACGGCATACTTCCCGGACAACATCATCGCCCACATCAACGTGAACTGGCTGTCGCCGGTGAAGGTACGGACCACGCTGATCGGCGGAGAGAAGAAGATGCTGGTGTGGAACGACCTGGAGGCCGACGAGAAGCTCAAGATTTATGACAAGGGGGTCAAGATAACCAGCCAGCAGGGGGTGTACAACCTGCTGGTCAGCTACCGCTCCGGTGACATGTGGTCGCCCCAGATCGAGCAGTGCGAAGCGCTGCAACTGGAACTCTCGTACTTCGCAGATTGCATCCGGAAAGACGAGACGCCGTTCAACGACGGGATGGCTGGTCTACGGGTGGTGAAGATGCTGGAGGCGGCGAGTAACTCGCTGACCAAGCGGGGAGCGATGGTTTACCTGTGAGAGCGCAGTTCCCGGCTGTGAGCGGAGGAAGTCGGGGAACATGCCCGAGTTCGCGATGGACGGTCGATCCCGTGACCTACCCGGCGGGAGGCGGGTGGTTGCAAGTCATAAAGGAATCTGCACCCCGATATGAATGAATACGTTTGCATTGCGCCGAACGTGAAACTGGGAGAGGGCGTGAAACTCTCGAAGTTCATCAACCTTTACGGTTGCGAGATCGGCGATCAAACCAAAGTGGGCGCCTTCGTGGAAGTACAGAAAGGGGCCACGATCGGCGCCCGATGCAAGATTTCGAGCCACACCTTCATCTGCGAGGGCGTCACCATCGAAGACAACGTTTTCATCGGACACAACGTGACCTTCATCAACGACAGCTATCCGCGGGCCACGACCTCAGAGGGCAAGCTGCAGACCGAGGCTGACTGGAAGGTAGAAAAAACCGTGGTGAAGAAAGGGGCCTCGATCGGTTCGGGCGCGACCATTCTGCCGAACACCACGATTGGCGAAAACGCGGTGGTCGGGGCGGGAAGCGTAGTGACGAAGGATGTCCCCGCCAACAGCATTGTCGTGGGCAATCCCGCCCGAGTGCTGCGTAGTGTCCATAAGAGTCAGGAGGCCAGGTAATCATGAGCATGCCTAGCATTCCCTTTCTTGACCTTGTCACTCCCCACGTAGAGCTGGAGCAGGAACTCACCGCAGTTTTCCAGAAGGCACTTCGCACCGCGGGTTTTATCGGTGGCCCGATGGTGGAAGAGTTCGAGCAGGCTTTCGCCGCCTTCTGTCACACCCGACATTCGGTTGCGGTCAGCAGCGGGACCGACGCGCTCCGGTTTGCCCTTATGGCTACTGGCGTGTCGTCAGGGGACGTTGTGGTTACGGTGCCGCACACGTTCATCGCCACCACGGAGGCGATCTCGCAGGCGGGCGCTCTACCGGAATTCGTGGACATTGACGAGCGTACCTACAACATGGACGTGAGCAAGTTGCAGGAGTATCTGGAGAAGCAGTGCGAAGTGGACGCGTCCGGCAGGCTGCGGAGCTCACGCAGCGGCCGGCCCGTGACCGCGGTTGTTCCCGTGCACCTCTACGGTCAGACCGCCGACATGGATGCGATTCTCGAACTGGCGCGGAGGCATGGCCTGGTGGTGATCGAGGACGCCTGTCAGGCACACGGAGCGGAGTATTTCTCGCGCAGGTCGAAGAGCTGGAAACGGGCCGGATCCATGGGGAAGGCTGCTGCCTTCAGCTTCTATCCCGGCAAGAATCTCGGGGCGTGCGGAGAGGCCGGAGCTGTGACGACCAACGATGCCAGCGTCGCGGAAAAGGTGAGAGTGCTGCGCGACCACGGACAGGCCCTGAAGTACTACCACAACGTCGAAGGGTACAATGGCAGGCTGGACGCAATCCAGGCGGGGATCCTGCAGGCCAAACTGGTTTATCTCGAGCAATGGAACGAACAGCGCCGGCAGCGGGCGGCAGAGTACAGCCGGTTATTTTCGGCGGCGAAGAATGTGGTGATTACACCCCATGAGCCAGCCTGGTCGAAAGCCATTTACCACCTGTACGTGGTGCGAACCGAGGATCGGGAAAGCCTGATGGCCCACCTCAAAACCCAGGGCATCGGCACCGGCATCCACTACCCGGTTCCACTCCACCTGCAAAAGGCCTACCGTTTGCTGAATTACCGGCAGGGCGACTTTCCCGTATGCGAGCGGGTGGCGGCGGAAATCGTATCGCTCCCCATGTTCCCTCAACTTACCGCGGAGCAGCAAAGCACGGTGGTAGAGGAGACGCTAAAATTCGTGCACTCCGCGGCGGGTTCCAAGCGGGCCCTCAGTCAGCCGGTTCAGCTGGCATCGGTTGAACAGACAGCCTAGACAGCAAGACCCACCTCGAGGACCCAGATGAAAATCTCTGTAATCGGCGCGGGCTACGTGGGACTCACCACGGCAGCCTGTTTTGCCCAGATCGGACATGAAGTCTTCTGCAGCGAGAGCGATGCGGACAAGTTGCGCCGGCTGCAAAGCGGCGAGCTCCCGTTATTCGAGCCCAATCTGGAGCGTGTCATTCGTGAGGCCGGGGAGTCGGGGCGTTTGACTTTCGGCCCCACGGAAGAGGCCGTCGATTGGGGGAAGGCGATCTTCATTTGCGTGGGGACTCCGCCTCTGCCGAACGGGGAAGCCGATCTGTCCGCGATCGAAGGGGTAGCCCGGATGATTGCCAGAAGGGTGGAGGGCTACAGACTCGTGGTCGAGAAGAGCACGGTGCCGGTGCAGACCGGCAGACAGCTCAGGAAACACCTGGCGATTCACCGCACCCGCAAGCTGGACTACGACGTTGCGTCCAATCCGGAATTCCTGCGGGAAGGATCGGCGGTAGAAGATTTCCTGCACCCCGAGCGCATTGTCATCGGCGTGGAGTCGCCGCGCGCGGCAGCCCTGCTGCGTGAGATCTACGAGCCTGTCATCCAACAGAACTTCGCCTGCCCGGTTCATGACGGATGTCCCCACGCGGACCGGCCCGCCCTGCTGGAAACGGACACCAACTCGGCTGAGCTGATCAAGCATGCTTCCAATTCATTCCTGGCAATGAAAATCTCATTCATCAACATGGTGGCCAACCTGTGCGAGGCGGTGGGGGCGGACGTCGGCAAAGTGTCCGAAGGCATGGGATTGGATCCGCGCATCGGCAAGGCGTTCCTGAACCCGGGAATCGGCTTTGGCGGCTTCTGCTTTCCCAAGGACATTCAGGCATTCATCCGGATCGCCGAGAAGTCGGGATGCAATTTTTCGTTGCTCAAGGAAGTGGGCAAAATCAACGAGCACAGGATCGAACAGTTCGCGGAAAAAGTTCGCTCCGAGCTGTGGGGCGTTCGAGGGAAAAAACTGGCGGTTTGGGGGCTCGCCTTTAAGCCCAATACCGATGATGTGCGGTTCGCACCCGCGATCGCCTTGATGAAACTGCTGCTGGAAGAAGGCGCGACGCTTAGCGCCTATGACCCGCAGGCGGCGCGCAAAGCCAGCGAACTGCTGCCGAACGCAACCTACTGCCGCGATCCGTACGAGGCAGCGCAATCCGCGGACGCCATTCTGATCGTCACGGAATGGGAGGAGTTCCGCAGCATCGACTGGAACCGCCTGGCGGGTGTGGTCGAGCGTCGGCTCATCATCGATGGCCGAAACATGTTTGACACCGAGGCAGTGACGGGTCACGGATTCCAATACATCAGCATCGGCCGGCCTCCCGGAGAGGCGAAAGCGCCCGCCGATGAGATCAGGGCCGGCGTGGCAGCACAGGAATTGGTCGCGGGACCTAGCTCCCCGGAGGCGCCCATTGTCCCCGTTACCCGATCGAGGTCCGACGCATGAGATTCGTACTCGTGACCCCGGCACGAAACGAAGCGCGCTTCATTGAACAGACCATTCAGTCTGTGATTGCCCAAACCGCGCGTCCCAGCAAGTGGGTCATCGTCAGTGACGCCTCAACCGATGGTACCGATGAGATCGTGCAGAAGTACTTGCCGAAGCATGCCTGGATGGAACTGGTGCGCATGCCAGATCATCAAGAGCGCAATTTTGCGTGCAAAGTGCATGCCTTCAATGCCGGCTATGCCAGGGTTAGGGGAATGGACTACGAGGCCATTGGCAGCCTGGACGCAGACGTCTCGTTTGGAGATGATTATTTTGCCTTCCTGCTACAGAAGTTGGCGGAAGACCCGGCCTTGGGGCTCGTGGGAACCCCATTCCAGGAAGCGTCCCAGCCGATCTACGACTACCGCTTTGTCAGCATCGAGCATGTCTCTGGAATTTGCCAATTGTTCCGGAGAAAGTGCTTCGAAGCGATCGGGGGGTATATCCCGGTGAAGGGCGGTTCCATCGACCATATTGCCGTCCTCACCTCGCGAATGAAGGGCTGGAAAACCCGTAGCTTCCCCGACAGGATTTGTTTTCACCACCGAGCCATAGGTACGGCCCAGTCCAATGTTTTGACAGCACGATTCAGGTACGGCGTGAAAGACCATGCTATGGGAAATACGCCGCTCTGGGAGTTGTGTAGAACTCTCTATCAGATGACGAAGCCGCCGGTGGTGTTAGGCGGCCTGGCCCTGGCCACCGGTTTCGTGTGGGGATGGGTTCGCCAAGCGGAAAGGCCAGTATCGCGTGAGCTGGTGGTGTTTCACCGCGCCGAGCAGAGGCGGCGGCTTAAGAGATTTCTCCTGGGTGGCTTGCGATAACCCCATTCGACTCTATCCTCCGAGAGCGATCGAGCTGAGAGAAAGACGAAGTCAAGGAGTGCAGCAAACTCATGTCCGTCACGGCCAAGCCCACGGTTGCCATGTCCCTGACTGACCAGCCGTCGCCGCGCCAGGAAGTGAGACCTCTCGTTGGGCTCATTCTGAATGCCGACGACTGGGGCCGCGACTGTGAAATCACCCGGCAGACGTTACATTGTAAGCAGCGCGGGACCATCTCGTCGGTGAGCGCGATGGTATTCATGGCCGATTCCGAGCACGCAGCGGCTCTGGCGCGAGAGCATGGGGTCGACGCTGGGCTGCACCTCAATTTCACGACTACCTTCACCGCGCCTGGAGCCCCAACACGGCTGCTCGAGCACCAGCGGCAACTTCGCGACTATTTGCGGGGGCATCGTCTGGCCCCGGCCGTGTACCACCCCTTCCTCGTGGGTTCGTTCGAATATGTCGTCAAGGCACAACTGGACGAATTCCACCGGCTCTACGGCATTAGCGCCGATCGCCTGGACGGCCACCATCACATGCATCTGTGTGCCAACGTGCTGCTGAGAAATCTGCTCCCCCCCGGAAGTATCGTTCGCAGAAATTTCTCGTTTCAGCCCGGCGAAAAGAGCTGGAGCAACCGTATCTACCGCACCATCGTCGACAAGAGGCTGGCTCGACGGCATCGCCTGACGGACTTCCTGTTCTCCCTGCCGCCCATCCATCCGGTTGCGCGTGTGAAGAGAATCTTCGACTTGGCGAACCGGTTCACGGTCGAAGTGGAGACGCATCCAGGCAGCCTTGAGGAGTATAAGTTCCTGGCGGAGGGCCCGCTTTTGCGGTTACTGGGAGATATACCGATTGCCCACGGGTTCGTGGTACGAGGATCCCCGGGGAACGAGTCAGGAATGAAATCTCCCCGTTCCTGCACGCCTTAGGCACCCATTCAGAAGGCCCCCAATTCGCGCAGGCGTCGGCACGACGCCCTGGGACCAATTGCAGCTCGGAAGGACGATGACCAACGAAAGCATCCACGTTGGCGTATGCATTTGTACCTATAAGCGGCCGCAGTTTCTGAAGCGCCTGCTGGAAGAACTTGCCGACCAAGAAACAGATGGCCGGTTTACGCATTCGATCGTAGTTGTTGACAACGATTACCTCGAGTCTGCCAAGCATGTGGTCGAGGAAATTGCGGACCGAGCGACGATCGGAATCCGCTATTACGTGGAGCCGCGGCAGAATATCGCCCGGGCACGGAACAAAGCCATCGAGAATGCCCCGGGAAATTTCGTTGCGTTTCTTGACGACGATGAGTTTCCGACGAAGCGCTGGCTCCTCACCTTGATGGAAGCTCGCCAGAAATACGGAGTGGACGGCGTCCTGGGACCGGTGAAGCCCCATTTCGAGCAAGCACCGCCGCGATGGGTGGTCGAGGGCAGGTTCTATGAGCGTCCAACCTACCCGACGGGTTACGTGATCGATGGCCGAAAAGGACGCACGGGGAACGTCCTGCTCAGAAGGGAGCTCTTTTCCGCTTGCGAAGAGCACTTCCGGCCCCAGTTTCAGACCGGAGAAGATCAGGACTTCTTCCGAAGAATGATTGAAAAAGGGTATGTCTTCATCTGGTGCAATGAGGCGGTGGCGTATGAAGTTGTGCCCCCGGCCCGATGGACCAGGGCCTTCATGTTGAAACGGGCGTTGCTGCGCGGTGCCAATGCGTTGTTGCACCCCACTTTTGGAGCCGTCGATATCGTCAAATCTTTGATCGCCATCCCGACCTATCTTGCCATTCTGCCAGTGGCTTTGTTATCTGGACAAGCAAGGTTTATGCGGTATCTGGTCAAGATTTTCGACCATCTGGGCCGCTTGCTTGCACTGGTCGGCATTCACCCGATACGCGAAGCCTACGTCTTAGAGTAACCAGCCAATATGGAAAACGCGCAGCAGAAGGACTGCATCATCGCCTACGACGATCAGATTCTAGTGACCGGGGCAACCGGTTTTATTGGGTCCAGAGTGGTCCAGACTTTGCTGGAGAAAGGCTTCCGTAGGATTCGTTGCTTTGCCAGGTCCTCGAATGAGTCGGGGAAGGTCGCGAGTTTCTTGGGTCGCCAGCAGGACCCAAGGGTGCAGGTTCACAGGGGCAATCTGCTGTCGCGAGAGGACTGCCTGGCGGCAACCGAGGGAGTCGCCGTCGTGTTTCACCTGGCGGCCGGCCGCGGGGAGAAGTCCTACCCCGAAGCCTTTATGAACTCTGTCGTGACAACCCGGAATCTTCTGGAGGCGTGCCTGCAGCACCGGCGCCTTCAGCGCTTTGTGAACGTTGGTTCCTTCACCGTTTATGCCAACACGCAGAAGGGGCGAGGCGCTGTCCTCGACGAAAACTCACCCGTGGAATCGCGCCCCGAACTTCGCGGCGAGGCCTATTGCTTTGCCAAAGCCAAACAGGATGAGCTCGTGATCGAATATGCCAACAAACACGGGATCCCGTACGTTATTATCCGGCCGGGGGTCGTGTACGGTCCGGGTAAGGTGACGATCACGGGCCGCGTAGGAATCGACACGTTCGGTATTTTTCTTCACCTCGGCGGATCCAATCCCATACCCTTCACCTACGTTGATAACTGTGCGGAGGCGATTGTTCTGGCCGGGTTGAAAGCCGGGGTCGACAGAGAGGTATTTAACGTGATGGACGACGACCTCCCTACCAGTCGGGAGTTTCTGCGCTCCTACAAGCGCCAGGTGAAGTCGTTCAGGTCGCTGTATCTGCCCCCCTTTGCAAGCTACGGCCTTTGTTATATCTGGGAACAGTATTCTCGCTGGTCGGAAGAACAACTGCCGCCCGTCTTCAACGTGAGGCGGTGGCGCGCATTTTGGAAAAAAGCGCAATACAGTAACCAGAAACTTAAAACCCGGGTGGGGTGGGCGCCCAGGATACCCACGGCGGAGGGATTTCGCCGCTATTTCGAAGCCTGTCGGGCGGAGACAGACAATGCTTAAAGTCGCCCTCATCGGATGCGGCAAGATTGCGGATTCCCATGCCTCCCAGATCGGTAGGATACCGGCATCCGAGATCGTGGCAGCGTGCGACCGCGAACCCCTGATGGCGTATCAGCTTGCTCAGAGGTTTCCGGTTAAGGAGTGTTTCACGGATCTGGCCGAGATGTTGCGGAAAAGCCGTCCCGATGTGGTGCACATCACGACCCCGCCAGAAAGCCACTTCGACGTGGCCACATGTTGCCTGCAAGCAGGCTGTCACGTGTACGTAGAGAAGCCTTTCGCTCTAAATGCGCACCAGACAGAAAGCCTGCTTCGATTTGCCAGCCAGAAAAAGCTCAAAATCACCGCTGGCCACGACGACCAATTCAGCCATGCAGCCCGGCGCATGAGGGCGCTGGTACGAAGCGGCTTTCTGGGTGAGGGGCCGGTGCATATGGAGAGCTACTATGGGTATGAACTCGGCCGCACCGGATATGCGGGAGCCGTTCTGGGCGATAAGCAGCATTGGGTCCGAAAATTGCCCGGCAAACTTCTGCAGAATGTCATCAGCCATGGCATTGCGCGCATCGCGGAGTTTCTCAGCAGCGATCGGCCGCAGGTCTTCGCATATGGATTCGTCAGTCCGTTACTCAAGAAATTGGGAGAGACTGAACTTATCGATGAGCTGAGAGTGGTCATCCTGGAAGAAGGTCGGACCGCATACTTCACCTTTTCTTCTCAGATGCGCCCGTCTCTCCACTTATTCCGCATCTATGGCTCCAGCAACGGCCTGGTCCTCGATCATGATCAGGAAACGTTGATAAAGCTGCGAGGTAGCCACTTCAAGAGTCATCTCCAGAAGTTTCTTCCTCCCCTGTTGTTTGCGGGACAATATCTGGGAAATCTGAGCTCCAACGTAAAGACCTTCCTGGCACGAGACTTCCATATGAAGTCCGGGATGAAATACCTGATCGAGTCCTTTTATGGCTCAATCCGGGAAGGCACGCCCGACCCCATCCCACACCGTGAGATTCTCCTGACCGCCCGAATCATGGACGAGATTTTTGATCAGCTGGAAAGGGGAGAGAAATGGGCCGGGGCTTCCGGTCGGATCGACTTGCAGATTGCCAAGTGAAGAGAGGCGGGCAAGGGGAAAAGGCATGAAGGTTTGCGGTCGAGAGATCAAAGTCGAGGGCCGGTTGATCCGCACGGCTCGCCTCGACGGGGAGAAATACGAGTTCCTGAACGACCCCGAAGTCACGCTCAACGGGCTACGTGACTCAGGAGCTCGGATCGATCTTTTCACCTTCATGCAACGCCTGTCGGAGCTCTCCCCGCTGCACCGCTATCCCATGGAGTGGGACAACCTGGCCGTCTTGCCCGTGTCGACCTTCGATGTTTGGTGGAACAAACAGGTGGATGCGAAGACGCGAAATATGGTGCGCAAGGCGGAGAAGAAAGGTGTGCACGTCCGGGAGACGCCATTCGATGAGACCCTGGTTCGCGGTATCTGGGAGATTTACAACGAGTGCCCCATTCGCCAGGGCAAACCCTTTCCCCATTACGGGAAGGACCTGCTAACCGTGCACCGGGCCGAAGCCACCTACCTGGAGCGGAGCATCTTCCTTGGGGCCTTTCTTGACGAGAAGCTCGTCGGCTTTGTCAAGCTCGTCAGTGACGAAAGCGGCACCCAAGCCGGCCTGATGAACATTGTCTCCATGATCATGCACCGGGACAAAGCTCCCACCAACGCTCTGATCGCGCAAGCCGTGAGGACCTGTGCCGAACGCGGAATTCCCAACCTCGTGTACGCGAACTTCTCCTACGGCAGAAGACATCGGGACAGCCTGAGCGACTTCAAGCGGAACAATGGGTTCCAGCAGATCGATGTGCCGCGCTACTACGTGCCTCTGACCAGCGCGGGCCGCATCGCACTCCGCCTCGGGTTTCATCGCCGGTTGGTCGATCGGTTACCCGAAGCGGTCATCGTTCGTTTTCGTAACCTGCGCCATGCCTGGTACAGCCGCAAGCTGCAATCGGCGAGTACCACGTAAATCGGTGAGAATGTGCCCGGACTGGTTGGTCTGATCACCCGCATGCCCCGGCAACGGGCGGAGGCGGAACTGGCTCGCATGGTGCAGGCTCTGTGCCATGAGTCGTTCTACGTCACGGGGACTTGGATCGACGAATCCCTGGGTGTGTACGTCGGCTGGGTCGCACGCAAGGGCTCCTTCGCGGATACCATGCCGCTGTCGAACGAGCGCAACGATCTGGTCCTGATCTTCTCCGGGGAGGAATATCCGGACCCGGCGACCAAGCGCACCCTGAAGCAAAGAGGGCACACCTTCGAAGCGGATGGAGCCGCCTATCTGGCTCATCTTGCCGAGGAAGATCCGGCTTTCCCCGCCGGTTTAAACGGAAGATTCCACGGGCTTCTGGTCGAGCGCGGCCGCGCGAAGGTGACGCTGTTCAATGATCGCTACGGCATGCAGCGGATCTACTACCACGAATCGAAGCGGGCGTTCTATTTCGCGGCTGAGGCCAAAGCCATCCTCTCCGTGCGGCCGGAGTTGCGCACGGCTGATCTTCGCGGACTCGGAGAGTACGTGGCCTGCGGCTGTGTGCTCGAAAACCGTACGTTCCTAAGTGACGTTCATGTGCTCCCACCTGCCGCCGCCTGGGTGTTTGAAGGCGATTCGCTGCGCAAGGGCTCTTACTTTGAGCAGGCGGAGTGGGAAGAGCAGGCGCCGCTGGAGCCGGAATCCTACTATCAGCAACTCCAACAGGTGTTCTCCAGCAATCTTCCCCGCTATTTCAACGGCCGAGAGCGGATTGCAATGTCGCTTACCGGGGGATTGGATACGAGGATGATTATGGCGTGGTGGAAGGCCCCGCCCGAGTCCGTCCCTTGCTATACCTTCGGTGGACCGTTTCGGGATTGCCAGGACGTCATCATCGCCCGGAAAGTCGCCAAAACTTGCCAACAGCCGTACCGGGTGATCCCCGTGGGCGACGAGTTCTTATCGCGCTTTCCTCACTACGCGGAGCGCACGGTGTACCTCAGCGACGGCTGCGCCGCCGTAAATCGCGCTCCTGATCTGTATGCCAACGAGATTGCCGCGCAAATTGCTCCGGTCCGGATCACGGGCAACTATGGCAGCGAGATCCTCCGTCGGTTGCGGATGTTCAAACCGACAGAACTGATGCCAGGACTGTTTCGTCCAGAGTTCCTCTCTTACCTGGCCCAGGCCGGCGCTACCTATGCCCGGCAGTTTCGAGGACACGCGGTTTCCTTTACGGCATTCCGGCAGGCCCCATGGTCCCAGTATGGCCTACTGGCCGTGGAGCAAACCCAGCTTACTCTTCGTTCCCCTTATCTCGATAACGATCTGGTCCGAACGGCTTTCCGTGCTCCCAATTCCGCCATGCCGAAAAGCGATATCTTCGAGGACAACGACGATTGCGCTCGCTTGATTGCCGATGGCAACGCGGCGTTAGGAGAGATTCGCACGGACCGCGGACTGGGCGGGCCTCCCGGGAAGTGGTCCTCCTCGATCCTCCGCGGCCTCCTCGAGTTCACGTTCCGCGCCGAATACGCTTACGATTACGGCATGCCGCAATGGCTAGCTCGGATCGATCATGCGCTCTCGCCCCTCCAACTCCAGCGTCTCTTCCTGGGAAGGCACAAATTCTGTCACTTTCGGGTCTGGTATCGAGACGCGCTGGCCAGCTATGTTCGCGAGATACTGCTCGATTCCCGCACACTTGCCCGGCCCTATCTCCAGCGGAGCCAAGTGGAAGCCATCGTGGAGGGGCACCTGAAAGGCGTTCGTAACTACACGACAGCGATCCACAAGCTGCTCACCCTTGAACACCTGCACCGGCTCTTTCTCGACTCCCGATGAATCCTCATCTTGCCACCGTCGTGTACGTGATCGGGATCGCAGGCCTGTTTGTACTCGACCGGGACCCGAGGGCTCGCACTTCCCGAGCGCTTTGGATACCGGTGTTCTGGCTGCTCATCAATGGCTCGCGACCGGTATCTCTGTGGTTCCACACCGGACCGCTGGTGGTGACGTCGGATCAGTACCTGGAGGGAAGCCCGCTTGATGCCGCCGTGTACGGCATATTATTGGTGGCCGGTTTGGCGGTGCTGGCCAGCCGGAGCAACCGGGTAGCAGTCTTGTTGCGCACAAACCTCCCGATCCTTTTGTTTTTGTCGTATTGCGCCATTAGTGTGTTTTGGTCGAACTATCCTTTCGTTGCCTTCAAGCGTTGGAACAAAGCGGTGGGCGACTTCGTGATGGTCCTGATCGTGGTCACGGATCGGGATCCTTTATCCGCCATGAAGCGACTTTTTACGCGGGTCGCGTTCGTGCTGGTACCCTTCTCCGTCCTGCTCATTAAGTACTACCCTGACTTGGGGCGCAGCTACACCCCCTGGACTTGGCAGCCCATGTACAGCGGAGTTACAACCTTCAAGAACTTGCTGGGTATGACTTGCCTGGTTTGCGGACTGGGATCCCTTTGGTGCTTCTTGACGGCTTACCGCGAACCGAAGACTCCGCAGCGGCGCGGTCATCTCATTGCTCATGGCGCCCTGCTGGTCATGGTGCTGTGGCTGTTCTGGATCACCAACTCGAAGACTTCCTCGACCTGCTTCCTCATGGCGACGGGCGTGATGATCCTGTTGAGCGAGCGTTGGTTTAGGCGACGGCCAGTATTAGTGCATGGAATCGTAGCCACTCTGGTCGGTCTGTCTCTGTGCGCCTTGTTCCTGGACTCCGCTGGCTTCCTGGTTCACTCTCTGGGCAGGGATTCTACTCTTACCGGACGGACCGAAATCTGGAAGGCGGTCCTTTCCGTGGCGCAAAACCCGTTACTGGGGAGCGGATTCGAGAGTTTCTGGCTGGGAAAGAGGTTGCAGGCGGTCGAGCAGTTGACCTTGCAAAACTTACAGGAAGCGCACAACGGATATCTCGAAGTTTACCTGAACCTGGGATGGATGGGCGTAGGTCTGCTGGCCCTCTTGATCGTGACCGGATACCGTAGTGTGCTGGCCGTGCTTCGTCGGGATCAGCAAATGGGCATGATCCGCATGGCGTTTGTCGTTGTCGGGTTGACCTACAGTCTTACCGAGGCCGGGTTCCGGATGATGTGCCTGGTGTGGATTGCGTTCTTACTGGCCATTGTCGAGGTTCCCCGAAGCCGGCCGCGAAAGAAGGCGACGGAACCCCTTCCCAGATCGACCGAGGTTTCCCCTGCGCCGGCAGCTCTCCCGGCTCAAGAGGAGTACGTTTGAAGCCCTTCGATGCGAGTGGAGAATTCCGGCCCGTGACTTCGGGCGCCGACGCCGAGCTGCGTGAACTTGCTCTCCGTGGCGCCGGAGCGACGTTGCTTTCGGGCGGCGTCGGCCTCGCGATTCAGGTCGTTGCGACCGTGGTCCTGGCTCGTCTGCTTACTCCTAAGGACTTCGGCTTGGTCACCATGGTTTCTACCTTCAGCCTGCTCCTGGTGAATTTTGGATTGAATGGGCTGACGGAGGCTGTGGTCCAGCGCGATGAGATCAATCACGCGCTCGCCAGCACCTTGTTCTGGATCAATCTGAGCGCAGGAGTTCTGCTCACCATCGGATTTGCCGCCGCCGGTGGTCTGTTAGCCCGCTTTTACCACGACCCGCTGGTATTGCCGATCACGGTGGGCATCGCGCTCACCATCTTCTTTACCAGTACCTCAGTCATGCATTTGGCGTTGCTCAAGCGCGCCATGCAGTTCTCCAAGGTTTCCGTGAATGATATCCGCGCACGCACGGTTTCCGTGGTTGTGTCCATCCTGCTGGCCTGGGCTGGCTACGGGTATTGGGCCCTGGTGGCCGGGGCCATTGCGCTGCCCCTAAGCGCAAGCATTGGAGCCTGGCTCCTGTGTCGCTGGAGGCCTGGCTTTACGGGGCTGGCTCCTGGCACCGGGTCTGTGCTGCGGTTCGCGTTTAATACCTACGGCAACTTCAGTGTGAACTACTGTTCCCGCAACACCGACAACTTGCTGGTGGGTTGGCGGTTTGACGCGCAATCGCTCGGTTTCTACAAGAAGGCCTACGATCTGTTCGCCCTATCCGCGACGCAGTTGGTGTCCTCTCTTACGGTGGTCGTGGTTTCCACCCTCAGTAAGGTGAAACCAGACTCCAGCCAGTTCCGGCGATATCTGCTGGGCGCCCTGACCGGAATGGCGTTTGTCGGAATGTGGCTCGCCGCCGATCTGACCCTGGTGGGCAAGGACCTGATACGGCTGCTGATGGGGCCGAAGTGGGAGCCAGCCGGTAAGATCTTCACCTTCTTCGGACCGGGAATCGGGGTCATGATTCTCTATTACACCCACGGCTGGATCCATCTTTCCATAGGTCGGGCGGATCGCTGGCTGCGTTGGGGAATTATCGAGTTCGTCGTAACGTGCCTGCTCTTTCTGGCAGGCTTGCCGTGGGGACCGGTGGGAATTGCAGTGGCCTGGACGGTGTCTTTCTGGCTGCTGACCGTCCCGGCCCTCTGGTACGCAGGGCGTCCCATACGGCTCGGGATCACACCTCTGCTATCGCTCATTTGGAGGTACCTGGTGGCCTCGTTGGCCACCGGCCTGGCAGCGTCGATTATCCTTCGTCGGGTCCCCGCCCTGGTCCGGCTGTCGGGAGCCAGCGGAGCGGGGGTACGAGTCATCGTGGTTTCATCGCTGGTGGCGTTTCTTTACCTCGCCGCGGTGGTGGTTCTGCATGGTGGGCCGAGGCCGCTGTACCAGATTTTCAAAGTGCTGGGACAGATGGTGCCCACCAGAAAGCAGCCCTTTCCCCAGGTGGTCGTGCCCGGCATCGCCGGAGGTCTGCAATGGAGAGCGGACCAAGGTGCGGACGATGCATCGACCGCGGAAGCTCCACTGGTATCCATACTCATCCCCGCCTACAACGCGGAAGAATGGATCGCGGACGCGATTCGGTCCGCGCTCGCCCAGACTTGGCAGCGCAAGGAGATCATCGTGGTGGACGATGGATCCACCGATCGAACCCTGGACGTTGCGCGACAGTTTGAGCCGCAGGGAGTCCGCGTGTTTACACAAGTGAACCAGGGTGCCTCTGCGGCCAGAAACCAAGCCTTTCAATTGAGCCAGGGCGCTTACATCCAGTGGCTTGATGCCGACGATCTGCTTGCTCCTGACAAAATCGCAAAACAGATGGAGATGTGCGAGCGGGGAGTGAGCCGGCGCACCCTGCTGTCAGCGGCCTGGGCTCATTTCATGTACCGGCCTCATCGTGCGCGTTTCATTCCTACGGCTTTGTGGAACGATTTGTCTCCCGTGGAATGGTTGCTGCGCAAGATGGGACAGAACGTTTATATGCAGACCGCGACCTGGCTGGTCAGCCGTGAGTTGGTGGAAGCGGCGGGTCCATGGGACGTACGCTTGCTGGGCGACGACGACGGTGAGTACTTCAGTCGCGTCCTGCTTGCCTGTGACGGGGTCCGCTTTGTTCCCGGCGCGAAGGTGTACTACCGAGCCTTCGGGTACAACAGCCTCAGCTATATTGGGCGATTTCCCAGGAAACTCGAAGCGCATTGGTTGTCTATGAAACTGCACATCCATTACTTGCGGTCGCTCGAAAACAGCCCGCGCGTGAGTGCCGCATGCTTGGAATACCTGAGGGATTCGTTGATCTATTTTTATCCTGAGAGGCCCGACATTGTCAGCCAGGCCGAGCAATTGGCCCTGGAAATGGGAGAAGAACTCGGTGCTCCCCGGGTGTCGTGGAAATATGCGTGGATGGGGAGGCTATTCGGCTGGCGCCATGTCAAGCCGGCTCAGGAATTTGTTCGGAACCTGAGGTTGCCCCTGGAGAAACACCTCGACCAGCTCCTCTACTACATTGGGGACCGCAACCTCGACTCCGTCTCCAGCCAGCCTCGGGTTGAGGTTGCTGGTCGGGATCCACGTCGGGCGGGAACTGAGGGTTGCGACACCACTCAACCCCTGCAAGCAGAGCGCCAGTGAGCAGGGTATTAGCACTGCCGTGTGCCGGCCCCCGATCTTGGGCAGAGTTTGATACTCAGAGATGCTGCCGCAGGATAACCGCGCCGGGGACGCCAGCGGTGGCATGCTCTCAAGGAAGGGAACGAGCTTGAAAGTCAGCGTTTTCGGATTGGGCTATGTGGGCACGGTGTCAGCGGGGTGCCTCGCGCAACAGGGACATCAGGTGATTGGCATCGACCCGGTCCGGACTAAGGTCGACTTGGTCAATCGTGGGCAGGCTCCCATTATCGAAGGAGAGATAAGCGAAATCATCGCTTCCGCCGCCAAGACAGGTCGACTCTGCGCCACCGACAACGTGGTCGAAGCCGTCCGAGAAACGGAGCTGTCTTTCGTCTGCGTGGGCACACCCAGCCAGGCCAATGGCAACCTCGACCTCAGATTCATCCGGCGAATTTGCGAGCAAATTGGCCAGTCCCTCAAGCATAAGGTCGCGCACCATGTCGTGGTCATACGCAGCACCATCCTGCCGGGAACGATGCGCAATATCGTCATTCCCTGCCTAGAGGAATACTCCGGGAAAGCGGCTGGAACGGACTTCAGCGTCTGCCACAATCCCGAGTTCTTGCGCGAGGGCTCGGCCGTCAAGGATTTTCATTGCCCTCCTATGACGGTCATCGGTGAGCTCGATCAGGCCGGTGGAGACATGCTGGCAACTCTCTATCAGAAGATCGACGCGCCGCTGGTCCGGACGGATCTGGAAACGGCAGAGATGGTCAAGTACGTCAACAATAGCTGGCATGCCCTTAAGATCGGTTTCGCCAATGAAATTGGAAACCTCTGCAAGTCCTTCTCCATCGATGCGCACCAGGTCATGAAGATCTTCTGCCAAGACCACAAGCTCAATATCTCTCCGGCGTACCTGCTGCCCGGTTTTGCGTTTGGCGGCTCGTGTTTGCCCAAGGATCTGCGCGCACTGGCCTATCAGGCGAAGACCCACGACCTGGCATTGCCCATCCTCACCTCCATTCTGCCCAGCAACGAAATGCAAGTGAACCGAGGTGTGCAGCTGATCATGGAGAAGGGGCACAAACGGGTCGGTGTTCTGGGGTTTAGTTTCAAAGCGGGAACTGATGATCTGCGGGAAAGCCCCGTGATCGAGGTGATCGAACGCCTCCTCGGCAAAGGCTACGACCTTCGCATCTATGACAAGAACGTGAATCTGGCGAGCCTGGTCGGCGCCAACCGGGATTTTATCCTCAACCACATCCCTCACATCTCCAGGCTCATGGTCGACGGTATTCCCGCGGTCTTGGAGCACGCCCAAACCGTCGTGATCGGTAACCAAGACCCAGACTTCCGAACCGTGCCCGAGCGGTTGAGGGCGGAGCAGCAGTTGGTGGATTTCGTTCGCATCAGCGATCGGAGAAGCGCGAATGGCAAATACGATGGTATCTGCTGGTAGCAAGGTCGGACTTCAGAACGGGAGCAGCGTTCTGAAGATGCAAATCTATGACTCCATCAGACGACTATCCCAGTGGGTGGAAGAGAGCGACTATCGCGGCTACGACCCGTTTGACGGGCTGAACGCAAAGTTCTTGCGCCCGCTGACCTTCGAGACCAAATTTCTCCGCATCGTCCTGCAACAGGGAGTGCGACGGCTTCCCATCAATTTGCGGCCTGTGTTAGGAATTGCCAAGAGCCACTCCAGTAAAGGGATGGGATTCCTGGCACGCGGCTTCCTCCGCCTCCACCAGGCAACCGGCGAGACTGCCTGGCGTGACAAGGCGGAACTGGCCCTCGAATGGCTCATTCACAACCAGTGTCCGGGTTACAGCGGAGCGTGTTGGGGGAACCATTTCGATTACCAATCACGAAGCACTTACGCGACCAAGAATGTGCCCTCAGTGGTGTGGACCTCACTGATCGGGCACGCCTTTCTCGATGCCTATGAGCATTTCCGAAGAGACACTTACTTGCAGGTTGCGGCCAGCGCCTGCGAGCACATCGAGCGTGATCTGGGCGTTTACACGGAAGGGGAGTCTCATTGCATTCACTACTTTCCCACCTCGAG
This sequence comes from Terriglobales bacterium, assembly GCA_035623795.1. GTDB lineage: Bacteria > Acidobacteriota > Terriglobia > Terriglobales > Acidobacteriaceae > DASPST01. Next base: position 47,503 of record DASPST010000071.1, read on the forward strand.
CCACCAGGTTCACAACGCTAACACTCTCGGGGCCAGCCTTCTCGCCCGCACCTACTCCCATACCGGCCACGAGTCCTACCGTGCTTTGGCGGAGAAGGCGATCCGGTACACGGCAAAGCATCAGAGGCCGGATTTCTCTTGGTATTATGGCGAAGCCAAGAATCTGCACTGGGTTGACAACTTCCATACCGCGTATGTGCTCGACTGTTTCAAGCATTATGCCCAGGGCACGGGTGATACCAGCTTCGATGTGAAGCTGATGAACGGATACCAGTATTGGAAAAGCACCTTCTTTTTGCCCGATGGAACTCCCCGATATTACAGCCACAAGACCCGTCCCCTCGATATCCAGTGCAGCTCGCAGGCGATCGATACCCTGGTCTTCTTCCATGATCGCGATCCGGAGAGTCACTTGCTGGCCCTGAAGGTCGCCCGCTGGACGATCGAACACATGCAAGACCGTAGCGGCTATTTCTATTACCGTCGGTATTCGCCATGGTTGGTGAACAAGACTCCCACCTTGCACTGGGGACAGGCGACCATGCTTTGTGCGTTGGCTGGACTCTACAACCTGTTGCAGGAAGACCTGACGCCTGGTGAAAGCTCGGAATCGCGACGATTACAGTGAAGCTGATTGAAGCATTGGAATTGATCGGTCGACCCGGGGTGACGACCGCGCCCGAACTGAAGATCTTTCTTGCCTGCGGGTTCACTCCCCTTCATCTGCAGACTTTCCTGGCGGCACACCTGCGAGAGCGATTCCCCGAGCGCCGGATTAGCGTCAGCGCCGGTCTTTTTGGCGACCTATGTGGAAATATCGAACGCCTGGAGGGGGACACAGTCGATTTTCTGGCCGTGGTGGTTGAGTGGAGCGATCTTGACCCACGCCTGGGGCTACGCACACTGGGTGGCTGGCGCCCCCCCCAGCTGGACGACATCGTCGAGTCTGCGCGACGGACGGCCGCGCGTTTGGAGCGAGGGCTAGCCGAGACTTCCTCCCGTGTGCCCGGCATCGTCTGCATGCCCACTCTTCCGTTGCCACCGATGTTTTCAACCCGACCAGCGCAGGCGGGCTCCGTGGAGATACAACTTCATCACGTGGTCACTGCTTTGATGGCCAATCTGTCTGAGCAGTCAAACCTGCGAATCGCCAGCGCTCAATTCTTGGACGAAGCGTCCTCTCCCGCCGACAGATATGATGTCAAGTCGGACGTTCGTAGCGGATTCCCCTACTCTGTGCCGCATGCTTCGGCTCTCGCCCAGCTCCTGGCCAGTCTGATCCAGAACCGTTCCGCCAAAAAGGGTCTGATCACCGATCTAGATGACACACTATGGGACGGGATTTTGGGGGAGGACGGCGTGGAGGGAATCTCCTGGCATCTGGACCGACATAGCCATCTGCACGGCCTGTACCAGCAGTTTCTCGCCTCTCTGGCAGGTTCTGGCGTTCTGGTGGGTGTGGCGAGCAAGAACGATCCTGCCCTGGTCAATCAGGCTTTCCAGCGCAATGATTTGCTGCTGTCGAGCAACGATGTTTTCCCCTTCGAAACCCACTGGTCGCGGAAGTCAGAGTCGGTGCAACGCATTCTCCAGACTTGGAACGTCAGTCCCGATGCGGTGGTGTTCATTGACGACAGTCCTATGGAGGTCGCCGAAGTGAAGACGGCCTTTCCCGAACTGGAATGCATCGTTTTTCCTAAGGACGACCATGGCGGCCTGTGGAAGCTGCTCAAGCATTTGCGTGACGTGTTCGGGAAGGCGCTTCTCACCCCAGAAGACTCACTCCGTTTGACCAGCATTCGGGATTCCAGCATCTGGCGGGATCGAAGCCCGTCGCGGCAGGCGTCGCCCGATGAGTTTCTTAAGGCCGCCGAGGCTCACATCGCATTTGATTCCTCACAGTTGAACGGGGACAACAGAGCCTTTGAACTGATCAACAAAACCAATCAGTTTAATCTCAACGGCAGGCGCTTCAGCGAGTCGGAATGGCGAACCTTTTTCATCGACCCCACGGCGTTTCTGCTCACCGCGTCCTACAAAGACAAGTACGGATCCTTGGGAAAGATTGCAGTGATCCTGGGTAAGACCGGCGGCCACAAGCTTTGTGTGAATGGTTGGGTGATGAGCTGTCGGGCATTTTCGCGACGCATCGAACATCAGTGCCTGAAATACTTGTTCGAGGCTTTTGGGGTTGACGAAATCTCCTTCGACTACCAAACCACGCCCCGGAACGGACCGCTGCAGGCGTTTTTCGCGGAATTCGTGGACGGCCTGCCCGCAGCTGGCGTGACTCTTTCCCGGCAGCAGTTTGCCGCCAAAGTGCGGCCGCTGTTTCATCGCGTCGAAGGGACGGTCAATGTCTGAACAGGAGCAGCGCCTGATCCGCTGCTTCGCCTCGGTATTCCCGGGGCTGACTGCAGAGCAGATTCGCGCCAGCAGCGCGCAGTCGACGGGAATTTGGGACTCTCTGTCCTTGGTCACACTGGCCGCCGTCATCCAGGAAGAGTTCGGCGTGGACATAGATCCGGAGGTACTTCCCGACCTGGATTCCTTTGCAGCGTTTTGCACTTATCTAAGCCGCCTGGAGCGGCCCGGACGGGGGGGCGGAGAGGCATGAAAGAGGGCTTGTTCCGAGGTTTCGCCAACCGCCTGTTGCAACATTTGGCCCGGATTTTGCCAGGGGCGCAGACCCTTCGCGTGAGGTTGCACCGCGCCCGCGGAGTGCGGATTGGGAACAACGTTTGGATCGGCTACGATGTCATCCTGGATACCTCGCGCCCCTTTCTCATCACCCTCGAAGACGGTTGTACGCTGAGCATGCGCGTCACCATTGTCGCCCACTTTCGAGGATCGACGGGAGTCAAGATTGAACGAGATGCCTTCGTGGGGCCGGGCGCCATCATCCTGCCCAATGTGGTGGTTGGCCGCGGAGCCGTGGTCAGCGCCGGGAGCGTGGTCACACGTTCTGTCCCTCCCATGACGATGGTCCAGGGAAATCCGGCCGTTCCCGTGGCGCGCTGCGGAATTCCATTGAGCCCGGACGTCACGCTGCAGGAGTTCTCCCGACGCTTGCAGCCGATTGCATCCCGCTTGGGGAATCCGCGGCAGACCGAAGCCGGTTCCCCCGAGCCGCAGGTAGCCAAGAGCGAATTGTGAAATTGGTTGTCCCTTATGTCGGCGAACTGGCGGCGGAGGATGCCCGGCTCATCCGTCTGGCCGAGTTTTTGGGTATGAGCTGCGTCCCCCTGCAGTTGGCGAACCCGGCGCATCAGGGCATCGCCTACTTGGAACGAATGGTGCCCAAGCAGCCAGCGTGCTTCGTGGTGAACCCCGGGGTCATGCAGCAATGGTTCGATGGGGACGGGTTTCCTCCCGAATTGGTTTCCTTCCTGGTGTCGCGCTTTCCCTACTTGCTGATTCACGCGGCGCGCCCGGAGCCGTTCCACAGCAGTGTGATCGCTGCGGTGTCCGGCGGCCAGCTGCGAGAGGTGCACAGAATTGGGCAATCCGCTCAGTCTTACGAGATAGCCTCTGAGGCGAGCGATGTTTGTGAGGCCTTCGCCGGACTCAGGTTCGGACCTGCGAATCCAGCCAACGACCGCGTTTTCTCGACTGGCCCGGTGGCCTCCGGCGTGCGTCAAGTCATCTCGATTGCGGGCCGCCCTTGCATGGCCACGATGAGGCGGGAAAAGAGCGAGATCTGGTTCCTGGCAGGTGAGGAGGTCGCACCCCTGGACGCTGAAGTCGGGGATGCACCCCTATCGGAGTATTTCTCCCGGCTGCTGCCCTACGCCATGGTCCTCAGGCACATCTTCGGTGAAGAAGGCTGGCGACCGAGCGAACCATATGCCTCGATCATTATCGATGACCCGTTGCTACACGAAGACTATGGATTCCTGAATTTCCAGTCCTTGCTCGGTCTCATGCGGCGCCACAACTTCCACACCACGATTGCCTTCATCCCCCACAACTTCAGGCGAAGTTCGCGGCCCGTTACCCGCATGTTCCGTGAGAACGCCAACCGCTTCGCGCTCTGCTTTCACGGAAACGACCACATCGGCGCGGAGTTCGCCTCGACCGACACCACCCTCCTCAACACAATGCTCCAGATCGCAGAGCGGCGAATGAGCCAGCATCAGAGCATGACCGGAGTGGATTGTGACCGGGTGATGGTATTCCCACAGGGGAACTTTTCCGTCGAGGCCATGAGTGTGCTTAAATCCCGCAACTTCGACGGTGCCGTAAATACCATTTCTCATCCCCGGCAGCGCGCGGTTTCCCTCACTTTGGCTGAAATCGCGCAGCCCGCCGTGCTGCGTTACGGGGACTTCCCGCTGTTCCTGCGGAAGGACAGCCTGCACACCCAAAGTCCGGACCTCGCCTTCAACCTGTTCTTTGGTAAACCTCTTTTGGTGGTGGAGCACCACGATGCCTTTCGACATCCCGAGGTTTTGGCCGAGGTCGCCTCCCGCATTAATGCGGTTGCACCGAACGTACGTTGGTCGAATCTTGCTAATGTCGTCAGCAACGCAATTCTGCGGCGGCGGACGTCTGACGGTGTCCACCAAGTGCGGGCTTATTCGCGTACGGTGCGCGTCTCGAACGACTGCAGGTCCGAAGAGCGCTTCTTGATCGAATGGAAGCACTCCGGCCAGGCAGCTTCGGTTGAGCAGGTGTTGCACAATGGAAGGCCCTGCCTGAACGTGGTCGCCGACGGCGCCGGAGTTCGGCTTTCCGTGACCCTTCCCCCCGGCCGTGCACACACGTTCTCGGTCGTACATCGCAACCCGCACCTCCATCTGGGGAGTCTGGGGCTTCGCCGCGAGACGCAAGCCTTTGTGCGCAGGAGACTCTCTGAAGTGAGAGACAACTACCTCAGCAAGAGTCCGCGGGCGCTGGCGGCTGCCAAGACTCTACAGCGCTGCTTCCCCCTTTGAGTGCCAGATTGAGTTGTCTGAGAGCACAAATTGCTCTACCCGCGGAGGCTGTTTCGTGATCAAGAAAGTCCTCATCATCGTTGAAAACTTGCCGGTCCCTTTTGACACCCGCGTTTGGAAGGAGGCCACCTCCCTCCGCCATGCCGGATACCAAGTGACCGTGCTGTGTCCGCGGGGCAAGGGCTATGAGAAGAATTACGAAAAGTTGGACGGGGTTCATATTTATCGCCACCCTATGCCGGGAGAAGGCAATCGTCCGATCGGATACCTGTGGGAGTTCGCCTGCGCGTTGTTTTGGGAATTTTTCTATACCTGGTGGATCTATCTGCGGCGCGGATTTCACGTGATTCAGGGCTGCAACCCGCCTGACGACATTTTTCTGATTGCGCTGCCCTTCAAGCTGCTGGGAGTCAAGTACATCTTCGATCATCACGACACCAACCCGGAGTTATACCTTTCGAAATACGAGAAGAAGGGATTTCTCTACCACGTACAAGTGTGGCTGGAAAAGATGACCTATCGCTGTAGCGACGTGGTCATGGCTACCAACACCAGCTATCGCGATCTAGCGCTCAGCCGAGGCGGCCTCGGTCCGGAGGATGTATTCGTGGTCCGTAACGGCCCTGACTTGAAGAAGTTCAGACCCGTGCCTCCTCAGCCCAGTCTCAAACAAGGGAAGCCTTACCTCGTCGGTTATGTCGGAACCATGAGCATTCAGGAGGGCCTGGACACGTTGCTCGATGTTGCGGCGCATGTCAAGAATCAGGGGCGTCGCGACATTCACTTCACCTGTGTGGGCGGGGGGCCGGCTCTGGCCGGCCTGCGCCAGATGACGAAGGAAAAGGGTCTTGAGGATACCGTCACTTTTACGGGACGAGTTCCCGATGAGAATCTGCTGGCGATTCTGTCCACTGCCGATGTGTGTGTAAATCCGGACAAGCCCTGCCAAATGAATGACATTTCCACCATGATCAAGATCATGGAATACATGGCGGTGGGCAAGCCTATCGTGCAATATGACTTAAAAGAGGGCAGATTCAGTGCCCAGGAAGCTTCCCTGTATGCGGACAGGCAGGGTAGGGTGACCGATTTCGCCGACAAGATTCTGTGGCTGCTCGAGAATCCCGAGCAAAGGCAGAACATGGGCGAGTTCGGCCGCAGGCGTGTGGAACAGGAACTGGGTTGGGAATATTCGGTGGCCAATCTTCTGGCTGCCTATGAGAGAGCTTTCCAGAAACGAGCCGGGTGACGACCCGGTAGCGGGCTTTGGTCAGGAGCCAATTCGAGCGCGTCCTTGTTACCGCAGTTGCGGCACTCCCCACTTCATCTCTCCCACGCGCTGCCAGGAGTATGTAACGTTACCAGCTTACTGAGAGTTGGTTTATGGGGAAAACAATGAAGAAAATGAGACACCCTTGCCGGTCGATCGTCGATGTGGCAATTGTCGGAGCAGGGCCCTACGGTCTGTCCCTCGCAGCTCACCTCAGGGCGCTGGGCGTCGACTTCCGTATTTTTGGCCATCCCATGCACACTTGGCTGACGCAAATGCCCAGAGGCATGCGCCTAAAATCTGAGGGGTTTGCTTCCTCACTGTACGATCCGGATTCGGCACTTACCCTGGCGCACTATTGCGAGCTAAAGGGCATTCCGTACGCCGACGCCGGAGTTCCTGTCTCCCTGGATACCTTTGTCTCCTATGGGCTCGAATTCCAAAGGCGGTTCGTGCCCGACCTCGAGAGAAAACTCGTGGTCTCTCTGCAGGGAATTGCCGGGGGTTTCCGGATCGGTTTCGCGGACGGGGATGTCGTCGACGCACGCCAGGTAGTCGTCGCGGTGGGCATCAGTCACTTCGGATATGTCCCGGCGGAGCTTTCGGCGCTTTCGGAGGAGTTCGCAAGCCACAGCTCGAAACACAGTGTTCTGGACGGCTTCAAAGGGCGCGAAGTGATCGTGGTTGGAGCGGGAGCCTCGGCCTTGGACCTAGCAGCCCTGCTTCACCAAGTCGGGGCTAGCGTCCAGCTGCTGGCCCGAAAACCGAGCATTCGCTTCCACGATCCTCCCGGGCCACGGTCTCGCCCTCTCTTCGAGCGGATACGTCTTCCCATGAGCGGCCTGGGCTCAGGCTGGAGGCTGCTCTTCATTGCCCATGCGCCTCAATTGTTCCACCTTCTCCCTGAGCGCATTCGTCTGGAAGTGGTGCGCCGAACCCTCGGTCCGGCTCCGGCGTGGTTCACCAAAGAGCCGGTAGTCGGGAAAGTTCCCTTGCACCTGGGGGTTCACATCACGCAAGCGGCCGTCCAAAACGGACGGGTACATCTTCAGATCACCGATAGCGCAGGTGCCTGCCGGACCCTGGTCTGCGATCATGTGATCGCGGCCACCGGTTACAGAGTCGACCTGCGGCGTCTCCCTTTCCTGGATTCGAGTCTGCGGGCGCACATCCGTTGTGTCGAGCAATCACCCGTGTTATCCAGCCGTTTCGAGTCTTCAGTGCCCGGTCTTTATTTTGTCGGCGCCTCCGCCGCCAACAGCTTCGGGCCTCTGCTGCGATTCGCGCTGGGCGCCGGCTTTACGGCTCGCCGCCTTTCCCGACACCTCGAACGCTCGGCCTCTCGCGAATATGCGCGAAGCCAATCCGCACCCAGCGTCCAGGCCCTGGAGGGGAGCCGCTCGTTGGATGTCATTCCCTAGCGCATGGCTCCGGTGACGGAGCCGCTTCCGGAGGCAGCACAGGATAACGTTCTTGGTACTGCCGCATGAGATTTTCCGAACACGACCTCGCCCAGAACTGCTCAAATCCAGACGGACATATCTAAACCCATGGACCTTAACTTCGGGGCCCGGTCATCCGAGGCCCTCAGGATTCTGCTCACCAATACAAATCGATGCCCGGCACCGGCAAGACTTGCGATTGAGTTTTCGAAAGCCGGGTGCGATGTTGCGGCCATCTTTCCCACCACCGGCCACCCATTACAAAAGACGCGAGCGGTTCTTCAAAGGTTCCCTTATGCGGGTCTTCGTCCGGTGGACTCGCTGCGAGCTGCGATCGAGGCAGTGGACCCGCACCTGGTCATTCCCTGCGATGATCTCGCAGTCCGGCACCTGCACGAGCTGCACGCTCGGGCTGGAAGCCTTGGGGCTTCCGGCCTCGAGTTGTCGGGCCTCATCGAACGCTCCTTAGGATCGCCCAGGAGCTATCCCGTGGTCTCTGCCCGCTTTGACCTGCTCCGAGTTGCGGAGCAGCAGGGGCTTCGTGTTCCCGCCACGGACCGCGTCGCTACGCTGGCCGACCTTGAGGGCTGGCTCCAGCGGCAGGCGTTCCCCTGCGTGCTGAAGGCCGATGGGACTTGGGGTGGTTGTGGCGTGAGAATAGCCCGTTCCGCTGAGCAGGCCCGGCAATTCTTCCTGGAATTGACGCCAACGACGGGAATCGACGGCTGGAAAGGTCTGATCCTGAACCGCGACCGGTTCTGGCGGTGGCCCTGGCGTCGCCATGCCAAACCCTCGGTGATTGCACAGTCTTATGTCGCAGGTCGTCCCGCGAACTGTGCGGTCGTCAGCTGGCAAGGAAGAATCTTGGCCGGAGTTGGGGTGGACGTGGTGAGTGCGGACGGCGTCAAGGGTCCCGCCAACGTCGTGCGCGTCGTGGATAACCCGGACATGATGCTGGCGGCCGAGAAGATTGCGTCGCGCCTGGGTTTGTCGGGATTCTTCGGCTTAGATTTCATGATTGAGGAGGACAGCGGCGCCACCTACCTGGTTGAAATGAATCCGCGCTGTACTCCACTCTGCCACCTGAATCTCGGGGAGGGACGGGATTTGGTGGGAGCCTTGGTGGCTCAGCTGTCGGGGCAACCTTGCCAGATGTCACCTCCGGTTACGGTCAACGATATGATCGCTTACTTCCCCGGGGCGTGGAATTGTCAGAGCAAGTTCCTGACTTCTAGCTACCAGGATATCCCTCAGGGAGAGCCGGAGCTCATCGAGGCGCTGCTCCACCCTTGGCCAGAGCGGAGTCTTCTCGGTCGGGCCGTCGACTGTGTGCGCCAACAGATGAGGCTCGGCACAAAACCGAACCCCTGCGTCTTCAGCGCCGCGGTCGAGAGAGCAAAGTCTTCCGAGCTGTGTCAGAAACTGTAGCGGAGTGGGATTACACACGATAGATCCACTGTCTGACCACCGTTGGCCCGACTTGGTGGCCCGGCACCCGCAAGCATCGGCATTCCATCAGCGGTCGTGGCTGCAGGCTCTGGCTTCAACTTATGGGTACCAGCCGCTGGTGCTGACGAGCGCCCCAGCGGGTAAGCCATTGTGCGATGGCGTTGTGCTATGCCGAGTCGCCAGTTGGATCACGAAAACTCGTTTGGTGTCTCTACCGTTTTCCGATCACTGTGAGCCCTTGCAGGGCGACGTGGCCCGGCTGCCCGAGTTTCTGCAATGGCTGGAGGCAGGATGTGATGGCAACCTCTGGAGCTACGTTGAACTTCGGCCGCTATCCTTGTGCCCGGATGGGGACTCCCGCTTGCGAATCAGCCAGTCCTACTACTGGCACACACTTGATTTGTCGCTCCCGCTGGAGGAAATCTTCCGGAGGATGCATAAAAATTCGATCCAGCGAAGGATTCGGCGGGGGGAGAGAGAAGGACTTACCCACGAAGTAGGCCGTTCCGATGAGATGCTGGACGAATTCTATCGCCTTCTTATGAAAACCAGAAGGCGCCATCGATTCTTTCCCCAGCCGCGAACCTGGTTTCGCAATCTGATCGGGTGCGTGGGCAACAACCTCCAGATCCGGCTGGCGCGAAAGAATGGTATACCCATCGCCGCTTTGTTGACTCTGCGGCATCGATCCTCGGTCATCTACAAATACGGTTGCTCCGACCAGCGCTTCCACCATCTCGCTGGCATGCCGTTCCTATTCTGGAGGCTCATCGAGGAGAGCAAAGCATCCGGCGCTGACGAAATCGATCTGGGCCGTTCCGACCTCGACAACTTGGGACTGATTACCTTCAAGGACCGGCTCGGAGCCCGGAAACAGCTACTCCGATACTATCGCTATTCGCCGCTCGGAAAACCCGTCACGCCCCCCGCTTGGGCCCTGCAGCCGTTCCGGCAAATCTGCGCAATTCTTCCTGACGCGGTGTTGCGTTCGGCTGGCCGAATTCTCTACAAACACTTGGGCTAGCTCCGGCCATCGGGACACCAAAGGTCATGGCCAACCGGACGAGGTCGAAGAGGTTCATTTGCACTTTCGTGTCTTGTCCTGTTTCGTCGCATGCGTAGACTGGTTAACCGACGGTCCCAAATTCTAGTTCACAGATTAAACGGGGAAAACGGACCCGTGGTTTGAGCTGGGCTCCGCTCTGTCTGCAACCGTGCCACGGACTGGACTCGGTTGGTGCTCTGGAACGCGGATTGGGCGAGGTGAAATGAGCCACAAACGTTTGCTTTCCCCCCTTCTTCTCTTGCTCACTCTCAATGCGTACTCGCGAGCGCAGCTCTGGTCCGGCGTCCTCGATCCTAGCCGCGCTGTAGATTGGACCCAAGCAGGCGTGACCGGGGGAATCCTCTCCCCCACGAGTCAGTGCGGTGCGACGATTCCGGCCGGATCCAGCGCGGCGACCATTAACAGCGCGATCCAAAGTTGCGGGCCGCAGCAATATGTGTTACTCGCACCCGGGACTTATAACCTGACCACTGGACTGGTGATGAAGTCCAACGTCACCCTGCGGGGCGCAGGACCGGATCAGACATTTCTTGTGTTCACCGGGGCCGACCTCTGCGGTGGTTACCACGCTGACATATGTGTCAAGGACAGCCTCAGACAATTCTACGGCAGTGCTTCGATTATGCCGGGAAATGCCAACGCCGCAACCTGGTCCGGAGGCTACACCGCCGGTACCACCAATATCACACTGACGAACGTGGGAAGCCCCATCTCCGTCGGTCAGTACATCTATCTCGACCAGGCCAATGACACCTCGGATAATGGCGGCTTTCTGGTCTGCGACAGCACGACCGCCGGGTGCTCGCTCGAAGGGGTAGCCCCGGGGCGAACGATCAACTCGATCCCGCGCAACCAAGTCCAAATTGTCAAGGTGACGGGTGTCAGCGGGAGCAGCTACGCCATCACCCCGGGCGTGTACGGTTTGAATTGGTCCGCCGCAAAATCTCCCGGGGCGTGGTGGTCAGCCATGATCACCGGGGTTGGCATCGAAAACCTTTCGCTCGACCACACCAACAGCACGGAGACGGCCGGGATCACGTTCTTCAACGCCTTCGATTCCTGGGTCAAGAACGTTCGTTCCCTTAACGCGAACCGCAACCACGTCTGGCTTACGCAGTCGGCTCATATTACGGTCCGGGACAGCTATTTCTACGGCACGAAAAAAGCCCAGTCGCAGAGTTATGGGGTCGAGTCCTTCCTCGCCTCCAATAATCTGGTCGAGAACAACATCTTCCAGCACATCACTGCACCGATTATGATGGGTCCGTCGATGGGGTCGGTGCTGGCCTACAATTACTCCATCGATGACTATTACTACGTTGTGGCTTGGCAGATTCCGTCCCTTTATGGAGCGCATGACGCGGGCGTGCTCTATAACCTCTACGAGGGGAACATCGGCTCCGGCTTTATGGGGGATGTTTTCCACGGGAGCAGCAACGCGGACACGATCTTCCGCAACCGCCTCACGGGATGGGAAACGGGCAAGTCCGAGGATACGATCCCTATCCAGTTGTATTCCTACAATCGATACATGAACGTGATAGGAAATGTTCTGGGGACAGCCGGTTATCACACTACCTATCAAACCGCTCTCGGCCCTGGTGCCAGCAAGGGTATCTACGACCTGACCTCCGGTAACACGGAAGGTACCGTAGTCGTCCCTTCCGATCCTCTGGTTGCCAGCACGTTGTTGCGCTGGGGAAACTATGATGTGGTGACCGGCGCGGTGCGATGGAATAGCGCTGAGGTGCCGAGCGGACTCAGCCAGTACGCAAACCCGGTTCCGTCGAGCCAGTCCCTTCCCGCGTCGTTCTACCGCGCGGCGCAGCCAAGTTGGTGGTCATCCGGCAAGCCATGGCCGCCGATCGGACCCGACGTGAGCAGCGGGAATGTTCCCAATGTCGGCGGGTACGCCAACACGATTCCGGCCGCAGACTGTTATCTGAATGTCATGCAGGGCAAGACCGATGGCAGCAGCGGCATACTCACCTATAATGCCAACGCCTGCTACGACGCCCTGCCGGCTCCTAACCCGCCCACAGGAGTTACCACGACGGTTCAGTGAATTGCGGTCCCAGGGGTCCCGGAAGAAAAGTCGCATCCGGGGCCCGCAGAATGGCATCTGCTTTCACCATCCCGTGTCGATGGTGCACGAACTGGACTGCAGTCGACGGTGCAGACTCGAGTCGCGGTCGCGAGCGGCGGGATGAGGCACTCTCGAGACAGGAGGCTTGGACTCCCCCGGCGACGGTTAAAGATGCCTAGGTGTTGAGCAAGGCAACCCTGGATCCTTATCGCTGCTGCGACGACATCCCAGATCTTATCTTGGAGGGCGAAGTTTCGCCCAAGCAGGCTATTTACGCTTTGGGCCCTCTGCTGTCGGCTACGGGCGGTCGAGTCGTGGCGTCAGCCAGGCCGACGCGGAGGCCGCTCTCAGCGATCTGCGCGGCGGCCGGGCCGCGGGTCCGGCTGCCCTTCGATCCCAGCGAGATCATATCTCCGTGTAGAGCGTTGTCAGCCTCGCCTCCGCGCTGCGAAGACGTTGAAGAGTGCTCATTACCGGGTGGTTCGCCCCTGGACAAACCTGGCTCTCGGTGAATGGCGAGTTAGTCTACGAACTGGATAAGGTGCTCTGCACCATGTGAGTACCGGCCGCATGACCGTTGGGCACCTGAACTCCACTGAAAGCGGCCACAACTCTGCCACCAGTTGCCTCGGCTCCGGGTAAATTTGCGATGGGAAACCTCGGGGGCTTTCCGAGGCGCGATACGCAGATGAAATTTCACCAAACCAAGATACCGGCGGTTGTAGAAATCGAGCTCGAGCCCAACTGCGACGAACGTGGCTTCTTTGCCCGATCCTGGTGCCAGGGCGAATTTGAACAAGCGGGCTTAAATCCAAGAACGGTGCAATGCAGTATATCCTTCAACGAACGAAAAGGTACGCTGCGCGGAATTCACTATCAGGCCGAGCCGTATCCCGAGGTGAAAGTCGTGCGTTGTACGAGCGGGGCCCTGTATGATGTCGTGGTCGACTTGCGGCCGCACTCGCCTACCTATAAACAGTGGATTGGAGTTGTCCTCAGCGCCGCCAACCACCTGATGCTTTATGTGCCCGAAGGATGCGGGCACGGGTTCCTCACCCTGCAGGATGGCACCGAAGTCTTCTACCAGATGTCGGAATTCTATCGTCCCGAACTGGCGCGGGGCGTGCGCTGGGATGACCCGGCGTTCCAGATCGCATGGCCCATAACGGTCGAGCGGATTTCCGAACGCGATCGAACTTTCCCCAACTTCGAATAACCGGATGAATCTGCTCAGGGAACTCGAACGCAGCGATGTGAAAGGGCTGGGACTGGAATTGCATCAGTTCGCGGCAGAACTCTACCCAATCTGCCGCAGCATAACCGGTGATGGAATCCGCCGCACTCTGGGCTCGATTCAAGAGCGAATTCCCCTGCAGATCGTTGCCGTGCGCAGCGGCACCAAGGTCTTCGACTGGACCGTGCCCAAGGAATGGAACATACGAGATGCCTTCATCAAGGATCGCGATGGACACCGGGTGGTAGATTTTCAGAGCAGCAACTTGCACGTCCTGAGTTACAGCCAACCCGTGCACGCAACCATGGCCTTGCGCGAGCTCAAACCTCACTTGCACACGCTTCCCGAGCATCCCGACTGGATCCCTTATCGGACTTCGTACTACCAGGAAAACTGGGGATTTTGTCTGTCCCACAACCACCTGCTGAGCCTGCAGGAGGGGGAGTACGAGGTATGCATCGACTCCTCGTTGGAAGATGGGTACCTGGTATACGGGGAGTGCTACCTGCCAGGGCTTTCTCCGGAAGAGGTTCTAATCTCCTGCCATGCTTGTCATCCGTCCCTGGCTAATGACAATCTTTCCGGGGTGAGCATAGCCGTATTTCTCGCGAAGTTGCTATCGCGCCTCGATCACTACTATTCATATCGGTTCTTGCTGATTCCGGGTACCATAGGCGCCATCACCTGGCTGGCGCAGAACTCCGAAGCGGTTGCGCGCATCCGGCACGGGTTAGTCTTGGCGTGCTTGGGCGATCCGGGTGGGTTTCATTACAAGAAGAGCCGCCGGGGGAATGCGGAAATTGATCGAGTGCTCGCTCAAATTCTGCGGCATAAGGGACCGTCTTCCCCAATTCTGGAATTCTCCCCTTATGGCTACGATGAGCGTCAATACTGCTCTCCCGGTTTCAATCTGCCGGTGGGTTGCCTGACGCGGAGTGTCTGGGGAACGTTTCCGGAGTATCACAGCTCAGCTGACAATCTGGAATTCATCCGGCCCGAAGCCTTGGCGGAGTCGCTGCGACTCTGCGCTGAGGCTGTCGATGTTTTGGAGAATAACCGGACTTATCGCAGCGAAAACCCGTATTGCGAGCCACAGTTGGGACGCCGCAACCTCTATCGTTCCACGGGCGGTGACGGAGTGGGAGAAGAAATCTCCGCCCGCCTCTGGGTGCTGAACCTTTCCGACGGGAAACACTCCTTGCTGGACATAGCGGAGCGTTCTGGGCTGCCCTTTCTCACAATCCATGCTGCTGCGGAGCTATTGCGCGAGAGTGGTTTGCTCTCAGCCCAGCCAGCCGGGTTCGGCCCCGTCCGCCAAAGTGATGGCAGCTAAGCCCTGTCTAATCTTCCGGTTGGGAGACAACGCCTACCGGGCCTCACGACGGCGCTCCATCCCAGTGGCGCCGGGGATCAGCAGGCGTTGTTTTCATCGCCTAGAGAACACCCGAGGTAACCTTCACCCGATGACTGGGGGGCCATTCCGAAGCTACCCCTTACGTGTCACTATCAGTCAGTTCGGTTCAGGGGCAATCCGTACTTCGCTGGTAAGCGCCTGCGGCATGAGCCCAAGGGGCTTGGATTTCGCCCTTTAACTACCGTTTTTGTAATGACTTACAGGCCTAACTCGGCCGGGGGTGGCAGCTGGCAGCCTGTGGATGCCGCGTAGCCGGCGCAGAAACTCATTTTGTTTCTTCATGCAAAGGTTCATTCTGTTGCGTATAGGCGGGGCATGAAAATTCTAGTTACAGGTCACAAAGGCTATATTGGCGCCGTGGCGGCGCCCCTGTTCCGTGCTGCCGGTCACGACGTGACCGGTTTGGACACCGACCTGTTCGCTGGCTGCGAGTTTGGGCAGGCGCCAGCGGAGATCCCCGAGATCCGCAAAGACATTCGTGATGTTGCGCGAAAAGATCTGGAGGGATTCGAAGCGGTGGTGCACCTCGCCGCCCTTTCGAACGACCCGCTGGGTAATCTGAATTCCGACCTTACCTACAGCGTGAACCACCGCGCCTCGGTCCGGCTTGCACAACTTGCCAAAGAGGCCGGCGTTCGGCGGTTCGTTTTCGCATCCTCCTGCAGTACGTACGGCGCGGCCGGCGACGATTTTCTGGACGAGACGGCTCGACTGAACCCGGTGACCCCATATGGTGAATCCAAGGTACTGGTCGAGCGCGATCTGGCTTCGCTGGCGGACAAGAATTTCAGCCCAACCTGCCTGCGCAACGCAACCGCATATGGAGTGTCTTCCCGATTGCGGTTGGACATTGTTCTGAATGACCTGGTGGCGGTTGCCTGCACCACCGGCCGGGTCTACATCAAGAGTGATGGCACGCCCTGGCGTCCCATCGTTCACATCCGGGACATCACGGCCGCCATCCGGAGCGTGCTGGAAGCGTCGCCGGACGCCATCCACAATGAGACGTTTAATGTGGGCCGGACGGAGGAGAACTACCGCATCTCCGAGCTTGCCAACATCGTCGCCGAGACAGTTCCTGGCTGCCACATCGAATACGCCCCGGGAGGCGGCCCGGATAAGCGCTGTTATCGGGTGAATTGCGACAAGATTCGTCGTGTGCTGCCCGGTTTCCTTCCCTGCTGGACAGCACGCCAGGGAGCCCAGGAGTTGTACGCCGCTTTTCGAGCGAGCGGGCTCACGCGGCAAGACCAGGAATGCGGACGTTATATCCGCATGGATCACATTCAGCGGCTGCTCAAGGACGGGGACCTGGACTCGGCCCTGTACTGGAGGCAGAAACACGCCGGGGGAGGCACGGAGGAGCTCCTCCATGCGAAGTGAATATGGCTACGATGATGTTGTCAAACCCGACCGCCGCCACGGCCGTGGCCAGGCCCTGCCGCTTCTGCGGCGCCGCGTTAGAGCAGACGTTTCTCGATTTGGGCATGTCGCCGCTTTGCGAGACATACCCTTCCGCCGCTGAGCTTAACCGGGGAGAAGTCTATTACCCACTGCACGTCTACGTCTGTGGTCAATGCTTCCTGGTTCAATTGGAGGAGTACGAGAAGGCGGAGAATATCTTCGGCCACTATCCCTATTTTTCCTCGTACTCCGACTCATGGCTGGAACATGCTGAGACATACTGCTACAGAATGAAGGAGCGGTTCGGCCTCAACCCAGACAGCTTTGTGGTCGAGGTTGCCAGCAACGATGGGTACTTGCTGCAGTACTTTGTCCGGCAAGGCGTGCCGGTTCTGGGCGTTGAGCCGGCGGCCAACGTTGCCAAAGTCGCCGAGGACAAGGGGATCCCCACACTGGTCCGTTTCTTCGGATCACGCGTCGCCCGGGAATTGGCAAGCCAGGAACGTCGCGCAGACCTGGTCGTGGGGAACAATGTCTTGGCCCAAGTTCCTGACCTGAACGACTTCGTCGAAGGCCTTCACCTCTTGCTCAAGCCGGAGGGCGTCCTCACGCTGGAGTTTCCACACCTGCTCCGCCTCATGCAGCACAACGAGTTTGACACGATCTACCATGAGCACTTTTCCTACTTTTCGATGCTGACTACCGTGCGCATCCTGGAAAGACAAGGTCTGAAGGCCTTCGACGTGGAGGAACTGGCATCGCACGGCGGTTCGCTCCGGGTATACGCCTGCCGCAGAGAGGCGAAGAGTCATGTCGTGGACCCACGCCTGGGGCGGTTGCTGGCAGAAGAGGACAAGGCCGGTCTCGCCTGCCTGAGAGGTTATGAGAATTTCGCACTGCAGGTTCGTCAGACCAAATTGGCACTGCTGGAGTTCTTGCTAAACGCGGCACGGGAGGGGAAAAAAGTGGCCGGCTATGGAGCACCGGGCAAGAGCGCAACCCTTTTGCACTTCTGCGGTATCGGGAAGGATCTGATCGAATACACGGTGGATCGGAGTCCGTATAAGCAGGGGCGCTTTCTTCCCGGCACCCATATCCCAATCCACCACCCCGACCGGATCCGTGAGACCCGCCCTGACTACGTCATTATTCTCCCCTGGAATCTCAAGGATGAGATCATGCAGCAGTTGCAGTTCATCAGGCAATGGGGCGGGCATTTTGTGGTACCGATCCCGAGGGTTACCGTCTACTGAAGCTGCTCAGCGAGGAATCGGGAGAGGCATTTTTCAATGCCAGACTTGGATACTGAAAATCGCTATACAGAAGAAAACTAACATGGCCAACGGTCACGATTCCGCTTCCCTGGTAGGCGTGGGATGCTTTCGCAAGTCCCAGGCGCTGCAATCCAAGGCACACAAACTCATTCCCGGTGGCGCCCACACCTACGCCAAGGGCGATGACCAGTATCCCGAGCAAGCTCCGGGATTCATTGCCTATGGACAGGGCTGCCACGTCTGGGACCTGGACGGCAACGACTTCATTGAATACGGCATGGGCTTGAGGGCGGTCACCCTCGGGCACGGGTTTGAACCGGTGGTGCAGGCAGCCTATGAGCAAATGCGGTTGGGCGCAAATTTCACCCGCCCGACGAAAATTGAGGTGGATGCGGCCGAAGCGTTGCTGGAACTGATCGACGGCGCGGATATGGTGAAGTTTGCCAAGAACGGCTCCGATGTCACGACGGCCGCGGTCAGGCTGGCGCGGGCCTATACCGGGAGAGATTTGGTCGCAATCTGCCGGGATCAGCCATTCTTCTCCGTAGACGATTGGTTCATCGGTACGACGGAGATGAATGCCGGGATTCCGGAGTCGGCTGTGAGCCTGACTTTGAAATTTGGGTACAACGATCTGGCAAGCCTTCGCGACGTGTTCGACCAGAATCCGGGGCGCGTAGCCTGCGTGGTAATGGAGCCCGAAGCAGCGACTCCTCCACTGCCCGGCTACCTGCAGCAGGTGAAGGAGCTCTGTGAGAGCCGAGGAGCGCTGCTGATATTCGATGAGATGATCACCGGCTTTCGCTGGCATTTAGGTGGAGGGCAAAAGTTTCACGGGGTGGTTCCCCACCTGTCTGCGTTCGGCAAGGCAATGGGAAACGGTTTTGCGATCTCGGCCCTGCTCGGGAAACGGGAAATCATGCGCCTGGGCGGTTTGGACCACGATCAGCCCCGCGTCTTCTTGCTCTCTACCACCCACGGCGCGGAGACGCACGCTCTGGCCGCTGCTCTCACAACCATGCGAATCTACCGTGAGCGCGGCGTTGTCGACTTTCTGTGGGAGCAGGGGAAACGGCTCCAGACCCTGGTGGTGCAGTCCATCAAGCGCAACCGGCTGGAAGGTTTCTTGGAGCTGGCGGGAAAGCCCTGCAACCTGGTGTTTGCTACCCTCGATCAGAATAAGCAGCGGTCGCAGGCTTTTCGCACTCTGTTCATGCAGGAGCTGATCCGGCGTGGTGTGATTGCCCCATCCTTCGTCGTCAGTTTCTCGCACACCGCCGCGGACATCGAGCGCACGGCAGAGGCGGTGGATGAGGCGAGTGTCGTGTATCGCAAAGCGCTGGATGAGGGTATTGAAAAATATCTGGAGGGCCGCCCGGTGCGGCCGGTGAACCGGAAGTTCAACTAGGGGGGACGCGCCTCACCGCGGTCGAGGGAGTGACGCGTCGATGCAGCAGAAGGGCTGAGGTGAGCCAATGAAGGTGGTCTTGTTTTGCGGCGGAGCCGGTATGCGGCTTCGGGGATACACGGAGGACGTTCCCAAGCCCATGGTGAAGATCGGGTCCCGGCCGATTCTCTGGCATTTGATGAAATACTACGCGCACTTCGGGCACAAGGAGTTCATCCTCTGCCTCGGCCACCGGGGCGACGTGATCAAGGACTACTTCCTGCACTATGATGAGTCGGTCTCGAACAATTTTGTCTGGTCGCAAGGCGGAAAGAACATTCAGTATCTGAATCGCGATATCGACGACTGGACGATCACTTTCGTAGAAACCGGCATGAACGCCAACGTTGGCCAACGGCTGAAAGCGGTAGAGCCCTATCTCAACGGCGAGGAGATGTTTCTGGCGAATTATGGCGACGGGCTGAGCGATGTGCCCCTGCCCCCGGTCATCGAGAATCTTCAGCAGAGCCATGCAGTGGTATCGCTGTTGCTGGTGCAACCTACGGCAAGCTTTGACCTGGTGCATGCCGGACCCGGCGGGGTTGTGCAACAGATCTGTCCCCTGATCCGCAGCGATATCTGGATCAATGGCGGCTTTTTCGTGATGCGGAAAGAGATCTTCCGCCACATCCAGCCCGGTGAAGAACTGTTAAGAGAGCCATTCCAGCGGCTGATTCGAAAACAAGCCCTGTTGTCCTATAAGTACGCAGGATTCTGGCAGTGCATGGATACCTTCAAGGATAAACAGCACCTGGAGGAGTTGGAACAGACCACCGCTCCGTGGAAGGTATGGGAGTGCTGAGGGGGAGTTCGGCTCAACCGTGGGAGGTTCTGGCGGCCGGCCTATGACTCGTCTGAATCTGCACCTGGGAGCGGCGGAAACGCTGCGGGTGTTATGCCTGGGCTCCCACTCGGACGACATCGAAATTGGGTGCGGCGGGACCATCCTCCAGTTGGCTGAACAGTTCCCCAACAGCCGGTTTCATTGGGTGGTGTTCAGCGCCATTGGAGCTCGGGAACAAGAGGCTCGTCGGGCGGCAAACATGTTCGCGGGCCGAAACTTGGAGGAGCCACTGGTAAAGGCCTTCCGTGACGGGTTTCTGCCGTTCTGTGGCGTTGAAGTAAAAACCATCTTCGAGGAGTTGAAGGGGCAGGTTTCCCCGCACATTATCTTTACTCATAACCGTTACGACGCCCATCAGGACCATCGCCTGGTGGCGGATCTGACCTGGAACACCTTTCGCGATCATTTGATCCTGGAGTATGAAGTTCCCAAGTACGACGGCGACCTGGGACAGCCCGGTGTGTTCGTACCCCTCTCCCCCGAAACCTGCCAGAAGAAGGTGCGTTACCTCATGGAAGCGTTCCCGACGCAGCGGGCGAAAGGCTGGTTTGAGGAGACCACCTTCCTGTCTCTGATGCGTCTCCGGGGGATGGAGTGTCACGCGGCCAGCGGCTATGCCGAAGCTTTCTTCGGACGCAAGCTGACGCTGGGCATCGAGGGGAAGTCCCAATGAGCGCGCCCCTGGTTTCGGTTTGCCTGCCCAGCTTCAATACCTTGCCCTTCCTCGAGGAGAGAGTCGACACAATTCTGAAGCAAACCCATGGCAACTGGGAGATGCTGGTGGTCGACAGCTCGGACGATGGTTCCTGGGAGTTCTTCGAGAAGCTGGCTCGTCGGGATGGGAGAGTATCCATTGCCCGGGCGCCGCGCGGACTCTATGAGAGCTGGAATACCTGCATCCGGCGGGCACAGGGCAAGTACGTTTATATTGCGACGAGTGATGACACCATGGCCGCCGATTGCCTGCAGAAGCTGACGGCGGCGCTGGAGACAAACGGCGATTGTGATCTGGCATCCTGCGCTCTCGAGGCCATCGACAAGGACGGCCGCCCGCTCCGCGAGC
The DNA here is from genome assembly GCA_035623795.1 of Terriglobales bacterium. Lineage (GTDB taxonomy): Bacteria > Acidobacteriota > Terriglobia > Terriglobales > Acidobacteriaceae > DASPST01. The sequence goes on from DASPST010000071.1 coordinate 68,433, forward strand.
ATGGGTGGAGAGACGCCACCGTATTCGGGCACTGGAATCCGGGGCTACTCAAACGGCAACATGTGCGCCGCGCCCCGTTTGACGGCCTGCTCCACCTGACCGGGTGCATGGTCCATCTGTCGGTCACGCAACTGCTGATCCGGCGCTCCCTGTTTTCCCGGATCGGCGAATTCGACGGGCGCTGGGGCTCGCCCGGCGACCGACACTGGGAAATGCGAGCCGGGCTGGTGGCGAATACGATTCACATTCCCGATACCTGGGCGACGTGGCGGGTGCATGCGAAGAATGCGACCGCGGCGATGAGCTATTGTTCAGCGGAGTACGCCGGAAAGATCGAGCAGATGCTGGCCGATGCGGTGGAGAAATGCCGGCCTGACCTGCCGGCGCAGGTAGTGGCCGGCCTGGAGGAATCCTGGCTCGATACCAGTCGCCAGATGCGATCGTATTATGCCAGTTTGCGAAGGCTGACGGGCTTTCGCAAGCGATGCTACCAGCTATCCCAGTTGTTCGCTTCGAGCCAGGCTGCGCGCCTCGAACTGATGCACCGATTGCAGGGTAATCCCAAATGGGCGAGTCGGGCTCCAGGTGAAATCCAAACCTGGCTGGACACGCTCGGACTCGGCCCCGTCATCCGAGATGGCAGCGCCCAGGCGAGCGCTGCGGGCAATCATCATTCGCTGGTTCCTGCGTAAGCTGGAGCAGACTGGCAGGGAAACGACGGCAGTTTGGCGGTGGGGAGGAAGTCGCGGTGGATGAACTGGTGATTGAACCCGGTCGGGTCGAAAGCCAATACTGGAAGGATGTGTGGAGGTACCGGCAGCTTTTTTATTTCCTGGCTTGGCGCGACCTGCTGGTTCGTTACAAGCAAACCGTCATCGGTGTGGCGTGGGCGGTGCTGCGTCCGCTGCTTACCATGATTGTGTTCACCGTGGTTTTCGGAAAGATTGCGAAACTTCCCACCGAAGGCAACGCGCCGTACGCGATCCTGGTCTACGCCGCCATGCTGCCCTGGCAGTTTTTCGCCACATCGGTAACGGAATCCAGCAACAGCCTTATCTTGAATGCGAACCTTGTCTCCAAGATCTATTTCCCGCGCTTGATTGTGCCTGCCGGGTCCGTCATCACCAGCCTGGTGGACTTCCTGATTTCCTTCACCATCCTGGTGGGAATCATGGCCTGGTACCGATATTGGCCTGATTGGCGCGTCATGTTCTTGCCGCTCTTCATTGCCCTGGCGTGTGCGGCGGCGATAGGGGTGGGTTTGTGGTTGTGCGCGCTCAACGTGGAATACCGCGACTTCCGCTACGTGGTGCCCTTTATCGCGCAGTTCGGGCTGTATGTCTCCCCTGTGGGTTTCAGCAGCTCGGTGATTCCCCCGAAGTGGCGGCTCCTGTACTCCCTCAATCCGATGGTGGGGGTAATCGACGGTTTCCGCTGGGCGTTGCTGCGCGGGCAGGCGCCGATGTACTGGGCTGGCTTGCTGGCTTCGGCCGCAGTCACCGCGGCGCTTTGCCTGAGCGGTACCGGGTACTTTCGCAAAATGGAGCGGACGTTTGCCGACGTGATCTAGCACCAGCGAGGTTGGCGATTTCATGCCTGACTGGATCATTCGAATCGAGGGCCTGGGTAAGCGCTACCGCGTCTCGGACGTGCGGGAACGCAACCGCTACGTCACCCTGCGGGAAGCGGCCGTCGACTGGTTGAAACAACTGTTCCTGCCGTCGCGCGCGGCTATGGAGGATTTCTGGGCGCTTCGAGACGTTTCCTTTGACGTCGCCCAGGGGGAAACGGTCGCCATCATTGGAAGGAATGGAGCCGGCAAGTCCACCTTGCTGAGGATTCTCAGCCGCATCACCGAACCCACAGAGGGACGGGTTCGCCTCAAGGGGAGAGTGTCCAGCCTGCTGGAAGTCGGCACCGGCTTTCACCCCGAACTCACCGGGCGGGAGAATATCTATCTCAACGGCACGATTCTCGGCATGACGAAGCAGGAGATCGATCGCAAATTCGATGCGATCGTCGCCTTCTCCGGGGTGGAAAAATTTGTGGACACGCCGGTCAAACGTTTTTCCTCCGGAATGCAGGTCCGGCTTGCCTTCGCGGTGGCAGCCCATCTGGAGCCCGAAATCCTGATTGTCGACGAAGTGCTGGCAGTCGGCGACGCGGCATTTCAGAAAAAGTGCTTGGGCAAGATGCAGGATGTCGCAGCCGAAGGACGCACCGTACTCTTCGTGAGCCACGACCTGGCGGCGGTCGAGAAGCTCTGTTCTCGGGCCATCCTGCTGGAGGCAGGCCGGTCTGTGGCAGATGGGCCTACGTCGCGGACCGTTGCACAGTACCAAAGCAACCTTCTGCAGGTTGCCGCCTCCGACCTTACCGCGCGCCACGATCGCCAGGGAGAGGGTTTCGCCAGGTTCACTGGTATCCAGTTATTCGATGAGGACGGGCGCGAGCAGAGTGTCTTTCTCTCAGGGAAGCCATTGCGCATCCGACTGCATTACCGTGCCGGTGCGCCCCTGATGAATTCACGAGTAAGCGTGTCGGTCAATGGCTGGGGCAAAGTGTATTTCCTTGCTTCTACCGAGCTGCACAGCCATGAGGCGCTGAACCTGGCCCCGGAGGGATTCATCGATTGCGTGGTCGACCAACTTCCGCTCAGCCTGGGAGCCTATTATCTGAGTCCTTATCTTGAAGTGAACGGCATCATGCAGGACTGGATCGAGTCGGCATCGATTTTGCAGGTGGAAGACGGCAACTTCTACGGCACCGGCAAGGACTATCCCATGGGCTGGGAAGGCAAGACGGTCCTGGTAAAGCACCGCTGGGAGGTACCGAGACAACCTGACCGGGGTGTGCCCGATTGCCATGCGGCTGGACGTGTCAATGGATGAAGAAATCACGGGGCGGCCCAACTCAACGGGGGAAGCCGATTCTGACGGAGAAATGAGCCACAGCACCACGGCACCGGTTGCTTTGTTCATATTCAACCGCCCGGAACTCACCGCACAGGTCTATGGGCGCATTCGCGCAGCCCGGCCGCAGCGTCTCCTGGTGGTGGCCGATGGTCCGCGTCCCGGCTGTCCAGGAGAGGGGCGGCGCTGTGAGGAGGCACGAGAGATCGTTACCTCCCCGGACTGGCCCTGCGAGGTGCAGGTGAATTTTGCTTCGCAGAATCTCGGTTGCCGCCGGAGAGTCTCTTCGGGTCTGGACTGGGTTTTTCAGCAATGTTCGGAAGCCATTATTCTGGAAGACGACTGCGTTCCCTGCGCTTCCTTCTTCGATTTCTGTTCGGCCATGTTGCGTCGCTACCGTGACGACAACCGCATCGTGCATATCAGTGGTGCCAATTTTCAGGACGGCAGGCGACGTGGTTCTGCCAGCTACTATATTTCACGCTACCCCTACACCTGGGGCTGGGCGAGCTGGAGAAGGGCGTGGCAAACTTACGATGTGAATATTTCCGCCTGGCCAGCTGCCTACAGAGAGAGATGGCTGCAATCCATCTTCGACGACCCGCAGGAAGCCCAATACTGGGAGGCGATCTTCGACCGCCTCTACCGCGGACAGATCGACACCTGGGATTATCAGTGGATGTTTGCCTGTTGGCGCCAGGGCGGGCTGTCGATCGTGCCCAACGAAAACCTCGTGACGAACGTCGGGGTGGGGCCCGACGCCACCCACTTCCAGGCGGGACACAGCACGATTGGGATCGCTACGCGAGAACTTGACGAACTCGAGCACCCCGCTGTGCTCGCCCCGGACCGGCAGGCGGACCGTTACACTTTTGAGAGACACATCATCGGGCAGGCGACCGTCGACGACGGGAACGGGTTTCTGGCGATGAAACGAAGGTTGCGGCTCCGGAGTCGGCTGAAACAGCTGGTGCCACGTGCCCTGCGATACCGTTGGCCGTTGACTAGCTGAAGCGTTCGTCGGAAAGTGCGGGCAGGGCTGTCAATGGGAAACACGTTCCCGAGGAGAACGTAGCATGAAGAAGGCGATCGTTACCGGCAGCACGGGCCAGGACGGCTCGTACCTCACGGAACTGTTGCTCGCGAAAGGTTATGAAGTGCACGGGCTCAAGCGCCGCTCGTCGAGCTTCAATACTGACCGGCTCGACCACGTCTATCATGATTTTCATGAGGCCGGCACCCGTTTCTTTCTGCACTACGCCGACCTGACGGATGGCAGTTCGCTGGTCAAACTGCTCTACGATGTACAACCCGACGAGATTTACAATCTCGCCGCGCAAAGCCACGTCAAGGTGAGCTTCGAGATTCCGGAGTACACCGCCGATGTCGTAGCCTGCGGGGCCCTGCGTTTGCTGGAGGCGATCCGGATTACCGGCCTGGGCAGCAGATTCTATCAGGCATCCTCCAGCGAGATGTTTGGGAGCAGCCCGCCTCCGCAGAGCGAGTCCACCATATTTCACCCACGCAGTCCTTACGCCTGCGCCAAACTCTTCGGGCACAACGTCACGGTCAACTACCGCGAAGCCTACGGGCTGCATGCCTCCAACGGAATCTTGTTCAACCACGAGTCACCACGACGCGGGGAGACCTTCGTGACCAGGAAGGTTACACGGGCTGTGGCTCACATCAAGCACGGTCTGCAACCGAAGCTCTACATGGGAAATCTGGACGCCCGCCGGGACTGGGGCTACGCGCCCGATTATGTTCGCGCCATGTGGCTGATGCTGCAGCAGGATACTCCCGAAGATTATGTGATCGGTACCGGCGAAGCCCACCCGGTCCGGGAGTTCGTAGAACTTGCTTTTGCGCAGGCCGGTCTAGACTGGAAGGAGTTCGTCGAAGTCGACCCCCGCTACTTCCGCCCCGCCGAAGTGGATTTTCTCTTGGCGGATGCTTCCAAGGCGCGCCGGGTTCTGGGGTGGGAGCCCGCAGTAACTTTCAAAGATCTCGTGCACATCATGGTGGACGCCGATCTGGAGGCGGTGAAAGCGAAATTGGAAGGGGGAGAGGCGGCGCTGCGATTGGAGGTCGATTCCCAGGGGAGGAACATGTGACGGATCTCATCTCCAAGCGCATAACCGTGACCGGCGGGGCGGGATTTCTGGGCAGCCACCTGATGGAGCGTCTGCGGGGGATGGGTTGCCGGAACGTTTTTGTGCCCACTCTGCCGCAGTTTGACCTTACCGACATGGCCGCGATTGATCGGCTGTTCCACGAACACCGTCCGCAAGTCCTAATCCATCTGGCAGCCGTCGTGGGCGGAATTGGTGCGAACCGCGCGAGCCCTGGAACGTTCTTCTACGAAAATGCGATGATGGGCATTCAGCTCATCGAGGCGGCACGTCGCTTCAAAACCGAGAAGACCGTCGTGCTGGGGACTATCTGTGCTTATCCCAAGTTCACGCCCGTACCTTTCCGCGAGACAAATTTGTGGGACGGCTATCCGGAGGAGACGAACGCCGCCTATGGGATGGCGAAGAAGGTTTTGCTGGTGCAATGCCAGGCTTACCGGCAACAATACGGGACGAACGCGATCTACCTGCTCCCGGTAAACCTGTATGGTCCGCGCGACAACTACGATCCGGAGACGTCGCACGTCATACCGGCGCTGATCCGCAAGTGTGTCGAGGCGACGGAGGAAAAGCGCGATGAGATCGTCTTGTGGGGAGATGGCTCGCCGACCAGGGAGTTTCTCTACGTCGAGGATGCGGCCGAGGGCATTGTGGCTGCCACCCAGCTCTATGACAAGCCTGAACCGGTCAACCTCGGTAGCGGCAGGGAGATCTCGATTCGCGAATTAGCTAACAAAGTGGCCGAAATCGTGGGGTACCGAGGGCGGATCGTATGGGATACCAGCAAGCCCAATGGGCAACCCCGCCGGTGCCTCGACGTAAGCCTTGCCCAACGGGAGTTTGGCTTCCAGGCCCACACTACCCTGGACGAAGGCTTGCGTCGCACGCTGTCGTGGTATCTGGCCAATCGGAGCCCCAATCGGGATGGGCACCTTCGCCGCTCCGGCAGCATGGTCACGAGCCACTGAACGATGAACAACGTATGACCCCAGTATTGCAGCCCGTCGTAAGTATCCTCACCCCGGTATACAACGGGGCAGACCACCTGGCGGCGTGTGTCGAAAGCGTTCTCGGGCAGACTTATCAGAATTGGGATTACGCCATTGTCAACAACTGCAGCACCGACGCCACGGCAGATATCGCCCGTCGCTATGCCACTCAGGACTCGCGAATCCGGGTGTACGACAACCAGAATTTCCTCCCGCCAGTTGCGAGTCATAACAGTGCTCTACGGAAGGTGTCCCCGACCAGCAAATATTGCAAGCTCTTATTCGGCGATGACTTCTTGTTTCCGGAATGCCTGGAACGCATGGTTGCCTTGATGGAGGCGCATCCCTCGGTGGGGATCGTCAGTTCTTACGGTCTGCAGGGAAACGAGGTGAAATGGACGGGCCTGCCCTACCCAAGTACCGTGGTTGCCGGACGAGATGCCTGCCGCATGAGGTTGCTCAACGGGCCCTACGTCTTCGGGACTGGCACCACGCATATGATTCGCGCCGACTTCGTGCGCAGTCGCGACCCGTTCTATAACGAATCCAACCTGCATTGCGACTCGGAAATGTGCTTTCAACTCCTGCAGACAAGCGATTTCGGCTTTATCCACCAGATTCTGAGCTATACGAGAGAGTACAGCTCAGAATCGGTCACGACGTTTGCGAGCCGTTTGCATACGCTGGATGCGATGTCCTTGTACGAACTCGTTACCTACGGGCCCATCTTTCTGACTCCGGAGGAGTATTCCCGAGCGCTGGAAGCAAAGCTGAACGACTACTACGCCTATCTTGCCCACAGCGTGCTCGAGGGCGGGGAATCGTGGGCCTTTCACACCCAGAAACTGCACGAGTTCGGGTTGAAGCTGGATCGGGGACGCCTGGCGAAAGCGGTGATGGTGAAGGCCGCAAGCGCTTTTTACAAGAACCCGAAGCGGACGATTGAAAAGCTATTGACGGGTAAGAGCGCGGTGAGCGGCCGACTGAATTCCTTGGCTAGGCGTTCGGTGGAGCGCAGCTGAGCCTGGGAAGGAGAAGTTGAAGATCCGGAGTCGATCACTGGCGGCCAGCGAACCCGGCGCGGCGGGACCCCTGGGGGCGGAACTCGCGAGCGGAGCGCGGGGCCGCAGGTGGGTGCTTCTGTTCCTGCTGGTGGGACTCACCCTCCTCTGGTTCTGGCCTTCCCTGCGCGCGTTCTGCGAACTCACTTGGCGGCATGACCAGTACACCCACATTCTGTTGGTGCTGCCCCTGAGCATTGGTCTTGCCTTCCTTAAAGGGAGTTGCGGCCCTGCGACGGGCCGGACCGACCCTTGGGTGGGCCTGGCGTTCTTTCTGCCGGCAGCGGTTTTGGCCTGGTACGGGAGCGGGCCTGGCGGTTCGATGAGTGAGAGCACCTGCCTCTCGCTGAACATGCTGGCCCTGGTTCTTTTGTGGCTGTCCTTCGTGATGTTGATTTTCGGTCTGCCGGTTTTTCGCCGCTTTCGGTTTCCTCTGCTGCTATTGCTACTGCTCGTTCCGCTCCCGGATTTTGTGCTCTCGAAGATCATCTTTGCGCTCCAGGCCGGATCCGCGAAAATCGCGTTCTGGCTCTTTCGGCTGACCGGGATTCCGGTCACGCAGAGTGGATTCGTGCTCTCGCTGCCGGGGCTGGATATCGAGGTTGCGCAGGAGTGCAGCGGGATCCGTTCCACTATGATGCTTTTGCTCACCAGCCTTGCCCTGGGGTACATGTTTCTGAAGGCCGGTTGGCAGAGGATCGTCGTGACTCTTGGGGTAGTCCCCATCGCTGTGATCAAGAATGGCGTTCGGATCTTCGTGCTCACGACCTTGGGATTGTATGTGGACGAGGGTTGGCTGAATGGAAGACTGCATCATCAAGGTGGAATTGTGTTCTTTGCGTTGGGGGTGGGGCTGGTTGGACTAACAATTTGGGCGCTGCACCGAATCGGGCGTGGCTGGTGTTGAGGGCCTCTGTGCGGCATCCGGGAAGCGACCACCCGGCTGGGCGTGCTCGGGTTGAGGTTGCCTGCAGAGCCAGCGACGGGTTGGCTTCGATCGGGATCGGATCGTAGGGTTCGATCCCTTCCGCCGGCCCGCGACGGACCGTTCCGCGGTGTAGGCTGGTGCAACCAGAAGGCGGTCCGGAGAGTCAGGTAGATTCTGGGGGAGCGGTGCCAGGGATGGCTGGTGCAGACATGAAACGATCCGTAACCCGGGTAGTCCTATCCTGTGCGCTACTGGGGACCCTGGTGGGCGTGGTAGGTCTGGCCCTGCGATCCGGCCCTCTTAGATTTGGAGGCCACAGCGTTACGCTGAACTGGAAAGCGCCAGCTCCCATCCACGGCAGGGGGATTATCGGTTACAACGTCTATCGCAGCACAAAACTGGGCGGCCCTTACGAAGTCATTGCTTTGCGCGTGATCCACCCAACTTACACCGACAAGGACGTCGACAGCGGCAAGACCTACTACTACGTGATCACGTCGATTGACCAGGCGGGAAGAGAGAGCAAGCATTCCGAGGAGGTTCGAGCGACGGTCCCATAGGTGACAGTGGCCATGAGATGGCCGGCTGGTTTCGTCTGGCAACCATCCTAGAGTCTGAACTTCAGGGCGACGATCGAAAGAGACGCATGCGGATGTTAAAGCTTCTCAGCGTGGTAGGAGCACGGCCCAATTTCATGAAGATTGCGTCCGTGGTGGAGGAACTCAGGCAGTTTCCCGAGATCCAGCATTGCCTGGTGCATACCGGGCAACATTACGACGAGCTTCTGTCCGGTAATTTCTTCACCGAGCTGGCCCTCCCCCGGCCCGACGTCAATCTGCAGGTGGGCGCAGGCAGCCACGCGGTACAGACTGCTGAGGTTATCAGGCGGCTCGAACCCGTGTTGCAGGATTTCCAGCCTACCATGGTGCTCGTGGTCGGCGACGTGAACTCTACCATTGCCACCGCACTCACGGCTGTAAAGCTCGGGATCCGCGTGGCACACATCGAAGCCGGCCTGCGGAGCTTCGATATGGCCATGCCAGAGGAGATCAATCGCAAGTTGACCGATGCCATCTCAGACCTCCTGTTTGTCACCGAGCAGAGCGGACTCGACAACCTGCGCAGAGAAGGTATCCCGGAGCAGAGAATGTTCCTGGTGGGAAACGTGATGATCGATACCTTGCTCCGTTACCGGAAAGTCGCCGCGCAGTCTTCCATTCTCACCCGGCTGGGGCTGAGGTCCAACGGGCTGTGCCAGCCCTACGGTGTGCTAACGCTGCATCGCCCTTCCAATGTCGATGACCAGGCAACTCTGGAAGGAATCCTGACCGCAGTCGGCACCATTGCGGCGGACTTTCCAGTTCTTTTCCCCGTCCACCCGCGGACGCGCAAGAATATTGAGAGCTTTGGCTTGTCCCATCACCTCACGGGCAGTCCCGCTGCCTCGGAGCGCGGAATTGTGCCTCTTGACCCCCTCGGCTACATTGACTTCCTGTCCCTGAACGATCAGGCGCGGCTGGTCTTTACCGACTCCGGCGGCATCCAGGAGGAGACCACGGTGCTGGGTGTGCCTTGCCTCACCCTGCGCCAGAATACAGAGAGGCCCGCGACCATCGAACACGGGAGCAACCATATGGCGGGAATCGACCCTGCCCGGATCGTCGAAACGGCCCGTTCCGTGCTCGTCGGTCCGCCGCGGAAGACCCGGGTTCCGCCCCTCTGGGACGGCATGGCGGCCGCACGGATCGTCACGATCCTGCGGGAACAACTGCAGTCCGCGGGATAACGTTCAGCGCCGGCTGCGCGTTGACCCGGGCCCCGGGGGCGCTGCCGAGCCCACAAAGGCCAGCCTAGAAGACCAGAGCCTGTTACTATGTAGGTATCTTAAGCTTCGGTTCTTTGTCGGTGCTATCGTGCAACCATTTTGTATAGAAGTGAGAATTTGCACTCATTTCAGTGCATTCTTGTTCATCTTATGCAGGTGTTTGCAACCTCACAGGCGAGGAGCTGATGAGTCCGCCGCCCTGGGCTGGCGGCCGTGAGCTGCTTCCTTACTGCCTGAAAGCGCAAATCTTTTCAATCTTGACAGACCACAAAATTTGGCTAATCTACACGTGGATGAGGTAGTTACATGAAGCGGTCCCATCTGGTATTTGCGCTGCTTCTTTTTGCGGGCACAGTCTTTGCCCAACCAAAGCATGACTGGGGCACGTATCCCTATCACGGCAACGAGAAGCAGTTGCTACAAGTGCCGGAACCTGGAGTCGCCGCGATGCTCACCGTAACCGCGGGGACAATCGTAGGGGCTCTCGGCTTGCGGCGTTACTTCAACCGAGCAACCAGCTAGATAGTTCGACCAGTATGTCCCTCCCCCATTTTGCTTGATTTGCACCTCCGCCTGTTTCTCCCACCCGCAAATTTTCTTCGGAAGTAAATACCACCAACACACAGCGCAGTCAGCCCCGCCCAATACTTCGGCGCGCGGCTCAGACATCACTCTGGCCTGTGCGCAGCCTCGGCAAATCCTTGGACGGCAACCCTCCCAATCGTACCGTTCCGCCGAAACCCTCAGAACAAATTCCTGACCAAGAACTCTGCCTGGAAATAGATCCCGCCCCAGACAGCGCGCGTTGAGGGTCTCGCCGGGCTAGCTACTTTCCGGTGCAAAATTGAGCTTCCGGAAGTAGATTCTGTTCATTCCCGGGCAAGAGACCACCCGCCGTGGGTGATTTGCACGCGCTGCCCCGAGATTCCGGCAACGCGTAAACCGTCCGCGTCAACTCAGGCTGGTTGCGGTGACAGATACCTGCCGATGTTGACCAGGTTGTTGGCGATTACGCCCAGTCCTACCCATCTCCGCATACCCTGAATTCCATGGTAGCGACAGCGTGCCAGCCCGTGGCGGCGCTTGATCACACTGATCCGCCCTTCACATCCGGTGCGCCATGCTTGGGCTCGTTTGAACCAGCGCTGTTTTTCCCAGCGGCGCCGTTCCTCACTGCGCGTGCTCCGATTCGGAATCGAAACATATTTCACACGCAGTGCTTGTGCCCCTTGTTCGTTGGCGCGAGAGTAGAACCCAGCGTCGGCTGCCACCCATCGAGGAACTCGACCGAACTGCCGCCGGTGTGTTTCCACCGCCGGCAGCAACAGGTGGCGGTCGCTGGGCCGTTTGTCAAACACTTCATAGTGGGTGATGATCTGGTTTTCTGCTTCCTGCAACTTGACCAGATTGCCAAACTCGTTCGGCTTCGCCGCCTTCTCCTTGCGGATGATTTCCGTGTGCGCCTCAAACAAACTCAGCAGTTTGTCCGAAAATTGCGTAATCCCCCCGAACACCCGGGCCTGGGTCTGTCGCACTACCCGACGCACTTGCTCGGCCACGGCTTCCAGCCGTTCCCCCAGCCCCTGCACGCCCCGTCGCCGGCGGGCTGGCAACCCCTCGACTTCCTGCAGCACCCTGCGGGAATCATTGAGAATCTGCCGCGTCAGCCGCAGCAGTTGCCCATACTCGCGTCGCCGCTTTCGTTCGCCATCACTCCCTTGATGGCGTAAGGCCTGCGCAATGGCGATCACCCGCTTCCGCACACTCCGCGTCCGGTCGCGCACCTCACGTTTCAGCCCACCTGCCTTCCGAGCAATCTTTTTCATAGTCCGCGTCAACACCCGTGCCCCGTCACTCAGCAAATCGCTGTCGGTCGGATAATGAATGTTGGTCTCTACCACGGTCGTGTCTACCCTCATCCTTCTGCCTCGAATCACTCCCCGCTGCCGGGCTGTGGCCACGATTCGATCGTGCAGCTCCGCGATGGTCTCCGCCCCAATCACCTGTCCCAGTCGCACCAGCGTCTTGGCGTCCGGCACCTTCTGCATCCCGATCCGACAGAAGCTGCGATACACCACGTTGGCTCGCACCTCCCGCTCCAAGGTTTCATAACTCCAGTTGCGCACATGCTTGAGAATCAACATCCGCAAGGCTACTTCCGCCGGCGTTTGCTGCCGCCCTCGCACCCGACTCTGCTCGTGTCGTTGGCCTTGGGCCTCGTAGACTGCACCTAACATTTCCTCATCCTCTAATAGCTCATCCACCACTCGCATCCATGGTTCCCATAGCTCGGCCACTCCTTCGGCAAACAGACCCTCCCAGACGGTTGGCTGCACGTACCGCAACTTGATCACTGGGTGTCCTCCGCTGCTCGTGAGATCAAACACTTCAGCCACGTTGTAGCATTCGCCCGTCCCCTCTCTACCTGTGAAATACTGCTCAGGAGTACTCAGTTTTGCACCGGAAAGTAGCTAGTTAATTACCTTTTCGCCTGTTCTGTGGATTTCCCACAGGGATGGTCAAAGGCAAACCTCGGCTACCTTGTTGAACACAAAGGTGTTACCAAGGTCAGTTTACATTTCGTCATTTTGGAAACTGGTTCTGAGCTTGGCGTCGAGTAACGTTCCTTTGTGGAACAGGTAACCCCAGCAGGACCATTGTTTTGGCCCATGGCTTGATTATGTGCCTGTACGTATCTCAACTTTGGCTATTCGGCAGCAGGCCGAAGCTACGATCAGCGGCCTTCAGGAGCACCGCGCCGCCATCTGACCTTCCCTCGTGCTGATCAAATTGGGCAACCACCGCCTTGTGAAAAATTTCTGGGAACAACAGACACTGTGTCGTGCTATCGTCAGACACGAAGAAGCTTCCGGCTGTGCTTCAAACTTCGGTTTGACACCGTGTTTGTAGGTTGACAGTACAAAATGCCGAGCCATGCTCTTACGCCTCACAAAACAGGCACTGAGTAAAGTCGGGACCTTGGTTCCGAATGCTGCGCTCAACTACCTCGTTGTCGGCAGATGGATGCAGGACAACGGATTTCAGGCCATTCCGCGGCTTCCATCGAAATGGAGAGTCTTTGACCAAATCGCCTCCGAAGTTGGAGAAAAGCGGGTGCTCTATCTCGAATTCGGGGTGTACAAAGGCTGGACGATGAAGTATTGGTCGAAAGTGCTTCGTCACCGCGAGAGCCACTTGCACGGCTTTGATAGCTTTGAGGGATTGCCTGAAGATTTTGTGAAGGACCGGGAAAAAGGCGTCTTTTCGACCAATGGCGACCTGCCCAAGATCGACGATCCCCGCGTACAGTTCTTTAAGGGCTGGTTTGAGCAAACCTTGCCAACCTATGAACCTCCGCCCCACGATCAACTGATCGTGAACATGGACGCCGATCTGTACTCCTCGACCGCATTCGTTCTTTGTCAGATCCGCAATCTTCTGAAGCCAGGAACCTATGTCTTTTTTGACGAATTCAACAATCGCGAGCATGAACTTCGCGCCTTCGATGAATTCCGCCACAAGACAGGAATGCCGTTCTCTCCAGTGTGCGCGACTCGCACGCTCGAAGGTGTGGCCTTTCGAGTTATCTGAGAGCCGTCTTACGGCGCGAAGCCAACCATCGCACCTTCGCCAGATAGCTTGGGATGTCTGCTGGCGCTGTGATGGCCTAAGGACACGTAACTCCGCTAGTTGTCTGGGATGAAGTCGTTCCGTACCAGAGAATCGGATAGTTTTGCACGTCCGCCCAAGTGGGATGCTTTTGGCAACCTGACCTGGTCCCATCGTGGCCGTTTCATTTGGCCCCACCTGCTGCACCACCGTCTTTCTCCTTCAGCCTGCCCGAAGTGCTGCACCCCTCTCGCTTTCCGACCAGGAGCGCAGCACCTTGCAAACCTGGGCTAGGGCCAGAAGCCAGCCGCAGCGCGTGGTTCAGCGGGCGCAGATCATTCTGCTGGCCGCCGATGGCGTGCAGAGCCAGGAGATCGCAGAGCGCCTGCGGGTCTCGCGGCCCACCGTACAACTGTGGCGCGCGCGTTTTTTGGCCTTGCGCGCTGAAGGGTTGCAGAAAGATGCGCCTCGTCCGGGCCGCATTCCCTCGATTGCCGACGACAAGGTGGCCGCGATTGTAGAAGCCACGCTGCACACTCACCCACCTAACGCCACGCACTGGAGCACCCGCCTGATGGCCCAGGCGCAAGGGGTCAGCGAAGCGACCGTGCGACGGATCTGGAAGCGGCACAGTTTGCAGCCACATCGCTGGTCCACGTTCAAGGTCAGTCGTGACCCGCAATTCGTGCCGAAACTCATTGACGTCGTTGGCCTGTACTTAAATCCGCCGGATAAAACCCTGATTTTGTGCGTCGACGAAAAGAGCCAGATTCAAGCTCTCGACCGAACCCAACCTGGTTTGCCATTGAAACCCGGGCGCTGCGGCACCATGACTCATGATTACAAGCGCCATGGCACCACCACCTTGTTCGCCGCTCTG
>DASPST010000080.1:0-19796 GCA_035623795.1 Terriglobales bacterium
CGCGTAGATTTCTTTGAGCTCACCGCGAACCGCATCTTCCACGATTTGCGGCCAGGTCTCATCAGCTTCTCCCAGGGCAACGGCATCGGCATGGCGCGGGCCACCATCGCGGCCGAGAGCTTCATCGGCCTCTTCGGTCACGTGCGGCCCTCCCATGACCACCGGAACTCCTGTCGCCCGAATTGCGTCAGCCATGCGATACGCCCTGGCGACCATCCTGGTCATGGCACCGATACCAACCAGTCCGATGTTCTGGTCGCGGACGAATTGCGCAATTTGGGTTTCCTCCATAGGTTGGGCATTGCCATCGACCAGCAGCACTTCATGTCCCGCGGGTGTGAGTGCTTGCAGCAGGAACATCCAGAGGTGGGGCATGAAGTTGCGGGTGACCCCGTTGTCAGGGTTGTAAAGCAGAATTCGCATGACGCTCCTTCAAAGCACTCGCTTGCCATGCTGAGTCGGTCACGACGATCCCGGCAGGCCGAACATCTCAGATGTATCTTGCGGACTAGGTGTTGGTGTCCCCACGTATGGCGGCTGCCGGTCATCATACACAACCCCGAAGAACTCGGAAACCGTCTCAATGCCGGGCACCCTGTTGATGACTTTACTACTCACAGAGAGACCGTCATCAAGGCGGTCGCCGGCGTCGTTTCGGGGTATGGAACAGCAGAAGACCCTGGGTAGGGCCAGCGGGAGCGCGCTAGCGAATCGTCTGGCGCCCGCGTGCCTCTTCCTCCCGTTATGACGGCCCTATGCTCGGAATAAGGTAGGGAATCGGCTGACGCTTGGTGCGTTAAGAGATAGATGCGACCGGTACCCGTTCCCGGTCGGAGAAGCAGGCAGGAGACGTGCGTTCCTTCCCTTCACCCCTGCCCATACGTATTGCTTCCCCCATCCCCCTTGCTGGATGCCGACGGCCAGGTTTTGGGCAACAACAACGAAATACGACGTCTACGTGGGCGGAGAACATCAGGATTGAAGGGGGCAAGATCACGCGCTATCGGGTGTATTGGGACGTCTCGCCGATAATCAAGGCCCTCCAAAACATCTAATAGCGAGTCAGAACACGCCAGTGGGAGGTTGGGGTCTCAATGAAACGCCGTGAATTTCTCAAACGGAGTGTCGTTTCCACGCTCTTGAACGCGATATACTGGAACATACTTAACCTCGAAGATACGCTGAAGCACACCGCGCCTTCGCGATTGAGAGATCGGGAGGCGTGATCTTTGCATCGGTCGCTCTTCTCTACACAATTCCGTGCTGCTCAATCGGATTGCCCGACTGACGGCAGGTGTTGCACCCAAAAGGTTGGCTAACCCATGGCCGTGAGCGAATCATCCTCAGCTCAGGAGTCTATCATGTCCGCTCGGAATGGAGATAAGTCGAGATTCAACCGGGAACGCAAACAGAAGATCGCTAGGCGGAAGCGCCCCCACGAACTGCTGGCGCGCGTAGCAAAGGCACGCAAGTCAGCGGAGACCACAGTCCGCGCACAGTCGCGGTCGGTATCGGCATGACCACTCCACTGCCTCCGGCGTTACCGCTCTCCGCGCCCATCCCCGTTGCAGTCAAGAAGAAGCGAGTGCTGCTCGTTGACACTTCGCAGAGGCGCGAATTGCGTGCTGAGGTCATGAGGAAGCTCGGCATGGACGTCGATTGCGCCGCGGACATCGCGGAAGCTCGTTCATGGTGGAGAGCCGCCTTGTATGATCTGGTATTGATCAATATGAAAGAAGGGCACGGCCATCGGGACAAATTTTGCGCTGATGTTCGCAGCGCAACACCGCCGCAGCGCTTGGCGTTCTTGGTCGGCCAACCAGAATATCTTGCGGATTCGCCCAATGCGGAAGAAATGCCGGTCCAGAATGCCGAAGACCAGGTCGTGGCTGGAGTGAACGACGCCTTTTCCGCCGATCATGGAGACTTGACGCAACGCTGGGGCATCCTGGAAGCTTCGAGGCGAATCTCCGCCGTCCGCTCCGCATCCCTTGCGCGCACCCAAGCGATGCGTGCCCTTCCTGCTCCGCCACGAGATTCTGAAGGACGTCCATCGAAACCGACCGCGACACCGACCAGTCTAGATGACTTATTGAAAGAGGAATTGCGATGAAGAACCTTTACGTTGGGAATCTACCCCACAGCACAACCGAAGCGGAGTTGCGAAACATCTTCGAGGCACATGGCGCGGTCGAGAAGATCACACTTGTGACCGATCGGGATACGGGCCGCTCCCGTGGGTTTGGGTTCGTGGAAATGACCAATGCCAGTGAGGCCGACAAGGCGATCGCGGCTCTGAATGGAACCGATCTGGGCGGACGAACGTTGACCATCAACGAGGCCAAACCCAAGTCCGAGCGTTCCAGGGGTGGCGGCCATCGTTTTGGCGGTGGGGGCGGCCGTGGGCGAGACGACTATCGCGGCCATCCACGTCAGCCGCGCGAACCGCGCTGGTAGTTTTTCGAACACAAATGTGCCTGGTGAGGTTCGAGGATGTGCCCGCCGGTTACGAACTACGAACAGAGAATAGGGGATACGTATGCCTAGAGGCCGATCAACGCTTACAAAACGCCAGAAGGAACATACACGGCAACAGAGGCAAAGGGACAAGGCAGAGCGCAGGAACCAACGAAGGCAGGAGAAGCCTGTGGAAGGCAGCGTGGATGAGATGGCCGAACTGCGCGAATGTGCTGCGGCACAGGCGGCGCTATTCAACATTGGTGTAGAAGAAACTGAAGCTGCGGATGAGTCCACGCCCGATAGCCGCATCGGCGAGTGACGCGTGATTGCAGCTCTGCCGGAGCTAATGCCCTGGCAACCAGAATTCGGAACCAAACGTCGGCGCATAAGAGATGCGTATCGCAGTAACCTGGCCTAGGAGGTGAGTGTGGCAGAGATTCGATTGCAGGAGGGCGAATCCTTGGAGAACGCGCTCCGTCGGTTCAAGCGCAAGGTTCAGTCAGAAGACATCATTAGAGAAGTGAAACGTCACTCCTACTACTTAAAGCCCGGCGAAAGGCGCCGAGTGAAACAGGCTTTAGCCCGGAAGCGCGCACGGAAAAAGATTCGCAGAGAAGGTTCGTTTTCGAAGGACACGCGCCGGGAATAATACGCGGAGAGTAACCTGCGTTTCCAGGTCGCCGGAGCTTGATGCCCCGGGCAACCAGATTCGCAATTCTATACAAACACCTCTCCAGGCAGAGCGGTCAAAGTCCGCGAGGCGAGCGTGTTGTGGATCAATCGTCGAGGTGGAGCGGCAGATCCCGTGTCAGTCTGCAGGCGTTCCATCTCTAACTTGAGCGTTCGCTCGATTTGGCGCAGTTCCAGCACCTCGGCTCCTGCGGCCAAGGTCGAGGCGCGTCCCTGGAGGCCTGCTCTACCTGTTCGACCGACTCGATGGATAAAGTCCTCCGCCATTTTGGGCACTTCGTAGTTAATGACATGGGCGACGTCGTCCACGTGCAGACCACGTGATGCGATATCTGTCGCCACCAGCACCTGGAAACGGCCTGCCTGAAACCCACTCAATGCTCCGTTACGCTGCGACTGCGAGCGATCGCCATGAATCATGGCGGCCGCGAAGCCGTCGCGGATAAGCTCCTTCGCCAGTCGCTCCGTGCCTCGCTTGGTGCGTGTGAAGATCAGCGTTTGACCTCTTTCTGCATAGAGCAGTTTCCGGAGAACGTCGAGTTTCTCTCCCGGCCGCACTTCGTAAGCCTTGAGTTGTACGCTCTCGGCGGGCTTTAACACCGAGCCCAAAGCGACCCGGACCGGATTGCTCAAGTACTCACTTACAAGGCCCGATACGGACTGTTCCATCGTGGCCGAGAAACACAGTGTTTGGCGCTGCTTAGGCAGCACTGACAGAATGCGCCTGATCGCGGGCAAGAATCCCATATCCAGCATGCGATCCGCCTCGTCAAGCACCAGTATTTTGACATCGCGCAGGTCGGCAAGCTTGCGATTCATGAGATCCAGCAGGCGTCCGGGAGTAGCAATCACCAGTTGTGACCCGGCTCGCAAGCTTTGAATCTGCGCCTTCTCCGATACGCCTCCGATGACGAGCGCAGCCTTCGACATTTTCTTGGTACGTAACTGCTCGTATTGTTCGTGAACCTGGATCGCGAGTTCCCGCGTAGGCAGCAAGACAAGCGCGACCGTACAATGCGCCGGTTCCCGGTCCAGTGTCTCGATGAGCGGGATGAGAAACGCCAATGTCTTGCCGGTACCTGTCTGGGCGGTGCCGATGACATCTCGACCTTCAAGAGCAAAAGGAAGCGCGCGTTCCTGGATGGGGGTGAGGTTGGTGAATTGGGCTTCCGCCAGCTTCCGCTGTAGCGCAGATGACAGGGGCAGTTCAGAAAATGTGGTCATTCGAATTTGTTTCTTTCTTGAGGGGCTAGTTGTCGCGCAGACTCTGACACTCGTCTAGAGCCGCGATGCCGCTCACATTTGATATTTGAGTTTCACGTAAATAAACGGCGGGCAGGAAAGGCGGAGATGAATCTAGTCTGAAGCGACTACCGCGTGACGAGCAAACCGTAATAGATGGTGTCACTTTGAGTATACCAGAAGGGACTTTACGCGCTGATTACAAAGGTCACTCTGAGTACTCTGAGTCTCTCTGCGATGTAAGTTGGACGATGCCGACGGTCGGACCCTTCTTGGCGGCACAGGATTCTCGCGAATCGATGCATTGCCATTCAATCTGGCAGCGAAAACTGCAAATCTTTTCGCCGATGGTTGCCGCAGGAACTGCCATCCGACAAAACTCAAGAGATGAGAGGTGAATTATGGCTTCGGCTGCAACGTTAGAGGCTCTTGGCGAAAACCCTACCGCTCTAGCACAAATATTTAGTCAGACATTTCATTCGGAATCCACATCGAACGATACCGCGATTGTGTTTGTCATGTACGGTGATGGTTCTGAACGAGACTCGCTCGAATCTCTGATCCGATACGAAGGCTGGCAGGCAGAGTCATTTGGATCGGCTCGGGAATTTCTCGACCGGCCAACGGACATGCGGAAATGGAACGTCCGACCTTCACCCACATATTAGTGAATTTGACATAAGCAGCAGCCTGCTGGAACCATGGTCCACACCGCGCGATCGTGTGGCGGTGGAGAAAACTCGATGCGCAACATGATGCAGCGCTACCCGCTGACAATCAACAAATTTCTAGACCACGCCGCAAAGTGGCAGAGTACTCGGCAGGTCGTGTGCGCGTCACCCGAGGTGGGCTCATCGAGAATCACCTACGCCGAATTGCAGGAGCGAAGCCTCTTCTTCTGGACGCCCATGTTATTCACTCGCGTGTGAATGCATTGACACCGGTTCCATTCGATGCAGGGATCGCGTGGCGCGAAAGGTGGGGAAATGAATAGAAAGTCAAAGTTGTTGTTCGGCCTGATGATACCAACCATCCTCGTCGCTGTTGGAATCGCCGCACCGGGGGAATCCCACACAGTCGTCGTCAAAACTACTCACGGTAGAGTTCAAGGGCTTCGGCTTCCCGGCGGTGTCACCGTTTTTCGCGGCATTCCCTATGTACAAGCTCCTACGGGAGCACTGCGCTGGAAACCGCCGGTGCCTGTTCCAGACTGGACCGATATTCGTTCCGCTCAGGATTTCGCTCCCGCCTGTATCCAACCCCTATCGCAGCCACAGAACATCTATGCGGATGATCCCCCTCGCATGAGCGAGGACTGCTTATTCGTGAATGTTTGGAAGCCGGAGCGTGCGACGAAAGCGCCGGTGATGGTTTGGATCCATGGAGGCGCGCTGAGAACTGGAAATCTCGCCGGCGGCCTCTATGACGGAACTGAATTGGCGCGCAAAGGCGTGGTCGTGGTAACGCTGAACTACCGCCTTGGAATTCTAGGTTATCTTGCTCACCCTGAGCTGACGGCAGAGTCGCCACACCGTTCTTCCGGCAATTACGGTCTGCTGGATCAAATCGAAGCGCTGCGCTGGGTGCACGACAATGTCTCCCGATTCGGGGGCGACCCCGGAAATATCACACTATTCGGTGAATCTGCGGGCGCTCTGAGCACGATCGAACTCATGACAAGTCCGCTTGCGCGCGGGCTCTTTCAAAGGGTCATCATACAAAGCGGTTACATGGTGTCCAACATGGAGCTCAAACGTCCGAGCCTCGGTCAGCCATCCGCGGAAGCAGTCGGCGAATCGATCGCCAAGAAACTTGATGCTGCCAATTTGGAAGCACTGCGGGCGATGGATGCCACAAAACTGGTCAAGGATTCGCTTGCGGCCGGATTTGATCCTCAGGCAACCATCGATGGATGGGTGTTACCACGACAGATCGTCGACTCGTTCGACCGGGGCGAGCAGGCTCCCGTACCAATGATCGCCGGATTCAACGGCGGCGAAGTGCGCTCGCTGCGTTTCTTTCTTCCGCCGCTCCCCAAGACGCCAGCGGAGTATGAGGCTACCGTGCGGCAAATTTATGGTGATCTGGCTCCCAACTACCTGCAACTCTATCCGAGCTCGAATATCGAAGAGAGCGCCTTGGCAGTGGCTCGCGACGGATTCTATGGATGGACGGCCCAGCGCTTAGTACGCAAGCAAACACAGCACAGCGTCCCGGCATATCTCTATTTCTTCGAGCACCAATATCCCGTTGAAGTTGAACAACACCTTGAGGCGTTCCACGCGAGCGAACTGCCGTACGAGTTCGGCCACATCTCGGACAGCAAGCTCCCGAAGAACTGGCCCAGACCGCCTGATGATAAGGAGGAGCGTGACATTTCCGAAGTGATCATGAATTACTTCACGAGCTTCGCGCAATCTGGAAAGCCAATCGCACCTCATGCCCCCACGTGGAAACCCTATACAGAGGGTGAAGCCTTTCTGGACATCCGCGACAAGCCTTATGCATCGAGAAATGTTCTTCCGGGAACATACGAGTTGCATGAGGAAATTGTCTCGCGACGTCGCGCTGCGGGAAACCAGAATTGGTACATCAACGTCGGACTGGCATCTCCCGTGGTGCCGGCACCTTCGTCAGGTAGTCACTAGGCGTAGGAATTAGATTGCAATGCTTCTCATGGAGGACAGCCAACAGTGGCAAAACTACTAGCAGATCGGGTTGCTATTGTCACCGGGGCAGCCAGGACATGCCTCGTGTTGAAGAGGTGGTCGCCGCGACGATTTCGCGGTGGGGCCAGGTGGATATTCTCGTGAACAACGCCGGCATCGTGCGCGATCGAACGTTCGCCAAGATCGGCCTGGCGGATTTTTGCCTGGTACTCTGTGTCCACCTGATGGGTTCGGTCCATTGCACGCGAGCCGTATGGCAGCACATGCGGGAGCGCAGCTACGGCCGGATCATCTTCACGACGTCATCGTCGGGAATACTTCCGCGCCCGCGAGCATTTCCCAGTTAGGGAGTGACCGGCCACGACGTACAGTTGTCAGTCGAAGCGCATGACAAAATTCAAACCCTTGATTAGCGGTTTGTCTTTCACCGAGTGTCCGCGTTGGCACGGCGGGAGGCTGTATTTCTCAGACTTTTACACGCGGCGGGTGCTTGCCGTGGGCCTTGATGGCGCGATCGATACAATTGCCGAGATCCCGGGGCGGCCCTCAGGACTTGGTTTCTTACCCGACGGCCGAATGCTGATTGTGTCCATGCGCGACCGCAAGATCATGCGTCGTGAACTCGACGGTTCTCTCATCGAGCACGCGAATCTGTCCCACCTCGCTCCGTGGCATTTGAATGACATGCTTGTCGATCGCCACGGAGGAGCCTGGGTGGGCAATTTTGGGTTCGATCTGATGGGCGGGGACAAAGTCACTACTACGAACTTGATCTCGGTCGATGAGGACGGTTGCTCCACGGTGGCCGCCGTTGGACTTGGTTTCCCGAACGGGATGGTTCTGACTCCGAACGGCAGGACGCTGATCGTGGCAGAAACAACGATGAATCGACTCAGTGCCTTTGAAGTCGCTTCCAGTGGACTGAGCAGGCGCAGGACCTGGGCAGCCTTCGGCAAGACACCAACATCCCGCAACTTTGATGAGCTTTTTGCTCAGTTGGACGTTGCACCCGATGGGATCTGTCTCGACGCAGAAGGGGCTGTCTGGGTGGCCGACGCCAAACATCGCCGATGTATCCGAGTAGCCGAAGGCGGCCACATCCTCGAAGAACTCACGACTGATGGACTGGGCACATTTGCTTGCATGCTAGGCGGTAGCAATGGGCGGACGCTCTTTGTTTGTGTCGCGCCCACATTCCGTGAGGAGGAGGCATCCACCAACCACCAGGCCGCGATTTGGATGACTACCGTCGATGTGCCTGGGGCGGGACTCCCGTAGCGACTTGCTTTGACGGGATAGTTCCCCAGTCCTTACTGTCCATGTTGTGCAATTGCTTTTGGGCGCTAGACTCACAATTGGGAATGGACCGCGTCTGGCGCTCTATGAGGCTCTTTTTCGACGTAGCGAGAGAATCGCCAGAATGTACCTGGGAGCCCACTACGCCTCGGATAGCGTTAACCCTGAGTGGTTCGCCCTGGCGGCACACTGTGTTCGCGAACTCATGGAAAAAGTTCCGGAGATCGTTGCCGTCAACAGTTGTCGAAGCGATTCGTCACTCTAGCCGTAATCTCTTTCGTTTCAGCGATTTGACAGATATGGACCGAGCCCAGTCCGTTTGTAGGTCGGCTCAGCGATTATTGCATCCAAACTTGGAGCACGTGGTTGTGCCCCGAATACGATTCTTCCTCTCCGGACGCGAGCTGTTCGTAATTGCCAGGACTGACACAGACACGGACATCGCGGGGAGTCAGCGTCCTACTTTACGGAGTAGGGCAGCAAAGGACGATTCATGGCGACCGCAAGGGAATCTTTCTCACACACGCGACCAAGAGTTGAACCGGCGCAGAACGAAGCCGGCCTCTTTTCCGGCGAATCGGTACTTAACATCCTCAAGTTGATTGTTGCCGGATCTCCACTCGCTGAGATGCTGACGATCATTGCTCAGCTGGTCGAATCTCAAGGCACAAACATGTTTTTCACGATCTGGTTTCCTAATGAAGACGGAAGCCAACTGCCGCGCCCCCAGGTTCCAGGATGACGGGACGGCGGGGGTCTTTGCTTGAGCACTGGGCTCCAGCACACAACATGAGCGTCGAAGAGGCGACGAAACAGTCTCCGGAAGAAGCGGGGTTAGTCGCTACGGGCGCCCAGAAGAAATCGCAGATTTGATCGCATTCGTGGTCGCGCCCGCAGCGAAATGGATGACTGGTACATCGGTCCAAATGGGCGCGAAATAAAAGGAATCTAGCCACACCTAGGACATCGTCGAGGTACGAATGCCCCGATTGCTTTCGGTAAATGTCGGCCTTCCACAGGACGTGAAATGGAATTACAAGACCGTGCGAACAGCGATCTGGAAGCTTCCCGTCGAGGGACGGCGGATGGTGCGCAAACTCAATATCGATGGTGACGCTCAAGCCGATCTCGGCGGTCACGGTGGGGAGCAACGGGCCGTGTTTGTCTACCAGATGGATTCCTACCATTACTGGGAACACTTCCTGGGTCGCAATGATTTCAGTTTCGGCCAGTTCGGAGATAACTTCACGGTTGATGGACTTGCTGATAACGAGGTCTGCATCGGTGATCGATACCGCATTGGTGATGCACTGTTCGAGGTGACGCAGCCGCGCGTCACCTGCTACCGCGTGGGCATCCGCTTGAACGAACCTCGCATGCCGGCGCTGCTTGTCGCGCACAAAAGGCCCGGATTTTACTTTCGCGTCTTGCAGGAGGGTGAAGTTGGTGCTGGGGATGAGATCGTGAAAGTCGCAGACGGTCCCGAACGACTCACAGTGGCCCACATTGATGCACTGTTGTATTTGCCCGGACACTCTCACGATGATGTCGTACGAGCGCTCAGCGTCCCAGCACTTAGCAAAGGCTGGCAAGCTTCTTTCCAGGAGATACTCCAGCAAGGCTCAAATGGGAGAACCGATGCCGGGAATCCGGGACTCGCCAACGAGGAGCGAGCTCCCGCATGGCCAGGATTCAAACAGATACGGGTCTCGGATATTCGCAAGGAGAGCGAGAGTGTCACTTCCTTCGTTCTGGTGTCGATGGAGGGGCGAGATCTTCCTATTCCGCAGCCGGGTCAGTTCATTGTTTTGCGGCTGCAAGTGGATGCCGATAAACCGCCAATTCTTCGCAGCTATTCATTGTCCGACTTGCCATCCAGCAACCACTACCGCATAAGCGTAAAGAGCGAAATGCATGGGATTGGAAGTTCGTTTCTGTGCACTCGTGTGCGGGTAGGTGATGTCCTGGAGGTCAGCGCACCGCGGGGCAGCTTTACCCTGCAGCCCGGCGAGAATCCTGTAGTTCTGTTAAGTGCTGGCGTTGGCGCAACGCCGGTGATGGCAATGCTGCACGCACTTGCCGCAGAAAGATCACAACGGCAGGTCTGGTGGATCTATGCAGCGCGGAATCGTGCCAGTCATCTTTTTGCGGAAGAATCGCGTTCTCTGTTACGGCAATTACCGCACGGACGAAGTTCCATCCTGTACAGCAGACCCGCAGCGACCGATCGAATGGGGCCGGAATTCAATGTTACAGGACACATTGATGTAGCGTTGGTCGAGAAGTTGGACATACCACGCAATAGCGATTTCTATCTGTGCGGCCCTCCGTCGTTCTTGCAGAACATGCGGGAGGGTCTACGAAACTGGGGTGTGCCCTCTCAGAACGTGTACACGGAGATCTTTGGTGGTCTTGAGGGTATTACGCCTGGCATGGAGCGCGTCGATCACACTCCGCACCTGCCACAAGGGCCGCCGGGATCTGGTCCCTCGGTCTCGTTTGCGCGCAGCGGGATCACCGTCTCGTGGAATCGTACGTTCGCGAGTCTGCTTGAATTGGCGGAAGCGTGTGACGTTCCGGTCAGGTGGTCCTGCCGGACCGGGGTTTGTCACACCTGCATGACTGGTCTAATCAGCGGGTTGATTAAGTATCAGATCGAACCGCTTGAGAGTCCGGGTCCAGGGAATGTGCTCGTGTGCTGCTCACAGCCAGACGGGGATGTCATTCTTGACCTTTGAAACAACACGGACGGGCTGGAGCACCGACGGGAGGCGCCCTTAGGACGCGGACTAGCAGATGCGATCGACTGGGTTTGCTTCCACTTGCCGGAGTACCTGATGGAAACCGCCGAGGTTGGCTTGTATTTGTTCGTCACATACGTTTTCGCAAGTTTATTACTGTCCCCTGTTTCGCCAGTCCGACACTTCATTGGTAGCGCTGTAGAACTGCGCGCCCTGATGGGACTGGCGGTTGGTGCAACGGTGGTTGCGATTGTGATCAGCTCTTGGGGTAAAGGTTCTCAGGGTTCCGGCTTGACTTCATCAGATCGGCCCCTGTTTGACCTGTCCGCATATTCTCGGCGACAATCCTCTTCCATCAAGTCTGTTCGCTTAGGCGCAATGTATGACTCATGATGTGGCCGTCTTGAAAGCTCGAGAGATCGCCAGAGACGTGCTGGCGCCATTTTCGGCGCAGAACGACAAGGTGGGGCAATTCTCCACCGAGGCTGTGAAGTCACTTGGCGAGTCGGGATTGCTCGGGGTCATGCTACCCGTAGATGCGGGCGGATCGGGGTTAGGTCCCCGGACTTTCGCGGCCGTGGTGGCGACGCTAGCCGAGGCAGACGCATCCGTCGCCATGGTCTACCTCATGCATATCCTCGGGACGGCTACGATCTCAGCGGCGCGTCCCAGCGCGGTTTCGGCGGTCACGCCCGTATTGCGGGAGATCGGTGCGGGCCGCCACTTGTCCACTCTCGCCTTCAGTGAAGCCGGCTCGCGTAGTCATTTCTGGGCTCCGCTTTCGCGCGCACATCGGAACGGCAACGGGGTGCACATTAGCGCCAAGAAGTCGTGGGTGACCAGCGCCGGTCACGCACAGAGCTACGTGGTATCCTCGCTTGCACCTGAAGGTAAGGGGCCCACTGATTCGACCCTCTATCTTGTAACGGCGGGGACGCGCGGCCTGGCTGTGGCCGGGCCTTGGGATGGCATGGGACTTCGAGCCAACGCCTCTGCACCGATTACCCTGCAAGAGTGTGAAGTTCCCTCTGGTTTTCAACTCACGGAGGACGGAGCGGGCTTTCCCGCCATGCTAAACGTTGTCCTCCCGCTGTTTAACTTAGGGACTGCGTGCGTGGCCCTGGGATTGTGCCGGGCGGCAGTCGCCGGAACAGCGTCGCATCTGAAAAACGCGAAGTTCGAGCATCTCGGCCAGAGCCTCGGCGAGAGCCTCCCGACGCTGCGCGCGCAGCTCGCGACCATGCAGATTGATACCGACGGACTGTTGGCACGAATCAATGATTTGGTTGATCACCTTGAGAAACCACGCGAAACGACAATGCTGCGCGTGCTCGAGACCAAGGCAGCCGCTGGTGATGTCGCGATCAGCGTGACCTCAGCGGCCATGCGGGCTTGCGGGGGCGCTGCTTTCTCAAAACATTTGGGCATCGAGCGCCTGTTCCGCGATGCCCACGCGGGTGCTGTGATGGCGCCCACCGGGGACGTTCTGCGCGAGTTCATCGGGAAGTCGCTCCTGGGAATACCGCTCTTCTGAGATTGCGCACCTGCGAAAAACTCCGGAACACAACAGTGAGGAGATATGAGCAAAACGATCTGGCTGGGAGCTGTCGCATACAATCCAAAGGTCGTTACGATTTGGGAGGGAATGCGGCGCTATTTTCATGAGGAGGCGCAGCTCCCGGTTGAGGTCGTGTTATTTCAGAGCTATGAAGCGCAGGTCGAGGCGCTCCTCGCCCAACCGGGCGCGGCGGTGCCCCGCATCGATATCGCTTGGAATACAAATCTTGCGTACCTGCAGGCCGATGAGTGGAGCGGCCATGCCTGCCGCGCAGTCGCTATGCGCGACACCGATCTCGGATGGATGACCAAGATCGTTGCTGTTACCGGCGGTCCCATTTCCACGCTTTCGGACTTGAAAAACCGGACGCTCGCGCTCGGCAGTCGCGACAGCGGGCACGCGGCGATTCTTCCCGTCCACTTTCTGGGGCAGCAAGAGATGCGCGAGGATGTTGACTATCGCACGCTGCGCTTCAACAGCGATCTAGGGAAACATGGCGATACTGGGACCAGCGAGGTGGAAGTGGTGCGCGCTGTTCTCGACGGGCGAGCCGACGCGGGTGCGATCGGCAGCCCATTCTGGAAGACCGTTCAAAGTGAGCGCCTGGTGCCCGAAGGAGCCCTTCTTGAAGTGTGGTCTTCTCCGGAGTACAACCACTGTATGTTTACGGCGCGCCCCGATCTCGATCCAGAGCGCGAGCGCCGATTCGCCGACGCACTCGCCGCGATGAGCTACGACAACCCGGTTCATCGCCCAATACTCGAGGCTGAAGGATTGCAACGTTGGCTTCCGCCTCATGTCGATGGTTACGATGCCCTGCGACGCGCCGCCGCCGAACAAGGATTCTTCAAGCCGCTGCTTGCCAAGTCGGCATAGATGGTTGATCTGGC
The DNA here is from genome assembly GCA_035623795.1 of Terriglobales bacterium. Classification (GTDB taxonomy): domain Bacteria; phylum Acidobacteriota; class Terriglobia; order Terriglobales; family Acidobacteriaceae; genus DASPST01. The sequence continues at coordinate 13,547 of DASPST010000080.1, forward strand.
GTTCACGCGCAATTAAAGATTCTCGCCAGCTTGGTCGCGTGTTGGCCTTCCCGGTCGAAAGTGCGGCGCACAGCGGCGAAGGATTCGGCCAGCGGAAAAATATCGCGCGTAACCAGCAGATCGGCATCCTCCGCTCCAACGGGATGCCAGTACACACCTTCCGCGGTAATCGTGACTTCAGGCACCAGATCGGTCCGGCTAAGTGCGACACCGTCGGTTGCGGAGCCGCGCAATGCGATCCGGCGGATGACACGGTCCTCTTCGGAAATCTTTTCCCCATCGAGAAACTGACGGAACTCCTCAGCCTCGGCATCGCTCGCAACGGTTGCCGCCAGTCGCACTCGAAATCCCTCGGCACGAGCGTGCTCGATACCTTCGCGTGTTCGCTTCCATGTTCCGGACCCGCGATGCAAGTCGTGCCGGTTTGGCGTCGGGCTGTCGAGGCTGATTTGTAGAACAATTCGATCGCGGGGCAAAGTTCGCAGGGTCTCGGCACGCCGCCCGGTAAACAACATTCCGTTGGTTAGTACGGTGCTCGGAGCCGCCACCGCGCAAGCAATCAGAATCTCGCCAATATCCTCCAGCAGAAACGGCTCGCCCCCGGTCACGAAGATCTCCTTCACGCCGAGCTCAGCCGCTTCATGAGCGATCCGCTTCACGCGCCCGAGTCCCAGTTCCCGCCGCGGTGCAGCCGGCGAGGAACGCACACAACAATAATCGCAACTAAGGTTACAGTCGAAATTGGTATAGAGCCAGAGCCGCGCGCCCACCGGACGACTGGCTTCCGCAGGCATAGCGACGGCCCCACACCGAAAGACGAACCGGGCGCGCCCGTTTTCGAGTGTGGCTTCGAGCAGCGAATTCCCGGTAAACCGGCACCACGTTTCCAATTCGGGGCGAATGCTTTCATCATCGCCAACAATCGCGACCAAATCGCCTGGGCGGCTGCGGCGCAATGCACTGATTAACTCAGGCAACAAGCCGAACGCAAAGCTCTTTCGCCCAATATCCAGCTCGATGTCAGACATCATCGCAATTCGTGCATTTTACCGTTCCGAGAGCCCTTGCGACAGCCTGCGTCCCGGCGGCGCTATTGCGGGTTGATCCATTTATCCGAGTCTGTCACCTTTACTAACACATCCGACAACCAGATCCGTATCGGCCTGCCGTCGGATGACAAAGCGGATGATCTTGGATTTATCGCGACCTGTTTCTTTACGCAGAGCCGCGCCATGATCAAGCTTCATAAAAAGCATCAGTCCGGCTTCGCTTAAACCTTTCTCAACTGCGCGTTTCAGCTCGGCAAAAGAGCGCGATTCGTGAGTTGATCTCCCGAATTCAACCTTATCCGGATGACCGATAGAAGCATAAAGAGCCTCCACAACCTGAGCGAACGGTTTAGAGGAGGTAAGGCTGAAGCGCTCGATCTTGATTTTTTTATCCCTTAACCTCTCCTGCTCTTGGAAATTGGTCGCCAGCAACGAGGCGAGACAATTGTGGCCAAACCTCTCTTATGACTTGACTGCTCCTGCCGAACTCCAGAGCGCCCAACCGGGATTGACCCGGTTCGGATAGAGTTCCAGCATCTTGTCGTAAAGATCTTGAGCGGTTTTTGTCGTTTCCGCCACCCGGTCGAAATCGCGGATGGTCTTCCGGGTCTCTTCGATGATCCTTGGATTGTCGTCGTTTTCAGCTCGCTTATATGAGGCGACAACTGCGCGCGGGTTCAGCGACTGAATTTTGTCGAGCGCAGAGATCCACTCCCGCCGTTTCTCCGCATTTGACTCGGCGAGGTAGAGGTGTACGTCATTGTAGGCTGCATCACGAACACATCCCACTTTAGAGGAGCAGCTTTGTTTGGTTCGGCTGCACACGCCATTTCACGTCTTCTCCTTCTCGGAACGCGGGATCGTCGATCAATTCCGAAACGGACACGCAGGTCGAGTTGGCCGAGCGTGCGCGAACTGCTCGTTAACCCGTCTGCGGGACTTGTCTTCCTAGTTTGCGAACCCGACTCCCGCGTAGGCTATCTCGTGCTCTCGTTCGACTTCAGCCTCGAATACGGAGGAAGGAACGCCTGGATTGACGAGTTATTTATCCGACCAGAGTTTCGCGGGAAGGGTATTGGTTCAAAGGTCCTGGATTTCGCAATCCAAGCTGCCCACGAGTGTGGCGCGAAGGTGCTGCATTTGGAAGTGAACCGGGGAAATCCCGCGATTGACCTCTATCGACGGCATGGCTTCGAAGACCACAACCGCTACCTTTTCTCGAAGTGGCTTACGGGAGATCACGGGGAGAATCCATAAGGTGAGCGTAGGACAGGAACCGACAAAAGAGTGCAGCAGCAGCACCGGAGGAAGATGATTCCATGCGTCAAGTCGAGCAAGAGTTCGGCAGGCTAACTCCCTGCAAGTGGTTGTTGCTTCCCATCGTCTGCCCGTCTCAAGAGTCATACCAGCGGAGCACGCGCAGGGCGCGTAAGGTGTTCCACCGGCTCAGTCGGCCCTCGCCCTCGTCCGTCTCGACTGGCATCACGCCGGGATACCGGGTCTCGAGCCGCCACCGCCCGTCGCCGTCGCGCTTCGACGCGACCAGCTCGATCGCCTCGGCCACTCGTTCGTCGGGCGTGACGCCGGCGCCGCGCAGGTACTCGAGCCCCCGCAGCACGTCATAGTGCCACCACGTCGGGAAGGCGAAGCGCACCCAGGTGCCGTCGCTCTTGCGATCTCGCTCGATCACCTCGCCGGTCGACCGGCGCCGGAAGAGTTGGCGCTCAAGGAGGTACTCTTGCCCGCGGAGACGGGCCTCGGTCACCACCGGGGCCCCTCCGCTCGACCGTTCGTGCTCGAGCAGAGCCTCCAGCACGCAGATAGTGGTGTTGAACGACGACCGGATCGAGCGGTTCGGAGCTTCACAGTTCCAGCCGCCGTCAGAAAGCTGCTCGGCGAGCAGCCGGTCGACGATACCCCGGACGTCCTGGCTGAAGTAGGCGCCGACCGCCCCGACCTGCCCGTTGATGCACGGCTCGACCTCGCCTTCAAAGAAGGCATTACCGTCACATTCCTGCAGGCCACATCCCTGCCACGTCACCCCCTCGCGGACGAGGCCCACCGCCCGGCGTGCTTGGTCGCACGCAGGATCCAGACCCAGGTCCCGCAGCAGCATAAGAACGTGCATCGTGGAGTCCCACCCGCGGTTCCATGCCGTGCCACCCCACCGACCGTCGTCCGCCTGTAGGGCGAGCAGCCGCGCGCCCAGGCCCTCAGTGGCGACCCGCGCACGCTCGGCTGCGACCTCACCCGCGGGCGCACCAAGCAGGTCCCGCATCACTTGCCAGCGGATCGACGGATCCGAATCGAGCAGCCAGTCGATGACAGTCACCGATCTCCCTCCGGCATTCGGATTCATCGCCTGCCGGTATTATGCGCGTACGCAACGCAAAGGGGGACTTCTTCGGTCGCGGATCTGGGCGTCTTCTTCCGCATTTAAGACAGGGTAGCGAATCTCCGAGGAATTAAGTCGGTGCCGCAACGGGTAGAGAGTTTCTCCCGATTGATCGCCAATGAGTCACGAGTGGCCGCACGGGATCGCTCACTGGGACCAGTCCCGCAGTTCTATATCCGTTTGATTGTCGCGAACCAGGCCGATGCGCCGTGGTCGTGGTATCTCGTTTGAATCCGGTCCGGTTCGATGGCGACGACATTCCATCCACTGCTGGGGTTGAACACCGTTCTCAGCTCTTCCTGACTGATGGGGTGCGGGCCAGTATCGGGACCGTCGTCACTGAAGCACAGCACATAGAGGGTTCCATCGTGCTTGGTCACCGACGCTAGACTCGCCACGTATCGGGTTCGCTCGTCGCCGTCGAAGGTGTGGAACAGTCCGCAGTCCAGCACCGTCTCAAACATGCGCCCCAAACGCTCCAGCTGGAACGCGTCAACCGCGGCGAACGCAACCTCGATCCTACGGTCCTTGGCCTTCTCTCGGGCGATCGCCAGTGCTGTCTCAGCCACGTCAACGCCCAGAACCGACAATCCCAACGAGGCGACGTGAAGAGCGTTCTCGCCGGTCCCGCAGCCCGCATCGAGCACTGCTCCGGCAAATCCGCCTTTGGATGCCAAACTCACTATTGCTGGCTGCGGCTGGCCAATCTCCCAAGGCGCAGGGCCGTCGCGGTACGACGCGTCCCAAGGCAGTCCCGACCGCCGTTCGTGACTGGTTGGGTGCCGACCACGGAACGGATCGTCAGCGAGGGTTCCTGATCGCTCCGACAACTTCGTCCCTTCCCTGCAGCTGATCTTGCCACCTCATCGTAGCACGCTAATCCACGTAAAATCGGGGCTATCCGATGCTGCTACAGGAGGGCTTCCTTGAACATGACCGAGACCAATCGGCGCGCATCGCCGAACAATTCAATGAAGCGTTTAATCGCGGCGACCTCGACGCGGCGGCTAGCTGCTTCGCCGAGGACTGCCAAAATCATGGTAGAAAAGTCGGGCGTGCTGGCGTGCGGACAGTGTTGGCAGAGATTAAGATCAACTTCCCAGACGCGAGGCTCACGACGCTGAACTCTGTCGCGGAGGGCGAGCGGGTGGTTGTCCGATGCACTTATAGCGGAACGCACCGAGGTATGTCAACGCTTTCCGGTCAATGGCGGAATGCTCGTGGGTGTACAGCCTACCGGGAACACTTTCGAGGTTCAGCACATCCACATGTATCGGGTGCTCGATGGCAAGATCGCTGAGCACTTTGCGAATCGGGACGATGTCGGAATGATGCGGCAGCTTGATCTGCTTCCGCCGCCTCCATTGCTGTCGAGTCAGCAGGCTGGGCGATTTCAGCAATCAGAAGAAGGGCATGTGCGTGCTCGTACGGCGTCTAGCTCTCGATTTCTGCGAGTCGGATCACCGGGGCTTCGGCTCGACAACAGACACCATAGCGCTGCCAAAGCCTGAACCACGGACTTTGCGCAAGCATTTCGTCGTGCTTTCGATTTGCAGCCGCGAGATCATCTGCGTTCAGCGGTCTGGTATCCGGCACGGCAAAGATATGCTCCAGCCACTCGATTTCAGCGATGGTGCGGTTGGCGTCCATCCGTCTTCAATCATCTAGCACGATGCGGGAGTAAGTCAAACGGAGGCGGTCGCCCCAACCGTGCTTCGGGAGACTAATTACAGAGTGGCGATGCGCTCCCAACCACCTGGATAGGCATTGACCAAACCAAGGTTGTCCACCGCGATCTCAGCTGAGAACTCAGTGTTGTTTTCGTAGCGATAGGTGTTCTTGGTCAGCCGAGTGTATCGTTGCGGTAAAGCTTGAACACCAAGGTCGGGACGCTTGACCCAAGCGGCTACAACTGACTCAGTACCTCCGACTGGCAGGTTGTGACGCCTAATCGGAAGAGTGTTGGTGGCTGGTGTCAACGCGAGGTCAGCATCCTCGCAGCCTTGCAGCTCTTGCAATTCCTGACCCGAACTACGCCATACTCCCCTGCTCTCCATGATCAGACTCAAAGTTTTCCCATCCGATCCGATTGTGCGTTCGACCTGAACCCGATGAGTGCGCCACTTCTCGTCGCAATGAACTTCCTACGTTGCCAGCACGGGTCTGTGATCCTCCAGAACGCCCATAATTGAGCAGCCAGCCTTCGACGGTGCGCAAGAGAGCGCAGTATCGCCTCGTAACACAACTGCCACCCTGACATGGATCACGATGAGATCGGTCATGATTGTTCTCTCCCTGTTGGCTGTGATTTTATCGCAGTGCCGCGCTATCCTTTTCTCGCATTGCGAGTTGATTGTTGAGAACCTCTCGAACAAACGAGGTAGCGAAAGGGAGGTATCGGATGAAACTGATACTCAGTCTCGCCATCCTACTCAGTCTGACCCTGATCACAGCGCAGCCTGGAAAAGCACAGAACGCTGTAACCGTTGAGACGCTCAAGCAATTTCTTGCAGCATTCAACGCACACGATCTGGATGCGGTGATGAGCTTCTTCGCCGACGACTGCGAATTGTTGATGCCTCGTGGCCCTGACCCTTGGGGACAGCGATACGTTGGCAAGGCTGATGTTCGGAAGGGTCTAGCGACACGGTTCGAGGGCATCCCTGATGTTCACTACGGAGATGACCATCACTGGGTTTCGGGCAATCACGGCGTGTCGCAATGGACTCTGACGGGCACCACCAACGACGGGAAGAAGATTACTGTTCGTGGTTGTGACCTTCTGGAATTCCGAGATGGCAAGATC
>DASPST010000085.1:0-9744 GCA_035623795.1 Terriglobales bacterium
CGCGACCTCTGCCGTGACAGGGCAGCGTTCTAACCAACTGAACTACGTCCCCATTTTCCAACGACATCGTAACAGCTTCTGCTCCAATCCGAAAGGGCGAGGACCACGACGGGACTGCAACCATGCGCTGAGACACTGAGTTAAAGGGCGTTGTTTGAGTGTCGCCTGAAAAGTCATAGGTGCGGCGGCGGATCGCGGCCAATCGTTCCTGGCAGTCGGGCCCGGATCGCTGATCCGTGCCGGGAAAGGCCAGCTCGCGCCCAGGCCTTCTTCAATTCGCGAGAATATTGTTGCCTGGGCACCAGCATTGTTCTCAATGGCACTCGCCCCCTAATTTGCTGGTCGGGATAGAGCTCCGGCGCGCCAGCTGTAGGTAGAGGGTTACCGTCCTCGCTCTTTCGATTGCGAGGCGGGTTCACAATTCCACCATGGCCACGTTTCCGGAGGCCCCCCTAGAATCCCGGACAGCCAGTTTTCCCAGGTCCGGTTCGAAGTCTCGGCCAATAGTTTCTTCCTTGGACCTTCCCAACTTCCGCGAGGTTTAAGCGCCGATTCGCATACGCCCCAACTGCAGCTGGTTTGCCCAGGGCCTAGTTCCATCTCCCGCGTAAGGCTTAGTGCCAGCTCTGTGTCCGGCCACTGTGGTTCGATGAAACGACCGAGTACCCAGAGTCCCTTTGCCCAATGTCGGCGTTACCGTCATTGCAGAGACGTGGACCGTCTCTTCGGAGGGCGTTACCCCTCCTTCCTCGCTCTTACGGACTCATGCGTCAATCCCGCCACCTCTCCCCAGCTTCGGCCTTAGCCTCACTTGTGGAGTCTTCGCAGGTTGCCATCAGCCCCTGCTGCTCACGGGATCTTCTCGACGTTATTCTGCGAATCTTTCCTCCGATGCCTGAGCCCCTACCCCGGCGGTTCCGCTGAGTGCACCTGCCTGGTTCTTCCTCAGCGTCATCGGCCTTCCCCCAATGAGAAATGGGTCGGCTTCCCGCGTCTGTCCCGCGAACACGACTTTTCACGGACCCCTATTTCGGGGCTGCAGCTATTCCTTTATGTTCAGGCCTCCGAGTTTGCTTGCCTCCCGGGTCGTTCCCACCGCTACAGGTTCCCCTGCAGGGCAGCTGAGGCTTTTACATCCGAGCCGAACCTGCATCGTTGCCTTTGCACGCATCGGATATGCTATCCGCCCGACTACAGGCAATTGGCGGAGCGAGGACTTACACCTCGCAAGATTCACAGCATTGTCGACTGCTCCTCTCACTTTTGGGGTGCACTCCACTACTGGACCCTCTTTCCATGCACCACCCCCTCGGCTTCTACTCGCATGGAATCGAACTACTTGAGGTATGCGCGTACTAAGCCGATCAGATCCTCAGCCAGTTCTGCGGGGGGCAACGTGCTCTTTTCGTGACCCATCATGTGCAGGCGGATGTGGTCTTCGAGAACCTCCGCCATAAGGCTATTGACCCCTCCCCGCACGTTGGCTAGAAGCATGAGCACATCGGCACAATCATCGCCTGTGGTCAGGGAACGCTCAATGGAATCGACTTGGCCGCGAATGCGCTTGATGCGAGCTACCAGCTTTTGTTTCTCTTTGTCAGCTTGCGACATTTTCTCCTCGGTATTGTAGGGGGATATGATATAAGAACTTGGTCGGAATTCCCAGTGGAACTTGGACTGAATCTACCCTCAGGCCAGTTCGAGGTTTTCTCGGGACCATGGGGAGCGTCCTGGAAGGCGCATTAACGATTGTTTTTCGCTCCTCTGGAACGCGACCCACGACCTTGAGCGAGCGAATTTGTCGTCGAGCATAAAGGGTCCGACTCGTGTCGCCTGGCTCCACATTCTGTCGGGATCGATACCATACTCAGCCGCTTGCGGGCTTCTGGACACACCCACAACTTTGCCGGTTTCAAGGGTTGCATGGTCGGAAGCCACATCATCACACGTTAGGACGCGGAACCTGTCTCCATGGACACTCTTCGTGACGCGGGTAGCAGATATCGACCGAGGGACTTCTCCTTTAGGGCTTCGCATTAACACTCTGTTCACATGACCTTTGGACAGAAGCGTTACAGTAATGCGACAAACCGTGTGCCATCCTTTGTGGTTTGGCGTTTGAAGCAACACATATCAGCTTCCCCGGTTCGGAGCGGGCCGCATTCTCGATGGGTGCGGTTGTGAATTCTGTTCCTTCTCAGGCGGATTTGCAGTCCCGACCGATGCGCTGCGCGCGGTCAATCGAGAGCTCTTGGAATCAGGCAAGGAGGGTCCATGCAACGGATCGTCAGACGCTTGTGCCATGGGATATTGCTGATCGCCGTCTCGGCAGGCAGCTCTTTCGCCCAAAGGACACTGACGTGGCAGGAGGTTCGGGACAAGTTCGAAGCCGCGAACCCTACTCTGCGAGCCGGACAAATCAGCATCGACGAATCCCGTGCCCAGGAGATCACCGCGAACCTGCGGCCCAACCCCAACTTGACTATTCTGGCTGACCAGATCGATCCCTTCAGCGGCGGCCCCGCTCACGGACCATTCGCGTACCTTCTGGCCGCGGGAAGTGTGAACTATTTGTGGGAGCGCCAGCACAAACGGGGATTGCGTCTGGAGAGCGCGCAAAAAGGGACCGCCGTCGCGACCTCCGGGCAGGCTGACTTGGAACGAACTCTGCTCTTCGATCTCCGGGGAGCATTCGTGGAGACGCTTCACGAAAAAGCCATCCTGAATCTTGCCACGGAAAACCTGGCTTACTACGACCATGTGTTAGAGGTAAATCGGGAACGCTACAAGGCCGGGGGAATTGCCCAAGTGGATTTGAAACGTTTGGAATTGCAAAGAGTGCAGTATTTGTCCGACTTGCAAACCGCAGAAGTGAATCTTCGGATCGCGAAGATTCAGCTACTCATGTTGTTGAATGATCAAACTCCTGTCGCGCAATTTGATGTGATCGGGCCGTTTGACTTCGCGGAGCAGATCCCCCCCCTCAGCAACGTCCGTCAAGCGGCTCTCGATATACGTCCGGACTTGAGGGCCGCATTGCAGTCGGTGGACAAGGCCAGGACTGACTATCGGCTGGCGGTAGCCAACGGATCCACCGATCCGATCCTTGGTTTTGATGTGGGTCGCAACCCGCCCATCGACCAGTACATCGGGTTCAGCGTCAGCATCCCTTTACGGATCTTTGATCGTAATCAAGGGGAAAAACGCCGCACCCAGCTCGATATCGACCGCACGGATAGACTGGCGGCGGCAGCACGAGCGCAGGTTTTTAGTGACGTCGACTCTGCGTACGCAACGGTCCATAGCACTGTGATCCTTCTCGAACCTTATAAGGACCAATACCTGCAAGAGGCGTCGAGCGTAAGGGACACAATTTCGTTCTCGTTTCAGCACGGCGCGGCATCGCTTCTTGATTTTCTCCAGGCGCAGGCTGACTACCGAAGCGTGCAGGTCAATTATTTGAACCTGGTGGCATCCTACCTGAACGCCACGAATCAACTGAATCTCGCCGTCGGACGTGAGGTAATCCCATGAAGCGCAGGCTCTCTCGAATCCTGGCCTTCTCTTCGGCCGTTTGTCTGTTTGGTGCGGGGTGCGGCGGCGGTAAGAGTGATCCTCAGGCCGAAGCTCCACCCCCGCTCAAGGTGGAACGAGTGGAGGACCGCAATCTGTTTCAGGTGGATCATCCCGAGCGGTTCACGCTGGCTCGGGTGGAGGAATACATTGCCACGCCACAACTTCGGGTCACCGGCACGGTAAATCCGGATATCTTGCGAGCCGTTCCCGTAATTTCATTGGCCGTGGGCCGCGTGGTGGAGATCCACGCGCGCCTGGGAGACACGGTACAGAAAGGCCAACTGTTACTGAAGGTGCAGAGTGCTGACATTTCCGGGGCCTTCTCCGACTATCAAAAAGCGGTCGCGGATGAACAACTAGCCCGGACGCAACTGGAGCGCGCGAAGCTGCTGTATGACAAGGGCGCGATCTCCCAGAACGACCTCCAAATCGCACAAAATACGGAAGACAAAGCCAAAGTGGACGTCGCCAATACCGCCGAGAAGCTTCGTGTTCTGGGCAGTCCATCGCTCGATCGTCCCAGTGGCTTGATTGAGATTCGCGCACCTATTTCCGGTGTGATTACCGATCAGCAGGTTACGAACGCCGCGGGGGTCGCCGGCCTGTCTTCACCGAATCCCTTCACGATTGCAGATCTGAGCTATGTCTGGGTGCTGTGCGACGTGTACGAAAACGATCTGCTTAACGTTCGCCTCGGGGAAAAGGCCGATATTCGTCTGAATGCATATCCTGACCAGGTGTTCACCGGAGTCATCAGCAACATCGGGCCGGTGCTCGACCCGAACATTCGCACGGTTAAGGTTCGGATAGAAATGCGCAATCCAGGCCTCATGCGTCCTGGGATGTTCGTGACGGCTACGTTCCACGGCCGACGAAAAGAGAATCGAGCGGCCGTCCCGGCGACTGCCGTGTTGCACCTGCATGATCGCGATTGGGTCTACGTGCCGATGAAAGGTAATCAATTTCGACGAACCGAGGTGGTGGGTGGCGACATGCTGCCCCACAAAATGCAGGAAGTCGTTTCCGGAATCGCTCCCGGCCAGCACGTCGTAGGCAATGCTCTTGAATTCCAGAATTCGGCGGAGCAGCAATGATTCGCGCGCTCGTCGACTTCGCTCTAAATAATCGCTTCGTCATTCTCAGCATGGCGATTCTCCTTTTCCTCTGGGGCATGATCTCATTTCACAACCTGCCGGTCGAAGCCTATCCCGACGTCGCCAATACCTGGGTGCAGGTAATTACGCAGTGGCCCGGGCGGGCCGCGGAGGAAGTCGAACAGCAGGTGACAATTCCCATCGAAATCCAGATGAACGGCATTCCACACCTTCAGCACGTGCGATCTGCCTCCATGGCGGGACTGTCGGTTGTGAATCTCATTTTTGACGACAACTCCGATAACAACTGGGACCGCCAAAAGGTGCTGGAGCGGCTGACGCAGGTCACGCTACCGCCAGGCGTCGCGGGAGGAATCGGTCCGGATTTCAGTCCGATCGGCTCGGTCTACTGGTACACGCTGAAGAGCATGAATCCGGCGTATGACCTAATGGAACTGAAGTCTCTGCAGGACTGGGTGATCAGCAAGTACATCCGATCGGTGCCCGATGTGGTGGATGATTCTTCATTCGGCGGGGTGACGCGCGAATATCAGGTTCGTGTCGACCCGGAGAAGTTGATCTCCTATGGTCTGAGCCTGGCTCAAATTGAGCAACAGCTCTCAAACAGCAACGCCAATGTGGGTGGCAGTTTTATCGAACAAGGCTCGCAACAGATCAACGTACGCGGCGTGGGTTTGGTCACCGACATCCGGGACATCGAGAAAATCGTGATCAAAGCGCAAAACGGTACGCCTCTGCAAATGAGAGAGGTCGCCATGGTCACGCAGGGACCCAAGATTCGTTTAGGCCAGATTGGCAGAGCGTACCACCGAACCGACGGAGTCGTTGAAGACGACAACGATGTGGTCGAAGGCATCGTCTTTCTCCGCAAAGGCGCGGATACGGCGACCATGCTGGAGGCCCTCCACGCCATGGTCAACCGCCTCAACGATCATATATTGCCTCCGGGAGTAAGAATTGTCCCTTATCTCGATCGCGACGATCTGGTGCACTATACGACTCACACGGTCCTCCACAACCTCGCGGAAGGCATGATTCTGGTCGTCATCATCCTCTTTATTTTTCTGGGCAACGTTCGTGGTGCAATCATCGTTTCCCTCACCATCCCTTTCGCGCTGCTCTTTGCTTCCATTTGCCTCGATCTGCGCCACATTTCAGCCAACCTTCTCTCCCTAGGTGCCTTGGACTTCGGCATGGTCGTGGATGGGGCGGTGGTGATGGTGGAGAATATCGTGCGTCACCTGAACCGCCCCGAAGAAGTTCCGCTGACGCTGGTGGACCGGATTCGCAAGGCGGCGCACGAGGTACAGCGACCTGTTTTTTATGCCATCGCCATCATCATCACCGCCTACCTGCCGATCTTCACGCTGCAGCGTGTAGAAGGAAAACTGTTCAAGCCGATGGCATGGACGGTGGCCTTCGCCCTGCTAGGCGCTTTGATCTTCTCGATGTTGGTGGCGCCGGCTCTGGCCAGTCTGCTGTTTCGAAGCGGCGCGACACAATGGCAGAACCCGCTCATGACATTGCTGACCGTGCGCTATAGAAGGAGCGTGCACTGGGCCATCCGCCACCGCCGGGTAACGGTCGGAGGTGCCATCATGGCTCTTTTGCTTTCGGCGTTCCTGGCCTTCAGCGGGGTGATCGGGTCCGAATTCCTGCCCCACCTAGATGAAGGTGCGATCTGGGTCCGCGGGACCTTGGCTCCCAGCACCGGACCGACCGAGAGTGCAAGGGTCGCAGAGAAGGCCCGTCAAATCCTTTGTTCGTTTCCGGAAGTCCCGCAGGTTGTCAACCAGATCGGCCGCCCGGATGACGGCACCGACACCACGGGCTTTTTCGATATGGAATTTTTTGTGGATCTCCTGCCCAAGGAGAGATGGCGCCCAGTGTTCCATCGAGACAAGGAGCGACTGATTACCGCCATGGATCGCGAACTGGAAAAGATCCCGGGCGTGCTCTGGGGCTTCTCGCAGCCGATTTCCGACAACCTGGAAGAAGCGGTCAGTGGCGTGAAGGGAGCCCTCGCGGTGAAAATCTATGGCGACGATCTGAGGACGCTCGAAACGAAGGCCGATGAAATCGTAGCCGTCATGCGACCCATTCGGGGTGTAGAGGATCTTGGCGTATTTCGGGTTATCGGTCAGCCCAATCTCAACTTCACTGTAGATCGCGATCAGGCTTCTCGTTATGGAATCAATGTCTCCGACGTGCAGGACGCGATTCAGACCGCGGTTGGCGGCAACGCCCTTAGCCAAGTGTTAATTGGGGAACAGCGATACGATCTCGTGCTCCGTTATTTGCCACAATATCGGGATAGCAAAGAGGCCATCGAGAAAATTCGTTTGTTGGCGCCATCGGGCGAACGGGTTTCGCTCTCTCAACTCACGAAGGTGAAGGTGCGGGACGGCGGCTCTGAAATCTATCGGGAAGCAAATTCCCGATACGTGGCCGTCAAGTTCAGCGTGCGCGGCAGAGACTTGGGCAGCACGGTCGGGGAAGCAATCAAGAAAGTTAATGCCTCGGTGAAACTGCCCATTGGCTACACGATTGATTGGGCAGGCGAATATGAGAGCGCCAAACGCTCCCAGCGACGCTTGTTGATTGTCTTGCCGCTGACGATCCTTCTGATCTACATCATTCTCTACACGATGTTCAAGTCTGTGAAATGGGCGCTTCTGATCCTGACAAACATAGCGATGGCACCCATCGGCGGCCTGCTCGCGCTCTTGGTTACAGGCACTAACTTCAGCGTGTCATCAGGGGTGGGTTTTCTGGCCCTGTTTGGTGTATCCGTGCAAATCGGCGTCATTATGGTGGAATACATCAACCAACTTCGGGCCCGCGGGTACGACATTGAAGAAGCTGCCGTGGAAGGCGCGGTTCTACGACTTCGACCGATCGTGATGACAATGCTTGTCGCGACCCTTGGGCTCTTACCCGCCGCGCTCTCACATGGCATTGGCTCGGATTCGCAGCGACCCTTTGCTATCGTGATCGTGGGCGGCCTGGTTGCTGACTTGCTCATCAGTGTCATTCTGTTACCGACCTTGTACACCTGGTTTGCCCGCAGCGACGATCGGCTACCGGTAGCAGACCCGAGCGACGCGGTGTGAAGCGTGTTCAGAATCGTTTTGTGGGCTCCGCAAATCGAGCGCAAAGGATTGAGCAAAAATGACAAAGGACGAAGTTTGTTCCCGAATTCGAGAAATCGCCATCCTTCCCGCCATCAGGGTGTCGTCCGGCGATGATGCGCACTTCGCAGCCGAAGCGGTCACCCGGGGTGGCATACCAATCGTGGAGATCACGATGACTGTTCCCGGAGCCCTGGAACTGATGGCTCATCTCGTACGCTCCGATCCCAAAGTTATTGTCGGGGCAGGCACGGTGCTCGATACCAAGACGGCAGATTTATGCATGGACGCGGGAGCAAGTTTCATTACGGCTCCTTCTTTCAGTCCCTTCATCGTAGAATTCGTAGCAAAAAAGAATATCGCAGTCCTGCCCGGTGCGTTGACGCCCACCGAAGTAATCACTGCCTGGAGCGCTGGTGCCGATTTGGTCAAGGTCTTTCCGTGTGGTCCGGTCGGCGGTGACAAGTACATCAAGGCTTTGCACACATCTTTGCCGGAGGTCCCTTTGATTGCGGCCGGCGGCGTGAATCAGCAAACGGCAGCGAATTTCATTTTGTCGGGAGCGACTGCCATCGGGGTTGGCACCGAATTGATCCCAACTGAAGCCATTCAAAGAAGACAATCGCAGCGTATTCACGAATTGGCCCGGCGGTTTGCGAAGCTGGTCAAGGATGCACGCGAGCAGATCGAGGCCTGGAATAGAAGTCAGGTCGTAAAGACATATACGGGAACCGAAAAATGCGAAACCTAAACTAAAGCCTAGCCGACACCCTTACCTCGTCAGACTTCTGGAGTTCACTAGCGCTGCTAGGTCTGGTAGTAGCTCGGTGGGAGCCGACCCAACGTCGAGTTCCTCGTTTTTGCGACATTCGTACCGGTGGGCAGTGCAGCACTCAAAGCTGCGACCCCGTGCTCGTAAGCTAATGTCCTACGAACCTCAATGGTTTACACGATTCGTCACAGCTTGTGACCGCTTGCAATCAAGTGTGATGTCACCGACCACTTAGCGGCTGTCTCAACGCAATGCATCCTAAGGCGTAGGCATCGGTGGTGGTGACAAAGCTGGTGACAGCCCACTGCTGGATGCCGAGTGCCATGGAAGCGGCCACGAACTCCTCCGCGGTCGCCCACCAGCAGACGAGCCTGACAGCCGCCCCGAATCTCCTACAGAATTGACTTCTGGCGCATTCTCAGGCCCGGGCTCGATGTCCATCGCTCCCCGCGTCGAGGCCAAGGCTACAAACTGTCTGCAGAACGAGGTGAATCGACCCAGGCATTGGTCGAACCAATCATGGTATGCCCCCAATTGCGGCTCGCCCCAAACTTTACTCTTCTTTACGATAAAAACGTGCCTTGGAGCATCCAATTTCTTAGGAAGTGACCTATGAAAAGGCTACTGATAATCGGCATAACGACTGTGCTCATGATGGCGCCTCTTGCGGCTTCCGCCGGAGTCCGTGTCTTGGTGGCGCCACGTTTTGGATGGGGATGGTATGCCCCGTATTGGGCGCCCTATCCGTATCCCTATGGCTATTACGGCTACGCGCTTCCGGAAGGCACCCTGAAGTTTGATACGAGCGTGAAGGACGCAGAGGTTTATATTAACGGTGCTTACGCGGGCACAGTAGGACAGTTGAAGAGCCTGCATCTGGTACCGGGCAGCTACGACATAGAAGTGCGTGCAGCGGGACGCAGCCAGTTTGAGGAGAAGGTCTATGTGGTGGCCGGCAAGACGGTGCACTTGAACCCGGAGCTGCCCCTCCAACCGCAAGGCTAGTCACAATGGAGCAGTGGCCACCCCGTTGGGGTGGTTGTGTGACTCAGAAACTTACTCAGAGCGACTGCGAAGCCGCCCACAGTACAATCTGGTGCACAACTGGCTCGGCAGCTAAGGCCGCAGATCCCCCTGGAGCGTTCCTGCC
>DASPST010000086.1:0-142227 GCA_035623795.1 Terriglobales bacterium
CTACTCCAGCAACTTGGTCTCAGCCTCCCGGAGAGGTTCGAACTGAATCGAAAATGTAGTGTAGACTCGGCGATTGCCTGAGCTGATTCTGAACGACTTAGCTGTCTTTCTCCCTCAGTCGTGACGAACTTGGGCTAACCCTTCCTTTTACCACCACTCGCACGCCGCCGACTCTTTCCTTCGCCCTCACGCAACGGCTCAAGCGAACAACGAAATTTTGATTCTGGGCGCGGTGCGCCTCCGCCAACTGCCAGTTACGCCCGAACCCTGATTCAGCATCGACAATCACGCATCAACAATTGACAATGTTTCCATGCGTGTGATTCTGGCAGGCGGGGGCACGGGCGGACATGTCATCCCGGCGCTGGCCATTGCCCATCAACTGAAAAAGCAGTACTGCGCCGAGTTGCTCTTTATCGGCACGGCTCGCGGCATCGAGAATCGCCTGGTCCCGGCTGCGGGGTTCGAACTCAGGCTGGTAAAAGTTGGTGCGCTCAACCGCGTCAGCCTCGCCACCCGCTGGCGCACGCTGGTTGACCTGCCCCGCTCCATCTGGGAAGCGGCTCGTATGCTCCAGGACTTCGATGCCGACATCGTGATCGGCGTCGGCGGATACGCGTCCGGGCCTGCCATGATCGCCGCCCTCCGGCGTGGAACGCCCACCCTCGCATTTGAGCCCAACGTAGTGCCCGGCTTGGCCAACCGCCTGGTCGCCCGTTGGGTCTCGGCCGCCGCCGTGCAGTTTGCCGAGACCTGCCGGTACTTTCCCAATTGCCGCGTGACCGGCGTGCCCGTGCGGTCTGCGTTCTTCCAGGTCTCGCCCAGGCCGCCCGCCCCGGTACCGACGCTTTTGGTCTTCGGCGGCAGCCAGGGCGCCAGAGCAATCAACGAAGCAATGATCGAATCCCTGCCCGGCTTGCGCGAGAGAGCGTCGTCACTCCGCATCGTCCACCAGACCGGCGAGCGTGACTTCGAACGTGTGCGCGCGGCGTATGCCAAGACGGGGATCAGCGGCGAGGTCCACAAGTTCATCGACGACATGCCCGCCGCGTTCGAACATGCCGACTTGCTGGTGTGCCGCTCGGGCGCCAGCACCGTGGCCGAGATTACCGCGGCAGGAAAGCCCGCCATTTTCGTGCCCTTTCCCCAGGCAGCTGACGACCACCAGAACGTCAACGCCCGAGCGCTCGAACGGGCGGGAGCCGCCGTGGTCGTGGAAGAATCGAAGCTGGAAGCGGCTTATTTGGTGGACACCGTCGCTGCGCTCATTTCCGATCCAAGCCGCCTGCAAGCAATGTCGTCGGCAGCACGATCGCTGGCTCATCCCCGGGCGGTAGAGGAGATCGGAGAGATGGTTAGGGAACTGGCAGGGGTCGGACTTCAAGAAAGGGTTGTTCGTGAATGAAGATATTTCAACCGACTGGCACATCCGGCCGGTTTCTCCCTTCGGAGATCCCTATGCTTTATGATCAGCGTGGTCCAGCGCCCTCGGCCTGAGGCCGGCGTACCCGATAGCCCGTGATGCTGCTGTTTCATGTTTGCCAAGATCCAACGCGTGCACTTCGTCGGTATCGGCGGCATCGGCATGAGCGGTATCGCTGAAGTCCTGCTCAACCTCGGCTACAAGATCTCCGGTTCTGACCTCAAGAGCTCGGGCGTCACCCAACGCCTGGCCGGCCTGGGCGCGATCATCTTTGAAGGCCACGCAGCGGAAAACATGGCTGGCGCGGAAGTCGTCGTGACCAGCTCTGCGGTGTGCCCCGACAATTGCGAAGTCGTCGAGGCCCGTAAGGAGCATATTCCGGTGATCCCGCGCGCCGAGATGCTGGCCGAGCTCATGCGTCTCAAATACGGCATCGCCATCGCCGGCATGCACGGCAAGACCACGACGACCTCGATGGTGGCGGCGGTACTCGCCGGTGGTGGACTCGATCCCACGGTGGTCGTCGGGGGCCGCGTCGACGCTATGGGCTCGAACGCACGCCTCGGCAAGTCGCAGTACCTGGTCGCGGAAGCCGACGAAAGCGACCGCTCTTTCCTCAAATTGTCCCCTATTCTCTCGGTTGTCACGAACATCGACCGCGAGCACATGGACTGTTACCGCAACATGCGCGACGTCAAGCAGACCTTCCTGGGCTTTATGGACCGCGTGCCCTTCTACGGGATGATCGTGGCCTGCAACGATGATCCGATCCTGCGCAACCTTCTGCCTCAGGTCCGGCGCCGCGTCGTGACCTACGGGACACGCCGGGGCTCGGATTTCCTGATCAAGAGTCCGCTCGAACCTCGCAACCCACCCCGGCCAAGCTTGGGTGGGGCAACCGCCGATCACCGTCCCCTTACCCGCTTCCGGGTCAGCTACCGGGACAAAGATCTGGGAGAATTCACCTTGCGCGTCCCCGGGGCGCATAACATCCTAAACGCCACAGCTGCTGTCGCAGTCGGCATCGGCCTCGATCTTCCCGCGGACAGCGTCCGCGCCGCGCTCGAGGCGTTCCGGGGAGTCGACCGCCGCTTCCAGTTGCGCGGCCGGGCCGCAGGCGTCAGCGTCATCGACGACTACGGACACCATCCCACCGAGATCAAGGCGACACTCTCCGCCGCCCGCCAGTGTGGCTTCCGGCACATTCACGTAATCTTCCAGCCGCACCGCTTTACCCGCACCCGTGCCCTAATGGACGAATTCGCTACCGCCTTTGCCGACGCCGACTCGCTCTCGGTCCTCAACATTTACCCCGCCAGCGAAATTCCCATCACGGGCATCACCGGCGAAGCCCTGGCAGCCCGAATCCGCGAAGCGCGCCTCGAAGCAGCAGGAGAAGGCGCGGGAGACGTACGCTACGCAGCCTCCTTCACCGAAGCGGTGGAAAATGCAGCGGCCCGGGCCAGCGCGGGCGACATGATCCTCACGCTGGGCGCCGGCAACGTGAGCCAACTGGGCCCCGCACTGCTGGAGAAACTCCAGTCGCGCGACCAGGTGGTGTCGCCCACCTGAGGACCCTCAGAAACCTGGATTCCCGAGTGGTCCGAAGGGAACCTCCCCGACTGAGGCCAGTGGAACCTTCGCAGTGAAAATCACGCCTCAAGCCCGGAGGCAAGTCCCGACGGCAAGACCCTTATGGCGGGCACGAACATTTCCAGGAGTCTGACTACTCCCTCGCCAGATCCCAGGGACAGGGCTGAACGGGATTGAGAACGCTCTTCCGGTCTCATTTCGAGACAGCCTGCTTTTCCACAGCCTGCTTTTCCAGAAAGCAACGGCTGCGTATCTGAGGACAGCTAACAAACTGTTGGGCCCGTCGTCTAAGCCACATCAAGCGCAAGGAGCAGCCTTATGACCTCCGACAGAGCATGGTATTGGGTGGCCGCCGGAGTCCTCGCCCTGGGTCTCACCAACGCCTATCAGGACGGCCAGTTCGATTGGGTGCACCAGTTTTCGGATAGGTCTGCGGCGGTCGCGGCTCGGTACGTGGAGAAGGGTTCTCGTCTGGTCGAAGCGGCCGACGTCGTGTTGGGTCACGACTCCCCGATTCTGAACCGCACCCAAGCCTACCTGCTGCGGATGGAAGCCCGGTTGGACTGTAACCGCATCGAGCACGCCCAGGAGGAATTGGCCGGGGCGGAACAGCGGCTGTCCGCTGCCCAGTTGGCGAGCGCCCAGACCCAGTTGGAGCGGCTTCAGAGCCGGATCG
This sequence comes from Terriglobales bacterium, assembly GCA_035623795.1. Lineage (GTDB taxonomy): Bacteria > Acidobacteriota > Terriglobia > Terriglobales > Acidobacteriaceae > DASPST01. Next base: position 3,693 of record DASPST010000086.1, read on the forward strand.
AGGCCGGCCGGGTGATGGTAGAGAACCGGTTCTGCCCCCGCAGCCGGCACTTTGCGGTTGTGCCAGCTACACCCAGTATGGACGTGCCCCCCATCCCCTTTCCTGAGACTTCCATTGACATTTCCGAGATCACGCCAGAGGTCAACATCCCCGTGGTGCACGTCCCAGCAGTCGTCGTCCCTCAAGTGGTGCTTCCCCGCGTGGTAATTCCTGCAGTGTTGGTTCCACCCGTAAGGGTCGAGATGTCGGATCCAGATTCCGACGGCTTGATTTAGTGCCCGCCACCCTCACCCGGGAGAAAAACTGGCAGGGCGAGAAAAAAGAAGGGCCGATTATTCGGGGGCTGCCTGCAGGGAGCAGTCATGCCAGGCTGGCCAGACCTCCGCCCCAGAATTGATTGCGGCTACATACGTCCCGAGCGCACGAACGATTCTGCGTTTCTTGACCTCCGGCCCCGGGCCCCTGGCCTCGCAGTGCGGATCTCAGTCGGCAGTCCGCTCAGGGCTCGCGGCTCGATGCTGGCAGCCGCCTTCTACCAGGGGATACCCAAGATCTGCCCGACCCGAACCAATATTTTGTCTATCCGCTCCGCGCAAAAGCCGTTATAGTATTCCCGCTCAGCGATTCGCCCGACAACTGTCCTGAACTGATGGCGCGGAAAAGCCGTCCCACCATCTTGCAGGAAGAACTGTACCCGCCTCCGGGCGAGCCCCAGCGTGAAGAGTTCGACGACGCGCGCCTGCTTGACCTCGATGTGGAGCAGGAGTCGCCGTTCCTACGTGGGCAGAAGCGCGTCTCCGCACGCCGTGCCCCACTTCCCAAGAGAGCGTTGCGCGGTCTGGCGTGGACTGCGATCGCCGCTCTCATCCTCGGCACGGCAGGCCTCGCCTCCGCGTCCGTCTATCGTTATATCGAGCACAGCTGGCGGTTCCGCATCGAATCCAGCGACGACATCGAGATCGCCGGTGCGGAGAAGGTGACCCGCGCGCAGATCCTGGAGGTCATGGGTGGTGATATCGGCCGCAACATCTTTTTCATCCCGCTGGCCGAGCGCCAGGCTCAGCTCGAAAAGATTCCCTGGGTCGACACCGCCAGCGTCATGCGTTTCGTTCCTCACCGGCTGCGTCTTGAAATTCACGAGCGCGTACCGGTTGCGTTCGCCCGGGTCGGCTCCCGCATTCTCCTCACCGACGCCGCCGGCACGCTCATGGAACTTCCCGCGAAACAAAAATATTCCTTCCCCGTCGTACTCGGCCTCAACCCGGGCGAACCGCCTTCTACCCGTGTCGAGCGCATGAAGACTTACAACCAACTTATCCGCGAGCTTAATTCCGGCGGTGGCCACTACTCCGAGGATGTCAGCGAAGTCGACCTGGGCGATCCCGACGACGTGAAGATCGTCACCAACGATCCCACGGGCGCCGTGCTCGTGCATCTCGGCGCTTCCGATTTCCTGAGCCGCTACAAGATCTACATCGCCCATGTCCAGGCCTGGCGACAGCAGTTCGACAGGCTGGAATCGGTAAACCTGCGCTACGACCATCAGATCATCGTCAATCCCGATCTGGAGGGCGTGGCGCGCCTGCCGCAGCTTTCGCCCGCGGCCGCCCGTGCCGCCGTGGCTGCGGGGGTTAAGCCCGCTGCCTTGGTCCACGTGATCCCGGCCAGGCCCGCGCTGGGGAACAAGCTGCCGGCCCCGGTTGAATCCAGACCAGCTCTCCAGCCGGCGCCACGCAAGCACGGGACCAGCAGACGCGCCTACTCCGCAAAGCACAGGCCCGCAGGAAACGCGTCCGCGGTTCCAAAATCTGCCCGTGCAGCGACGGGCTCCCGTCTCCCTCGAAGCGCCAGCACCACAGCCGCGGTCACGCATCTCTCGGCGCCCACCGGCACGAAAAAACCGAGCCCGGCTATTCCGGGCACTTATAAGGACCAGGATCATCCATAGGCATGGGACACCAAGGGAGGAACTTACTTACGGCCATCGATGTAGGCAGCTCCAAGACCTGCGCTCTGGTGGCGGAGGTTAGTGAGAACGGCCTGCGCTATCGCGGCCATGGCGTCGCCGAGTCGCGGGGCTCGCGCAAAGGCGTCATCGTGGATCTGGACAAAGCCGCGTCGTCTATCCAGCACGCCGTCGAGGGTGCCGAAGATAGCGCGGGCGCGCCCATCGAGCACGCTCTCATCGGCGTCGCCGGATCGCACGTGCGTGGGCTCAACACGCACGGCGGCATCACCTTCGGCGCACGTCCCCGCGAGATCGCGCGCGAGGAAATCCGCCAGGCCGTCGACAAGGCGCGTTCCATCCCTTTGCCCGCCGATCGCGAAATTCTCCACTTGCTGCCGCAGGAGTTCATCCTCGACGCGCAGCCCGGCGTGCACGATCCGTTGGGTATGATGGCCACCCGCCTCGAAGTCCGGGTTCACATGGTCACCTCCGCCTCCAGCGCCACGCAGAACATCATCACCGCCGTGAATCGCGCCGGAGTGCACGTGGATGACACGGTTTTCGAACCGCTCGCCGCTGCTGAAGCCGCCCTTCGCTGCGACGAACGAGAACTAGGCGTCTGCCTCGCTGACATCGGCGCCGGCTCGACCGAGATCGTCGTCTTCTGTCAGGGCGCTGTAGCCTGCACCGGTGCCCTCCCCGTCGGAGGCGATCATTTCACCAGCGATCTTTCCGTCGGCCTCTGCACCCTGGTCAGCGAAGCCGAGAAACTCAAGAAGCTTTACGGCAGCGCCAGCGTCACGCTGATCCCCGAAGGCAACGAAGTCGAAGTGCCCTCAGTCGGAGACCGTCCCTCACGCCTGCTGCGCCAGCGCCTGCTCGGCGAGATCCTCGAACCGCGGGCCCGCGAACTCTGCGAAATGCTGCGCGACACGCTGCGCCAGAGTGGCATGTATGATCTCTGCCTCGCCGGAGTGGTGCTCAGCGGCGGCGGTTCACGCCTCCCGGGCCTGCTGGAAATCGCCGAGTCCGTGCTGCGCAAGCCGGTGCGACTCTCCTGGCCGGTTCCCCTGGCGAAGATGCCCGCGCAGCTGGCCGAGCCCGAGTTCGCCACGGCGCTGGGCATTGTCTATTACGGCCACCGCGCCCGGATGGCGCGGGGCATCCAGGACCGGCGCTGGAGCTCGCGCCTCAAGGCCATGTTCGTGGGCAAGGGCGCGTGAGAACAGGAGTCGGGAGTGAGGAGTTCGTTGTGCACGAGATGAGTCAGGGTTGGGAGGTCAGGAAGAGTCAGCAGCGGAGTTTGAGAACCCCGCCGTCCTATCCGCGGCGGTGTTTGGCTTTGCCTGACTCCCGATTCCTGATTCCTGACTCCCAGTTTCCAAGCTGCTTCGTCTGCGTAACACCAACTCAACTACGGCGGTGCATATGAAAAAGGACGAGACCGGCATTCGCATCAGCTTCAACGAAGAACCCCGCAACGACGCCAAGATCAAGGTCATCGGTGTCGGGGGAGGCGGCGGCAACGCCGTTAACCGCATGATTGACGCCGGCGTCGAAGGCATCGAGTTCGTCACGGCCAACACCGACCTGCAGGCTCTACGCATGTCGCGCGCCCCCATCAAGATCCAGCTTGGGGTGAAGCTCACCAACGGCCTGGGCGCGGGCGCCAACCCGGAAGTCGGGCGCAAGGCCGCGCTCGAAGACTCCGACAAAATCATCGAAAGTCTTGAAGGCGCCGACATGGTTTTCGTGACCACCGGCCTCGGCGGCGGTACCGGCACCGGGGCCGCTCCCATCATTGCCTCGCTGGCCTGCGAGATGGGCGCCCTCACCGTCGCCGTGGTGACCAAGCCCTTTGCCTTCGAGGGCAAGCGCCGCATGATGCAGGCCGAACGCGGCATCGCTGAACTGATGGAGTCGGTGGATACTGTCATCGTCATCCCCAACGAGAAGCTGCTCGCGGTCGCTGAAAACGCCGGCTTCTTCGAGTCCTTCCGCATCGCGGATGACATCCTCCGCCAGGGCGTGCAGGGCATCTCCGACATCATCACCATCCCGGGGATCATCAACCGTGACTTCGCGGATGTGAAGACCACCATGGCGGGCATGGGCTATGCCGTCATGGGCACCGCCAGCGCCAGCGGCCCCCGCCGCACCATCGAAGCCGCCCAGCGCGCCATCGCCAGCCCCCTGCTCGAAGCCGGCGCCATCGACGGCGCTCGCGGGATCCTGATCAACATCACCGGCTCCGGCGCTCTCAAGCTGGCGGAGGTGCAGCAGGCCTGCACCATCATCCAGGGCGCCGCTCACGAAGATGCCAACATCATCTTCGGCGCCGTGCTCGATGAAAAGATGAAAGACAGCATCAAGATCACCGTCATCGCCACCGGCTTCCGCGAGCTTCCCCGCAACCGCGAGCGCCAGGAGATGCGCGCCTCCTTTGCCGCCACCCACAGTCGGCGAATGGAGTTCCCCGATGCCGAACCGGTTCCGGCGCCCACCTTCGAACCCGATTCCGAGCCCGAACCCGAGCCGGCACCCCAACGCGTCATGGCCCCGGAGCGGATGGTGGCCCCCGATCGCATCATGTCCAACGAGCGGATGACGTCGGATCGAATCATAGCCTCCGAGCCCGGCTCTGCAGCCACGGGAATGGAAGTCGCGGCCACCGCCGAACCGCCCATCCCGCTCGACACCATCCCGCTCGACCCCATGCACAACAGCATGGTGGCCAACTTCGAGCGCGACGATCTCGATGTTCCCGCCTTCCTGCGCAAGCGAGGTGAGATCATGTAGCCTGGCCTGGACACTTATTTCGGGGCAGACATTCCTGCCCGCGTGGTGTGCAGCGGGGGTGCGTTCACCCGGGAAAGACGGCGGCGTCGCGCCGGCTCTCCCGAGTGCGTCGCACCCTCGACTCCGAGCTCACCGCTCGTCGCGTTCGTTACCTATCTCTCTTCCATCCGTCCAACCGGGAAGCGTGCGATCCCAGGCCGAACCCCAGTTTGTCTGGAAAACAAGAGGAGACCCCGTGAAGCACATCTGGTTGCTCGCCACAGTTGTCCTTCTGGCCGTCACGCTGCTGTCCGCGGGTTCCGGTGACGCTCCGCAGTACGCTAAGGATAACCAACTTCTGCGCCCCGAGAATTATCGGGAATGGATCTTTCTCTCTGCCGGTTTCGATATGAATTACAGTCCCATGGCTGGCGATCACCACATGTTCACCAACGTCTTCATCCCCCAGGCGCAATATCACGCCTTCCTTGCCACCGGCAAATGGCCCGACAAGAGCATTTTCGTCGTGGAAGAGCGTGGCGCTGAGAGCCGCGGCTCCATCAACAGGCAGGGAAACTACCAGGTCGAATCGATGGGCATGGGCGTGGAGGTGAAGGATGAAGCCCGCTTCCCCGACAAGTGGGCCTACTTCAACTTTGGCGAAGAGGGTAGCTCCGCTCAAGCCAATCCCAAAAGCGCCTGCTGGCAGTGCCACAACGATCACGCTGCCGTCGAGCACACCTTCGTCCAGTTCTACCCCACGCTGAAACCGGTGGCGAAGAAGTTCGGCACCTACAACCAGAGCCGGGAAAAAGTTGTCGATGCCCAATAGGAATGTACGCCGGTTGGCTGCGGTGCGGGCCGTGGGCATCAGCTGTCCCCGAAAGATCGTAATGGAACCGTCCGAACCCTCCAGGCAGGGCCTTTTGCACCGTTCAAGACTGTTCTTGGAGCCCTTGGCCATGGCTTGCCCGCTGAGCCCCGCCCCAAGCCCATATGCGAACTATGCCCAATCCAGTCAATAGTTTTGCGCCTTTCGTCACTTCCTCAGCCCTCGAGATTTCTCAACTGTGCAAGAGATTTCCTCTTTCCGGGTAACGCAGGAGTAATCTGTACCCGTACTCCCTCCAAGCTTCCCGTTACCCGTTAAGCACATCTAACCAATGAACTTAGGACACGTCCCATCGATTTAGCGGATCCGTAATTTTTGGTTGCGTCGAAACCTTAAGTTCCTTACTATCGCAAAGTTGGCAGATGCCCCGAAGAGTGCAGGTCGGGCCTGGCACGCTTCTTGCATGAGAGAACATCCGTAGATCTTTTGAAAACGAGTACCCGACAATGCTCAGGAAGGTCCTGCGGTACCTCTTGCTGGCGAGTTTTACGGTTTGGGCGGTCGCAGCTGTCTGCGCGACCATTAATCCCCAGTCCCTGACCGGCAAGGCGAAATCCCAAAAAGTGAGTGAGAGCCAGCACGCGCGCAGGCGCATGAAGCATCTCGCCCATAGCCGCTCCACCTCCTCCGCGCAGCTGCGCACCGTCAGCCGTTCCCGTCACCGTCATCGTTACTACGAGCGTTTCTATACCAGTTCGTACTCCGGGGACCTTACCGATGGCGACAACGCCGTGGGCGAGGACCCGGTAGTCCGCCAGGCCGCGGTTGACGCGCTCGGCAACATGAACGGCACTGTGGTTGCGATTGAACCCACCAGCGGCCGCATCCTGGCCATGGTCAACCAGAAGCTCGCGCTCTCCAGCGGCGCCCAGCCCTGCTCCACCATCAAGCTGTCGGTGGCGCTGGCTGCGCTGAGCGAGGGTCTCATCGACAAGGACACAGAAATCACCCTTGGCCGTCGCAGCCGCATGAATCTGACTGACGCTCTGGCGCGCTCGAACAATGCCTACTTCGAAGCGCTAGGACGCAAGCTGGGCTTCGACAAGGTGAGCTTCTACGCCCACCAGTTCGGCCTCGGCGAACTGGCCGGCTTCAACATCCCGAGCGAACAGCCGGGCATTTACCCCGATGAAGAAATTCCCGCCAAGCTGGGTGGCGTGGGCAAAATGTGCTCCTTCGGTGAAGGCGTATCCATGACACCCTTGCAGCTGGGCGCTCTGGTCTCAGCTATCGCCAACGGCGGCACGCTCTACTACTTGCAACATCCGCTGACCTCAGACGATGTCGCCAGCTTTCAACCGCGTGTGAAACGCCGTCTCGACATTGCGCCGCTGATCCCGGAAATCTCCGACGGCATGGCCGGAGCGGTTCAATACGGCACCGCCCGCAGTGTCCGCTATAACTTCGACGAGGAGCAGATCCTGGGCAAAACCGGAACCTGCTCGCGTGCCGGTACCCGTTTCGGGTGGTTCGCCTCTTATGCCAACAGCAACGCCGGTCGCATCGTGACCGTCGTCTTCCTCCAGGGAGGCCGTCCCACTTATGGCCCCAAGGCCGCAGAAATTGCCGGCCGCATGTACCGCAATCTCTACGATCACAATTTCTTTGCTGCTGACTTGCCTGATCGCGCAGCGGACGTTCCAGGCGAAAATGCCGCGCGCTAGAATCGAGCTTCCGCAGCTGTTTTGCTCACCGACGTTGGCCGCATCGTGGCCCGGACGCTGACCTCCCCCCCTGTCCTTGCCTCGTCCCTCCGCCCGGGACTACCATAACCCGCATCGAGGTGCCATCATGGATCGCTCCCGGGGCAAGGCAGCCGCCTCCCGCCGCAATTTCATGAAGTCAGCCGGAACCGTCACGGCCAGTGTGGTCGCCGGCGGCCTGTTCCGAGACACCGCTCAGGCCCTGCCATCCTTGCCGTTTGACCCCGCCACCGCCGATGCCATGCCCACGCGCAATCTGGGCCGCACCGGCCACCGTGTCGCCATCTTCAGTCTTGGCGGACAAGCCGCCATCGAGCAACCCGATAACGAAGCCGTCGCCGTGCCTATCGTCGAGCGCGCCATCGATCTCGGGGTCAACTACATCGATACGGCGGCCCTTTACGGTGGAAAGCAGCGCTGGAGCCAGCGCTACATCGGCGAAGTCATGAAGCGCCGCCGCAGCCAGGTGTATCTCGCGAGTAAGACCGATGACCGCACCCGCGACGGCTCGCTGCGCCTGCTCGAGGAATCTCTCAAGCTGCTCAACACCGATCACCTCGATGCCTGGCAACTGCACCATATCGATGAGAAGGCTGAGGTGGAGCAGATTTTCGGGAAGGGCGGGGCCATCGAGGCACTGGTGCAGGCTCGTGATCAGAAAATGGTCCGCTTCCTGGGCGTCACCGGCCACTCCGATCCCGGGGTCCTGATGGAATGTCTACGCCGCTTCGCCTTCGATCAGATTCTCATGGCGCTGAACGCCGCCGACCCGCATCACCGTAGCTTCAAGGAGCAACTGCTGCCCATGGCGGTGGACAATAAAATGGGCATCATCGGCATGAAAATTCCCGCACGCGGCCGCATCCTCACTTCCTGGCATCCTGGCCAGAGCAAGGACTCGGCATGGGGCGAACCCGCTCCCCAGCCTGGTGTCCTGAACATGAAGGAGGCGCTCTATTTCACGCTTTCGTTGCCTGTGAGCACGGTAATTATCGGCTGCGACACGGTGGCTCAGCTCGAAGAGAACGTCCAGTTGGCGCGCGACTTCGTCCCTTTGACCGAGCAGCAGATGGCCGCCTTGACCACGCGCACCAAACCGGTCGCCCGGCAATCGCTGTTTTTCCGGAATTGGGCGTGAAGGTGGTCCTGCGAAATCGCCGACTAACGACCGACAACGTAGGATTTCCTGCCTGTGCCCCAGTGTCTTTTTAGGCTTTTCTCCGCACCTTCTGGGCTGCCCCCTGCGTGTGCTGCGGATGCGTTCCGAAGCGGTTGAGGCCAAAGGCCCTTTGGCCCACCTGTCCCTTGGCTCGATCCGCCCTTGTCCCTCCGGACCCTCCGTAACGGTACCTCCGTGCCATTGCGGCCCTGCACAATTCGAGGTGCAATAGAAGCCGCGAACGATGCAGGCTCCGCCCGCTGAGGGTGGGACCTCCACCGACACGAATTCCTCCCCTGGAGGTGGTCATGCTGGAAAAGGTCATCGCCTGGACAATGGTCGCGATCTACTACACCGTCGGCTGCGGCGTCATCGTGCTCAGCCTGCGCGGGGCCCTCTAGCCGTAGACGCGCCTCAAACCGGAGTTATCCAACCCCTCACCGCCACCCGGCTTATGGCCGGGTGCTGCTTTTACGGTGGAAATGCCAAGGACTAACCGCCGGGTCGCATATTGAAGAGGAAACGCTCCACCCAGAGCCACCGGTGTCGAATTTGAAACCCGAAGTCCGGCGAACCTGAAATCCGCTGCCCTGCCTTTTTCACCACGTTCCAATCCGCAACACCACGCCCGTCGTAAACCGGAATCCCCGGTCAAAATTCACTCCGTTCAGTTGCCCCAGCCACGATCGCACATAATCGAAATTCGCGAACCGCCACGCCAGCCCGGCATTCAGCCGTACATCCAGTCCTCCGCCCATGGACATTGAGAAACCCGTCATTTCCCAATGCCGTTGCCCTTCGCTGTTCTCTCCGTCCGTCATCGGCGGCGGTCCCCCAACCCAGCTCAACACCTGGGGATCCACCTGTTTCTCGGTGATCTTCTGTCCGCCCACCCGGAAATGCGCATGCGGACTCAAGCGGCTCTGCGTGTGCCGGATCCACTGCGGGCCCGTCGTCCAGCTCAGCTGGTCGCCGCTCCAATAGGTCGGCAAGCTATTGCCCAGAGTGCAACCACTGACCTCCACAGACCACTGCCAGCTCTCGCTCATCCGAAAGCCGGCAACTCCGCCGCCACCCTCGCAGGAAAGATTTCCGAAGCGCATCAGTTCGGGCACGGCGGCCGCGATTTCAAACTTCGGCACCAAAGGAAACTCTGTCTGTTTTGGTTCCGAGGGTCGTGGGTAAAGTTCTCCGTGATACTCCCGTAAGGGACCGCGGTTCTCCCGGTACCATGGCCATTCCATGTTCATCAGGTTGGCCATGCCCTGCACCGGATCCAGCCACGTCCGCGCCGCCGCCCGAAGGAATGCGTTGTCCGTGTGGTCCTCGATCCTGCGAATTAAGTACTTGTCCAGAATGTCTTCTCCCAGAACCCAGACCATCCCCCCGTTCGGGGTGATCACGTGATCCACGAACCCATATTGGCAGCAATATCTCTGGATCTGTCCGATTGATGCCTCACTGATCGGCCCGATCTCGAACTGCTCGCTGAAGGCCCAGGCAAACGCGTACGCCCGCAGCCGGCTCATCCAGTAGTCCCGGCTCATGCCGAACTCAATGTTCCGGAAGCGCTCCTTGTCGTTGTGGATCCACAAATACGCGGAAACCGAGCCTTGGATTGGATGGCCGAGATAGTTTTCATAGTATGTGTCTCCATCCGACCACCCGTGCAAGGCGCCCAAGGCCTTGAAATATCCCCCGACCACGCTGTTATGCAGCCCCTCCCGCGTGCCCGGTTCGGTGGCCAGCCGGAAGCCGTGCATCACCGCCACGTAACGGAGCGACCCTTTCAGCAGGGGCGCCCATTGCACCCGCTCTTCGCCGGCTTCGTGCGGCACCACCGCCGACCGCACCGGCGTCACCGCGAGCGAGTCTTCCAGCTTGCTACTCGAGTCGTAACCATTTGCCTCTGGGGCGTCCGGTAGTTTTGCCGCGAGGTTCTCCCGCTCCGGTTCGGGCACATCCCTTGATGGCATTGGGGAAGAAGTCGAGAGGGCCAGGCACACCTGCTTCTGATTTGCGTTGTCCGCCAAATCGAACGTTACACAATCCTGCGTCCAGCAGCCCGCCTGCTCACCAGCAATCGCCGTGCTCGTAGTCAGCGCCGCGTCGAACCGCACCCGTGGCAAATCCACCATGGTTGTGTCGAGGCTCGCGGGTTGGGTTGCGGTAAGCTCTGTCTTGCGGACCAGCTGGGATTGCGCGACCGCCGGAACCGCCAACCCCAGCGCCACCACCACGGTCAGGATGTTCCATCTCTGCAACGCTAGCCTCCCGCTTTGTCATTGCATTGCTCCCCGAGCGACCTAGGCCCCTGGTGGTGCTGGAACCCTCTCATGACTTTAAAGGGCAGCAACAGGATACCAACGACTTGCAGGCACGGGAACCTGTCAAAACTACTAGTGTTAAGAGGAGTGAGCGGTCCCGATGCGTGACCCGGGTTCCATGGTGAGTTGGTGCAACGGCAACGCACCGTCGGCACTGATGTTAACTAAGAAGCTTCCCCAACCGAGGAAGCAAGGCTCGAGCAGAAACTTATAGGCCAATCATTATCTGGACGATGGATACACAAGTTCGGCGGAATGCCCATGAGGTCGCAACCTTGGAGTGCCCGTATCTCCGGGGAACAACGGTCCCGCCCCAAGTTCTACTCGTCCCGAGAGCTTGTAGCCGATGCCGGACACAGTCAGGATCAAGTCCGGGCGCTTAGAATCCCTCTCCAGGTTCCGCCGCAGCCCCGCCAGCTGCACTTCCACCATGCGGGGAAACGTCCCGGCGTGGTAGCCCCACCGCGCGCAGAATCTCGCCGCGAGAGAGGGTGATCCCGGCGTGCTCGGCGAGTGACGCAGCCAGTGAACTCAGGCACCGACAAATACACCGTCTTCCCCTCGCGCGTGACCTTCGCACCGCGCACGTCGATACGCATCGGCCCGGTATACGCCCTGTCCTGGCCGGGAGCCCGGCGCTGCTCGTCGCGCCGTCCCGGAACTGGCGTGCAACCTGTGTACGCTCTGCGATGGGGTGCGGTTTCTTTCTCGCGTAAGCAGCGGCATTTTAGCGTCATTGTCTCTGGTCGTCCTGCTCCGCCTGAGTCTGGCGGCTCAGAGCGCTCCCGCGGCGCACTTCGATGACACCATTGTCATCAGCGTCAGGCAGAAGCTCGCCGAGAAGCCCAAGTATCATTCCGTACACTCCGCGGTCGAGGACGGCATTGTGACCCTGACCGGCTCCGTCGGCCTCTACCAGGACAAGCTCGACGTTGCCAAGGACATTGGCAGGCTGAAGAACGTCTCGGGCGTGCGCAACCTAGTCGCGATTTCCGGACCGGCCATCTCTGACGCCCAGCTGGAGAGCGAACTCTCGCGCAAGATTTACTATGACCGTATGGCATACTTCGACTGCCCGTTTAACCATTTCACACTCGCCGTGAAGGACGGCGTCGTCATCCTCGGCGGCCAGAGCTATAACGACTGGGGCCGCGATTCCGCCCTGGCCATCGTGCGGCGTACGGCTGGCGTCAAGGACGTGATCAGCAAGGTCCAGGTGTCGCCCGCATCCATCTTTGACGACCAGCTGCGACGCCAGGCCATGCGTGTCATCTACGGTGACTCGGTCTTGAGCCGGTACGCCACTGACCCGGCGCGCCCGATCCGCATCATCGTGGACAACGGGCACCTCAGCCTCTACGGCACGGTGCAGAACTCAATGGAGAAACAGACGGCCGGCATGCGCGCCAGCAGCCTCGCCGGCGCCTTCAGCGTACAGAACAACCTAGTGGTTGAAAGTGACGCCAAGGCCGGCATGTAAAACATCAGAGCCGCGGGTCACGAGTGTCGCCGGGCAGCATCCCTTCCGACAATGGACAAGGCGTGCTCGCCCGGCCAACCCCCGACTCTACGTCAGGCCGCGGATCGGCGGTCCCGCGGTGGTCTCACCCGCCGCTCACACTGCCACCGCCGACTTCCTTTCGCAACCTCTTCATCTAGGTTTGCCAGCTACAGCCGAACGGGGTCGCGCTTGTTTTTCCCGCATGACGCGGTTTCCCGTATCAGAACGTCAGCTTGGCCGCGAACTGAATCCCGCGCGGCCCTCCACCTCCCAGGAACGGATTGCCGATGCCTACGTCGCCCGTGGCGGTAATGGGGTAGAACGAGTGCGCATTGTTGTTGAGCGGATCAATGTAGGTCCCGTTCGCTGCATTCGGCGCGCCAATGTTGGCGATGAACGCCGGCATGGACGGATTACAGAAGTTGGGATGATTGAACAGATTGAAGAAATCGGCCCGTAGCTGCAGGGACAACCGCTCGCTGAGCGGAGTGTTCTTGAAGATCCCGAAGTTGAGTTCCTTAAAGCTCGGACCACGCAGCGAATTGCGGCGCAGGGTCCCGAAGTGGCGTGTGCCCACGATGCAATTGCTCTCATCTGAGCTGCCATCGTTCGCTGGATTCCCCCAGGTACACGGCGCTGCAAAGGTTGACAGGTCCAGATATTGCGCGGGATTGCTCGGGTTGTAGTGTGGCGTTCCGATAATGTCGGGCCGATCGAACCCTTCGCCCGCTCCCGAGTAGTCGCCTTGAAATTCGTAGTTGAGCTGCCAGGGCTGGCCATCCTGCAGGTTCAGTATCCCGTCCAGGCCCCAGCCGCCGGTCAACTTCTTGTGATTGTCGTTGAAGGCCGGAATTTGGTAGGCGAAGTTCCAGGTGAAGCGGCGCCGGATGTCGAAGCTGGAGTTTCCACGCTCCGCCCCCGGCAGGGTGCTGTTCTGTGGTTGCGCCTGGTTGGGAAGGAAGTCCTCAAGGTCGCTGGCGGTGTCAATCGAGTGCGACCAGACAAAGTTCGCCTGCGTCGTCAGGCCATGCCAACCATTCACCCGCAGGCTGGCTTGCAGCGCGTGGTAGACGGAGTTGGCGGAAGACTTCTCCTGGTCAAGATAGAAAAAATTCGAGTAGTTACGCGGCACCCCATAACCTGTCGGACAATACACTTTGTTTGGAATGTCCGGCACACAGGCCAGATCCGCAGCCGTAATCTGCGCCGCGTTGGGCTGATTGATGTCGTAGAACTGAAACAGCTTCGTCCCTTTGCTTCCCACGTAGCCGATCTGCAAAACCGCCTTGGGGACAATCTGCTGCTGCAGGTTCAGGTTGAAATTCTGGACGTAGGGCGTGCGCAAACCGGGGTCGGCAGCGAAGAAGTCGCCGTTGGGGCCGAAGCCGCTGTAGACGGGAGTGTTGGCATTGAGGGGCGCTTGGGTAGCCGACCCGAATAGCAGGCTGGACCCGGGATAGGCAGGACCCGGACAGAAAACGCAGTTCCAGGGCAGATGGCCGAGGAAAATGTCCTGCGAAAAGGCGTCGTAGAACAAGCCCCAGCCTCCGCGAATCACGGTCTTGGCCTTCCCCGTCAGGTCGTAGGCAAACGAGACGCGCGGCGCAAAGTTGTTGTAGTCGGGATCGTAAAGATTCGATCGTCCCCCGCTGCTTCCGATCTGAACCAGGGAGCCGCCATTGGCAGGATCAAAACTGTAGAGCAGATTGTTCTTTTCGTGCACCACGCCGAAGTAATCCCAGCGCATGCCGAAGTTCAGGGTGAGTCTGGGTGTCCAGCGAAAGCTGTCTTGCAGATAAAAGCCGTGGTTGTTCTCCGCCATGTGCCGGCGGGTGTAGCCGGTGATCTGCCCCCCGTCGTCCGGAATCCCCTGCAGAAACGAAGTCAGATCGGCGAAGTCTAGCGTGCCGCGGAAATTGTGATCGATCACGTGCAGAATGCTGGTGCGCCGGAACTCGTACCCCATCTTCACGTCGTGACGCCCCGTCTTCCACGAGTAGTTGTCGACAAAGTGCCAGTTCGTGTCCACGCGATTGCGTGGCACGGACGAGGTGGCCCCGATCTGCGAGAAACTCCCCATGGTAATGGCGGGCAAGCCATAGTCATAGGAGCTCACGCCTGTGTTCAGGCCGATGGAATTGGGATTGAAATTGCTGTCTTCGGGAAAGAAGCCCTCGGCAAAGCGGTTCCATCCCAGGCGGGCCTCGTTCACCTGGCTGACATTCATGACCCGCACCCAAGAGATCGAGACCAACTGCACCCGGGTCGGCGTCACGGTATTGAACCCAGGCAGCAGGCCGCCTCCCAACTGGGCGAAGGGAAAACTCTGATCACTGTCGCCGAAGTAGTAGCGCCCGGTGAGCATGTTCGTGGCGTTGAAGCTGTGATCAACCTTGGCGATCATGCTGTCGACGCGATTGTTGAAGTGAGTCGCGGTGGCCAGATTATTTCCCGCGGGACATCCGGTTTCGAAATCCGGATTGGCGGGGTCGTAGGCCACGGGAATGTTGGGAGCGGGCCAGGGGTTTCGCGCCAATAACGCCGCGATCACGGAATTGCTGGCGCCGCCATCCAGAGTGATCTGCCGCGGATCCGGCACGCAACTGGTCCCCGCCTGCGCCCCGGTCTCGCGCTGCCCTTCATAGTTCACATAGAAGAAGGTCTTGTCCTTCACAATGGGACCGCCGAATGAGCCCCCGAATTGGTTGTTATGGAAGGGATTCTTTCCGCCTACGTTGTTGAAATAGTTTCTGGCTCCGAGGCTGCCGTCGCGCCAGAATTCCAATACTGAGCCGTGCCACTGATTCGTGCCACTCTTGGTCACGATGTTCACCACCGCGCCCGAGTTCCGGCCGTACTCCGCTTCATAGTTCGACAACACGCGCAACTCGGCTACCGCATCGATGGGAAGAATCGTAGCTGGATCGCCGAACACGCCTGCCTCGTTGATGGCCGGGTCATTGCGGTACCCGTCGTTCATGTCCGTGCCGTCCAGAAGGAAGTTGTTCGACCTTCCCCGCGACCCGTTCATGGAGAACGTTCCATAGGAGCCGGGCGAGTCCGAGATCTGATCCGGAGAACCGGCGACCCCAGGATTGAGATAGATCAGCTTGGTGTAGTCCCGCCCATTCACCGGCAGGCTCTCCACGTTCTCGGCGGTCAATGTTCCTCCCAGCTCCGCCGAGGTCGTCTCCACCTGGGGCAGCAGTTCGCCCGACACTTCCACCGTTTGTGACACCTGCCCCGCCTTCAGCGCCGCATCCACCCTGCGCTCAGTGGCCACATCCACCACCACGTCGGTGGTTACTGAGGTCTGGAAGCCGGTCTGCGAAATCGTCACCGTGTAGGTCCCGATCGACAACTCAGGCAGGGAATAGCTGCCATCGGCGCTGCTTGTCGTGCTTCGTTCCTGGCCTGTTCCCAGATTGCGCACCGACACTTTGGCACCTGCGATCACCGCCCCCGTTGCATCTGTTACCGTACCGAGGATCGTGCCGCGAAAGGTCTGAGCGCGCAAAGCCACGGCTGCGAGAAGGATGAAGCTTAGAACCCTCCACAATTTCATATCAGTTCTCCTCTTTTACGGAAAAGGAACGATCGCAAGCCCCTCGGCCCCGATCGCAGAAGCACTGCTGCAGCTTACACTTAGAAAAGACAGGGGCCGCGAACTGTCCCTGGGAATGCTGGTCAATCAAGCAGGACGGCAACCAGCCTGCCAATCCCCGGTGCATGGAGCGCGGACGCCTCGCCCGCGAATCGGTCGGGGACACCCCGGGACGCGAACTTTTGCCAGCAGCTCCCACCGCTCTGTGCAATAAAAACAGTACTCAGTGACCGGACGATCCACTCTCCCGATTGATTCAGATCGCGCTGCTATCCCGAGCCTTCCCGAACCGCTGGTGCCCCACGAACACGCTGGCATCGCCCTCCCCAAAAAACACCAGCCGCACTTCCTCGATCACACTCCCGCGCAGCGCCGCCTCGATCGCCTCCGACGCCACTGCCGCCGCCTCTTCGCGCGGATACCCGAATGCCCCCGTCGAAATCGCTGGAAACGCCACCGACCGCAGCCCCTGTTCCCCCGCCAGGGCCAGCGAATTCCGGTAGCAGGCCGCCAGCATCTCCGCATCACGCTCCCCGTGCATCCCCTTCACCGGACCCACGGTGTGAATCACGTGCCGCGCCGGCAGCCGCCCGCCCGTCGTCAACACCGCCTCCCCGGTCGGCAGGCCCTTTGGAAACCGCGTCCGTCGAATCTCGCGACACGCCTCCAGGATCTCCGGCCCACCCCGCCGGTGAATCGCTCCGTCCACGCCGCCTCCGCCGAGCAGGCTGCTGTTGGCGGCATTCACGATGGCATCCACGTCCTGCGCCGTGATGTCGCCTACCACGACCACCACCCGTCCCTCCACAAACCGCGCCAGGATTTCGGGTTCGCTCATGACACCCACACCAAGAGTTCGCCTGACATCTTATCTCCCTTCCTGCCCAGGCATGCCTTTGCAGGTTGCGTGGCGGAGCTGTCGGGAAGCCTCGACGAAAACAGAATCGGCTGGATTAAAGCACGCGCACCCGGGGCAAGGGTAGCGGTCCTATTCGCCTCCGCGAGAACGGCCACCTTATCTGCAATATATTCCACGGTCCATCAGTGACTTGGGCCGGTTCGTAGTTTTCCGCGGAATCAGGATTCTAGCTTGGGGCCGGAAATCTCACAGGTTCCGTACCTCCGTCTGTCTGTGCTATTACTTTCGTCATCTTTTCACCGTTACAGAAGCCTGCCATATTCTGTCATCCTGAAATTAAGGTTGGTGCGCCTTATGCCCCTCCCCCTGTTGCAGTTGTTGATGCGACTGCTGTCAGCGCTCTGGTCTGACGACGAGGCGCAGGACATCGCTGAATATGCGGTCATGCTGGCGGTAATTTTGGTGCTGGTCGTCGGGACCATCCGCCTCATCGGCTCGAACTCCAGCAACGTGTTTTCGCAGGCCGCCAGTTCGATCCAGTAGCAAGAGGCCGCCATCGGCGGCCCTCTCCGCGCCATTACCATTCTCACAAGCGCGGTGCTACGCACGCGATCCGTAGCCTGTGGCCAGCAGCCGGCCGACGCCCCCTCCGAGGAGGATCCTCCCGGCATGAGAAGCCAGCTACGACCATCGGCCCGCGACTTGCTGCCCTACCCCCAAACAAAACGCCCAGCTTCGCAGCTGAGCGTCTCTGATCCTGCTAGCGACTGACGACTATCTCTTCCTCTGATCCCCCGCGATCACGCCGTCTTTGATGTGGATCACGCGATGCGCGTATTCCGCGATGTCGTGCTCGTGCGTGACCAGCACGATCGTGTTCCCGTCGGCGTGCAAGCGGTCGAACAAGGCCATGATTTCGGTTCCCGTCTGCGAATCCAGGTTGCCGGTCGGCTCGTCTGCGAGAATAATGGACGGCTTATTCACGAGGGCCCGCGCGATGGCCACCCTCTGCCGCTGGCCGCCGGAGAGCTCGTTCGGCTTGTGCATCATGCGCTCGTCCATGCCCACTGCGCAGAGCGATTCCTTGGCCCGCTCGATGCGTTCCTCCGCCGCGATGCCGGCATAGATCAGCGGCAGCTCCACGTTGTGCAGCGCCGTGGCCCGCGCCAGCAGGTTGAAGGTCTGGAACACGAAGCCAATTTCCTTGTTCCGGATCCGCGCCAGTTCGTCGTCATCCAGTTCACTCACCAGCTGCCCATTCAGCCAGTAGTTACCCTTGCTCGGAGTATCCAGGCAGCCGATCAGGTTCATCAGCGTCGACTTGCCCGACCCCGACGGCCCCATGATGGCAACAAACTCATTGCGCTGGATGCGCAGGTTCACCCCGCGGAGCGCGTGCACCTGCTGCTCCGACCCCATGTCGTACGTCTTCCACAGGTCCTCGGTACAGATCATGCAGGACTCCGGCGGCACCGACACCACCGGCTGCGAGATGTTAATGACCTCTGCCGTTGCCATCTTCTTCTCCTCGTCCCCTGGGGACACCCACTTGCTCCCGTCCAGGATGCCGCCTGATAGACGGCCCACCCCTGTCTTTCGTTAGTCGCTTGAGCTGCGAGCCTTGAGCCCCAAGCCCAACCTTACCCATTCCTCACACGACCGGAGACCTAACTCTTTAGACTCAGAACCTTAAGACCGCCACCTAAGACCCGCTTGCTTCCTTCTTCGTCGCCGAATTATCCACCTTTACCCGCGCCCCTGGCCGCATCGTCCGCAACACCTTGTAGCTGCCGGTGACCACCTCATCGCCCGCTTTCAGCCCACGGAGTACCTCAATATCCGTCGTACCCGAGATCCCGGTCTCCACCGGCACGAACTCCGCTTTCTTCTCCCGGATCACGAAGACCCCCTGCACCTCTTCCACCCGTTTTCCATTGGACGCGTCCTTTTGTGGACCCGCTGCCTGCACAGCGCCGCTCCCCGCTCCGGCCGACGCCAGTTCGTTGCTCGCCCGCACCGTCAGCGCCTGGATCGGGACGGTCAGCGCGTTGGTTCGGGTCGCGGTCGTGATCTTGGCCGTCGCCGATAACCCGGGCCGCAGTTCGTGCGGCGGATCTTCGAGTGTTACCACTACCTTGAAATCCTTCGCCTCCTGGCTCGCCGCCGTGGTCGTCTGGGTCGTTGCCACGCCGGTCGAGCGCACGATCGCGTTGTTGCCGATCTCGGTCACCACCGCGTGGTATGACTTCGCCGGCATGGCGTCGATCGCTACCTCCGCTGGCTGCCCCAGTTGCACGTTCACGATGTCGGTCTCATCCGCCATCACTTCCGCCGTGATCACCGACATGTCCGCCAGTGTCATCAGCGTGCTTCCCGGAGCATTCTGGATCCCGATCACCGCCGTCTCGCCTTCGCGCACCGGCAGGTTGGTGATGACACCATCATAGGGCGCCACGTACCCGGTCTTCTGCAGCACGTCAGCGGCCCGCGTCAATGTGGCTCGAACCTCGGCTATGTGCCGTTCCGCCGACTCCTGCTCCGCCTGCGCCTGTGCCACCCGCGCCTGCGCCTGCGCCAATCCGGCCTCCGCCGTCTCCCAAGCCGCCTTGCGACTGTCGTAATCGGCCTTGGGAATCAGCGCTTCCTTGTACAGCCCTTGGGCCCGCGTCCAGTCCAACTCGGCCCGTTCCCAGTCCGACGTGGCCCGGTGTAGGTCCGCCTTGGCCGTGTTCAGGCCCGCTTCCGCCGCTGCGGCGTTGGTCTTTGCGGCCTCGAGCGAAGCCTTCGTTGCCTCCACGTCCGCGCTCGGTTGCACATTCTCGATCTGGGCCAGCAACTGTCCCTTCCGGACGCGTTCGCCTTCCCTTACATAAAGGTGCGTGATTCTCCCGAAGGCATTGGCCCCGATGTTCACGTAGTTCTTCGGTCGAATTTCTCCTGACGCGCTTACCACCGACGCCAGATCCTGCCGCTGCACCTTCGCCGTCTGCACCGCGACAATGTCCTTCGTCGCTTGGTGCACGGCCGACACTCCCAGGATCAAAGCCACCACTCCGGCGCCCGCACCAATCGCAACTTTCTTCCAAGTCTTCATGCTTCCGGCCAACCTGTGGGAGGTGGGGACTCCCGCCCGCCAAAACACAAACAGAAAGAATCGGCCTCCGGGAGGTGACCAGCCGCACATCCTTCAATACGGCGGCCGAGTAGCCAAAGTTCCTCCCGGGAGGGAATCGAGGTGGGAAATCCTGCAGGTTCTTATGATTCCGCAGCACTTCCAGGATAACGTTTCATTATAACGGGCCCTTCAAGCCCTTCTCAGAGGGGTTGCCTCACTCGAATGGAAGAGGCGCTGCATGGTGCTGTGCCTGCCAACCCCTCGCATCCCGCCAAAGGTGGGGCCGCCGCCTCCGAGTGAGTCATTCTGTCACCAAGCCAACCACCGACCACACCGGCGATCTGTCTTCTGCGATGTGACCTCTTAACTTTACCTTTCGCGCTCGCTCCTTCCCACTTCGCCCCCAATTCGCCTTGTTCCCCACCCCAGACCCCCCTTTTTTTACTCCAGTTTTCCCACGAGTTGACAACGAGAGTTCGTAACCATGTTGGCTCCCAAACATCGGGCGCTGGGTCGCGAGCCCTAGAGCGCCAATCGGAGGTACGCGCTCCTGGACTTACCGCTTCTGTCCCGTGCCAATCCCCGCCCTGTAACATTCTTCTGCCCGGGCAACCCGTACCGCTCTCGGGTCCTCCCAATACACTTAGAGGGCAAGACTTACCTTGCCTTGCCCCACCCGAATACGTACAATTAAAGGACCAGAGTGTCCGCTAAGGAGCGCCCCCCGATGCCGCGGGTCGGTTTGACTTTCCGTTTCTTCACCCTTTTTCTGGCCCTGGGTGTGTCTGCGCTCTTCCCGCACCCTGCCTTTAGCCAGGACTCCGGTTCGAAGTCTGACAACCAATCGGCTGCCCCGCAAGCACAAGGAGACCAAGTCGATCCTCTGCAACGCCCTGTATCCAAAGAACAGAAGAAAAAGAATTCCAAGGCTCTGAAGATCGAGTTGAGCAAGCCCTACAAGAAGTGGCTTGACGAGGACGTTGCCTACATCATCACCGACGAGGAACGCTCCGCCTTCAAGCAACTCACCAACGACGAAGAGCGGGACCAGTTTATCGAGGCCTTCTGGCAGCGTCGCGATCCCACGCCTGACACGATTGAGAACGAATACAAAGAAGAGCATTATCGCCGGATCGCCTACGCCAACGAACACTTCGCCGCCGGCATCCCGGGCTGGAAAACCGACCGCGGCCGGATGTACATCATGTATGGCCCGGCGGATGAGATCGACGCGCATCCCTCAGGGGGCAGCTATCAGCGGCCGATTGAGGAAGGCGGCGGTGAGACGTCGACGTATCCGTTCGAGGATTGGCGCTACCGCTACATTGAGGGAGTGGGCCAGGAAGTGATCATCGAGTTTGTGGACACCTGCATGTGCGGGGATTACCACATGACGATCGACCGCTCGGAGAAGGATGCCCTGCTGTACACGCCGAACGCGGGTCTGACCCTGTACGAGTCGATGGGAATGGCGAACAAAGCCGACCGGTTCAACGGTGGGGGACTCGAGCGCTTGGGAGCAGGTCCCATGTCCGCGAGCCTGCAGTCGAAGCAGTTCGACCGGCTGGATCAGTGGGCGAAATTAAACCGGCCTCCAGCAGTCAAGTTCAAGGATCTGGAAGAGGTAGTGACGCATAAGATCAGTGTGAACCTGATGCCCTTCGACGTGCGGGCGGACTTCGTGAAGGTGACGAGCGACACCGTGTTGACACCGGTGACGATCCAGATCAAGAACCGCGACATTACCTTTCAGAACAAGGACGGAGTCGAGCGGGGAACTGTGAACATCTTCGGACGGGTGACGACGCTGAGCGGGCGCGTCGCGCAGACGTTCGAGGATACGGTACAAACGGATGTGCCGGCGGAGTTGCTGCCACAGGCTGCGGAAAACTCCCAGGTCTACTGGAAGGCGCTGCCCCTGCGACCGGGGCACTATCGGCTGGATGTGGTGGTGAAGGATGTGAACGGGGACCGGACGGGGAGCTGGAGCAAGAGCCTGATGGTACCCGACTTCGGGGATGAGCAGCTGGCGACGTCGTCGCTGATCGTGGCGGACCAGATGTATCCGGTGGCGACGAAGGACATTGGGACGGGAAGTTTTGTGATCGGTACGACGAAAGTGCGACCGCGAGTGGCGGCGGCGGATGGCAAGCCGATAAGCTTCAAGCGCGGCCAGAAGATGAACTTCTGGATGCAGGTATACAACCTGAAGGTGGATGACAAAACCCATAAGCCTTCGGCAACGATCGAATACGACGTGGTAAACACGGCAACAAACAAGCAAGTCGTGCATACGGTAGACTCCACGGAACAGATGGGGAACGTAGGCGATCAACTGACGCTGCAGAAGACGCTGGCGGCGGCGAACCTACAACCCGGGCTGTACAAGATTGAAATCAAGATAAACGACAACCTCTCCAAGCAAACGGTGGATCCTTCGGCGACCTTCGCCGTAGAGTAACCGCGCTGGAACTCTCCCAGGGGGTGGCGGAGTGATGGTGCGCAAGCTCGGGTATGTGGTGCTGGTTGTGACGCTGGCAGGTGCAGCCCTGCCAGCACTCGCGGCGGAGCCCACGGGCTCCATCTCAGGGTTCGTCCGCAACAGCGTTGGCGTGCCGCAAATGGGTGCGACCGTCGAAGTCCTCAGCGCGGCGGTGCGCAGCCTGAGCGTGTTCACCGATGACAACGGTCACTACCGGGTTTCCGGCTTGTTGCCGGGAACCTACGCCTTGAAGGTCAGTGCTCCGTCGTTTCTGCCGACATTGCGGGAGCGGATCGCGGTGCGGGCCGGGGTATCGCTGTCGCTGGACGTAACGCTGAATACGCTGTTTGAGGCGATGCAGTTGGGCCCGCTGCGGGGAACAGGGGATGACGATGACTGGAAGTGGACCCTGCGCTCGGCGGCGAACCGACCGATCCTCCGCGTGCTGAACACGCCCACGCCCACTCAGGTGACCGGGGAGAAGGCCAGCGATCACGAGTTGAAGGCCACTCTGTCATTTCTGGCTGGCTCGTCTTCGGAAGGGTATGGCAGCCTGTCGGACATGAGCACGAGCTTCTCCGTGGAGCACCCGGTGCTGGAGCAAGACGCGGTTGCGCTGGCGGGGAGCATAGGTTACGGAGTAGCCACACCGCCGGCGGTGGTGCGCGCCTCATTCCGGCATCGTAGCCAGAGCGGATCGGAGCCGACGGTAGCCGTGGAATTCCGCCGCCTGGCGCCGCCGGGCCCCGACTTGCGTAGCGGGGGATTGCAGTCGATTGCGCTCACCGCAGCGGACAACCTGGCCGTCGCCAACGTGCTGGAGCTGAAGTTCGGGAGCGAACTACAGATGATCCAGTTTATGGGACGGGTTACGGCGTTCCAGCCCTTCGGGACAGCGGACCTGCACCTATCGTCGAACACGGTGTTGGAGTACCGTTACGCCAGCTCACGGCCCGACAACGCCATGGCGCACGACCAGCGCCTGAACGATCCGGATCTGGGCGATCGGGGCCCGCGGGTGAGCATGGCTAATTATTCGCCCGCCCTGGAACGGGCCCATCACCAGGAAGTGTCCCTATCGCACCGAATGGGCAGGACGAGCCTGCAGGTTGCGGCCTATGACGACCGAGTGTCGAAGACGGTGTTGACCGGAGTGGGCGCGGTCAGCGCGACGAGCGGCGAACTGCTGCCCGACGTGGATTCGGGTACCTTCTCCTACCAGGGGCAGGACCTGGACACGGTGGGGCTACGGTTCGTGCTGCAGCGGAAACTGCGGTCGGATCTGATGGCCACGCTGGATTACGGGTATGGTGGGGTACTGGATCTGAAGGCGGCGGATGTAGACCTTGAACAGGCGCGGGCGTCGATGGGAATGGCACGGCGGCACTCGTTGTCGGCGAAGATGAGCGGGAAAATACCGCATTGCCGGACCCA
Organism: Terriglobales bacterium; assembly: GCA_035623795.1. GTDB lineage: Bacteria > Acidobacteriota > Terriglobia > Terriglobales > Acidobacteriaceae > DASPST01. Next base: position 27,495 of record DASPST010000086.1, read on the forward strand.
GTGGGCCACCTCATACGGGTGGGTGAGCGGACAAGCGCTGACGCCGGTGGATATGTTCAACGCTTCGGCGGGACAGTCGGATCCGTATCTCAATGTATACATCAAGCAGCCGATTCCCGGGATGGGGTTCCTGCCCCTACGCATGGAGGCGATGCTCGATCTGCGTAACCTGCTGGCCCAGGGGTATGTGCCGGTCATGGGGCAGGACGGACAGACGGTATATCTGGTGCAATCAGCACGCTCCGTCCGGGGAGGCGTGTCTTTCGTTTTCTAGCAGTTGTCAGTTTTCCGTAGACAGAGCCCGGCCGCCCGGCCGAGCCTTTGCTTTTGCGCTGAAGTTCCCTGCGTTGGCGATGAAGTGCCCCACCCTTTTGCTGCGAACTCCGTCCATTAAGAGTGGCGAAGAGCGCAGGGTGGGCTGACGGCTTGCGAGCGAACCTGTGTGCCCCCGAGACTTGCCCGGTGTTCCCCAGTTCAGCCATAGCCCGGCTCTTGTCGGCGGCGGAGAGGCGTCGAACTGCGCTCGACTGGGCGGTCCAGGGTGTCTGTCCCTACGAGGATCCGGGTATCGCCTTCCCACCAGCGTCAGACAAGAGCGCCGGCACCGCACGGGGCACTCATGCATTTCGCCGCTTGAGGCGCCTGACCGTGTTTGCGACGATAGCTGCAGCGACAGGTGTTTCTGCCCAGAACCAGCCTACTGGGGCGCAGGTTGCCAAGACCCAGCCCACGCAGCCCAGCCAGACGCAGCCTGCTCAGACTCAATCCATACCGAACCAGCCCGTATTGACTCAGCCCCAGGATGGAGGAACCAGGGTGGCCACGGCGGTGCGGACGGATCACGCGCCGAAGCTCGACGGAACGCTCGACGATCCGCTGTGGGAAACGGCCCCGCCGGTCGATGGCTTCCGGCAGCGCGAGCCGCTGGAGACGCAAGCGCCAACGGAACGGACCGAAGTCCGGATCCTCTACGACGCCCGCCACCTCTATTTCGGCATTTCCTGTTATGACGACGATCCGTCCGGCATTGTGGCCACCCAACTGCTGCGCGATCTCTCCATGGACCTGGACGACAACTTCGCCATCATAATCGACCCCGCGCAAAGCCACCGCAACGGTTACGTCTTCCAGGTCAACCCGCTGGGGACACAGCGCGACGGGGAAGTCATCGAAGAACAGGCCCCGACGGGCACTGATTCAATTCTCGACGCGAACTGGGACGGGTTGTGGATCTCGGCCGCTAAGATAACCGCCAACGGATGGACAGCGACGATTGGGATTCCCTTCAGCACGCTAAACTTTCGGGGTGGAGCCGCGATGAACTGGGGTCTGAACTTCCGGCGCTTCATCCGGCGCAAGAATGAAGAGGACGAATGGTCGGGCTACCATCGTGTGTTCGGGTTCTGGCGGGTCTCCCAGGCGGGGCAGCTGGAAGGGTTGAGCGGGATTGAGAGCGGGCGGCTGCTGGTGATCAAACCCTACGCCCTGGGAGGGGCGCAGGCGCTCGAGGGCCAGCCGTGGAGCGCACTGCACACCGGCGGTGTCGATATCAAGTACGGCCTGAGCAGCAACTTGATCGCGTTGGGCACGATAAACACTGACTTTTCTGACGCGGAGGTAGACCAGCAGCAGTTCAACCTGACGCCGTATCCGATTTTCATTCCGGAGAAGCGGCGATTTTTCCTTGAAGATTCCGACGTCTTCAATTTTCTGCTGTGGAATCAGGACCTGTTCTTTTTCAGCCGGCAAATCGGCATCGATCCGGTATCAGGCCAGCAAGTGCCCATCGACGCAGGCGGAAAAATCGCCGGACACGCCGCGGGCTTCGACCTCGGAGTGATGGACGTCAAGACCCGGGCGGAAGGGGTAAACCCGTGGGCAAACTTTGCGATCGTGCGCGTAAAGCGCGCCCTGATGCCCGGCTCTTACCTGGGGTTCATCGCCATGGACAAGGAGTCGGGCAGTGCAAGCGATCCTTATAACCGCGGTTTCGGGGCGGACGCGAAGTTCCTGCTGTTCAAGAATCTGAATTTACGGGGATACTTCGCGAAGACGTGGACGTCTGGGGTGCAGAGTGAGGATGCCGCATTCGGCGGCAGGCTCACCTACGCCAATAACTGGTTCAACCTTTATGCCGGGCACGGGGTAACGGAGAAGAATTTCAACGCCGAAATTGGCTTTATAACCCGGACCGATGACAAGCCGACCATCACCTCCTTTGCCTTTACGCCGCGACCGCACATTGACGGGGTGCGCGAAATCGATATCGGGGCCAATTTTTTTGATGATCCGAACACGGCCGACCAACTGATCTACCGCGAATGGTTTCCCAACCTGGCAGTGCTGTTCCACAACGGAGCGGTGGCGAGCACGACTCCGCAGGACGTGGTTTACCAGGTGCTGACGCAGCCTCTGCATCTGTACAACAACATTTCGATTCCTGTCGGCAGCTACCGTTTCGCGTCGCACCAGTTGGCGTACACGTCGGCGGGCAATCATCGCGTCACCTACACCGGGCTCTTCCAGTGGGGGCAGTACTACACAGGCAATCTGACTACGGGGACGGTGACGGCGCAGTACCGACCCAATGCGCGCCTTACCCTGGCCATGAACAACACGCTGAACGCGTTCCGACTGCCCCAGGGGAACTTCGATATTGAACTGGCCGGGCTGCAGGTGAGTTACGCCTTCAATCGATTTCTCAACGCGACGACGTTCATCCAGGCCAACACGGCCGATACGAAAGCGGTCAGCGCGAACGTGCGGGTGCGTTATACCTTCCGCCCGGACAGCGATCTCTACGTGATCTACAATGTGGGCACTGTCTACCAGGCAATTGCCGCGGGCAATCCGACGCTGGTTCGGGAACAGAAGGTGGCAGTGAAGGTCGACTACTCCTGGTCGCGATGAGGAGATGCCCGCTTCGAGCCGGATGAAGTGACGAATCTTCGCCGTGGCTAGGTGCGCTCGCCGGTCTTCAAGAAAGTGCCCTTCTCGAGTTCCTGGAAAGTCTGGCGGAGCTGCCCCTGCGTGGTTCATGACGAGGGGGCCGTACCAGGCGACGGGTTCCTGGAGAGGTTGACCGGAGACCAGGAGGAAACGGATGCCGTCCTCGCCCGCCTGGACCGAGACCTCGTCGCCGCGATCGAAGAGCACGAGGGACCGGTTGTCGGCCTCGGCGGGAGGTGTGGTGTCGGCCGACTTGATGGCCTCCGTGGGGGCGGCTAGCGGTCCCGAGGCGTTGCAGAACTTTCCCGACCCGGCAAAGACGTGGGCGAAGGCATGGCGCGTGGTCTCGACCGCCAGGCTCTTATTGTGGCCCGGCGGCAGGGAGACGTCGAGGTAAACGGGGTCGGCGGCGATACCTTCGACAGGTCCGGTCCGGCCTCAGAAATGGCCACCGACGAGGCGGGCGTGGGTGCCATCGTCGTCGGTAATTGCGGGAATCTCGGCGGCCTTGACGTCCTGGTAGCGCGGGGCCGTCATCTTGAGCGCGGCTGGCAGGTTGGCCCACAACTGGAAGCCGTGCATGCGACCGGCGGGCTCACCCTTGGGCATCTCCTGGTGAATGATGCCGCTGCCGGCGGTCATCCATTGGACGTCGCCGGCAGTGATCGTGCCGTGATGGCCGATGCTGTCGCCGTGCTCGGCGCTTCCGGCAAGGACGTAGGTGATGGTCTCGATGCCACGGTGGGATGCCAGGGGAAGCCGGCCACGTAATCTTGGGGCACATCGTTGCGGAAGTCGTCCAGGAGCAGGAAGGGATCGAAGTCAGAAGTGTTGCCGAAGCCGAAGGCGCGGCGGAGGTGGACGCCGGCGCCTTCGAGGGTGGGCTTGGACTGGATGAGGCGCTTGATGGGGCGGAGCGACATGAGGGACCTCCGGCAGAGAGTGTACGACGGGGAGGTCGGAAGGCGGGTTGAGGGGTGGAGTCGGCACACCCGATCTTGCCTGCGCAAGAGCGTCTTGGCAGCAACGTCGGAGGCCCAGAGACCCTCGCCCCGGTGGACGCCGGCGCGACCGTCGGCCTACAAGGGATGATGGCGAGAACGGCCGTCGCCCGCCGGCACAGGTGGGTGTTCAAGTTTTCGACGGAGAAGGTGCGAAGAAAATCTTAGCCCTTCTTCTTGCGGGTCACTGCAATCGGGGGTCGGGGTTTTTTCTTCCGGAACACGCGAGCGAAGATTTCGTCGATATTGCGGAGCTGACGCTTGAGGTCGAAGACGTGCTCCAGTTGGCGGGTGGAGACGCGGCCGGTGATCTCTTTGTCGTGAAGGACAAGCTGGCGGAAGTCGAGACCTTCTTTCCAGGCCCGCATGGCGTGGGATTGCACCATACGATAGGCGTCTTCGCGGGAGACGCCGTGTTCGACCAGGTCGAGCAGGAGTTGGCCGCTGAAGACGAGGCCACGTGTGCTGTTCAGAACGGTCAGCATGCGGTCGGGATACACGACCAAGGTGTCGATGAGTTGGGTGGTCTGGTTGAGGAGGTAGTCGGTGAGGGTAGTGGAGTCGGGCAGGATGACGCGCTCGACGGAGGAGTGTGAGATGTCGCGTTCGTGCCAGAGCGGAACATCTTCGAAGGCGGCCTGGGCGTTGGAGCGGACGATGCGGGCGAGGCCGCTGATCTGCTCGGCGGTAACCGGGTTGCGCTTGTGGGGCATGGCGGAGGAGCCCTTTTGCTTCTCGCTGAAGAACTCCTCGGCTTCGCGGACTTCGGTGCGCTGAAGGTGGCGGATCTCGGTGGCTATCTTGTCGAGCGTGGAGGCAATGACGGCCAGCGTGGACAGGTAGAAGGCATGGCGGTCGCGCTGGATCACCTGGGAGGAGATGTCGGCGGCCTTCAGACCCAGGCGGGCGCAGATTTTGGCCTCGAGTTTCGGGGAGAGGTGGGCGAAAGTGCCGACGGCGCCGGAGAATTTGCCGACGCGCATGCCTTCGGTGGCGTGGCGAAAACGCTCCAGGTTGCGCTGGGTTTCCGAATACCAGTTGGCCAGCTTGAAGCCGAAGGTGATGGGCTCGGCGTGGATGCCGTGGGTGCGGCCGATCTGGGGGGTGTCCTTGAATTCCCAGGCCCGGCGCTCGAGGACGGCGGCCAGGTGCTGGAGGTCTTCGGTGATGATCGCTGAGGCTTGCATGACCAGCAGGGCTTGGGCGGTATCGACGACATCGTTGGAAGTGAGACCGTAGTGGAACCAGCGGGCATGGGGGCCGACGATTTCCGCGACGGCGGTGGTGAAGGCGATGACGTCGTGGCGGACCTCGGCTTCAATTTCCTGGATGCGCTCGAGACGGAAGCCGGCGCGCTCGCGGATGGCGCGGGCGGCAGACTTGGGGACCAGGCCGGCCTCGGCAAGGGTTCCGGTGGCAGCGACTTCGACAGCCAGCCAGGTCCGGAAGCGATTCTCGTCGCTCCAGATGCGTCCCATGTCGGGACGGGTGTAACGGGGGATCACGCGATCTCCAGTCCGGGGTAAATGAACTGTGCATTGTAAATGAGGGGCAGGTCGAGGGACCAGCGTAAGATGCCCGTGGATGGTCGCCCGGAGGAAGACCGGGCGCCAAGAATCACCATCGGCCACGCCGCCCCTTCTGGCGGCGCGCAGGCACAGGCCCGGAGGCCGAGGCGTGGGAACGGGGTGCCGGGAAGCCCCCCGAGGACTGGGGACGGCATTCCCCCAATCAATAATATCGTGCTACGATATTTATTGGAACCTGTCTTGTTACGATATAATCCGTGGCATGCACAGGCTCACCCTGTCGGACTACGAATCGCTGGCCGAGTTGCGCTACCAGATCCGCAATTTTCTTGCCTTCAGCGAACAGGCGGCGCGCGCTGCGGGCTTGGAGCCGAGACAACACCAGCTGATGCTGGCCCTGAAAGGGTTGCCACCGGAGGTGCGGCCACGGATCAGGGAACTGGCGGAACGGCTGCAGATCCGGCACCACAGCGCCGTGGAACTGGCTGACCGGCTGGCCAAGGCAGGATACGTGCGACGGCAACGGGCCGGGGACGACCGGCGGGAAGTGTTGCTGGCGCTGACGCCGCGGGGCGAACGGGTATTGCGTGAGTTATCGTTGCACCACCGGGCGGAGCTCCGAACGGCGGGTCCTGCGCTGCTACGAGCCCTGCGCCGGGCGACGCGGGGAGGGGGAAGCGGAGTTCGGGGTGGCCGGGGACGGCTGACAGGTCAGAGCACGAGGCGAGAGCGGTGACTCTGGTTGCGGCCGCGTCTATCGGCATGGTTTTCTCGACAAGTGGTGAAACTTACCCTGCCACCAAACAGAGTTCGTCGGCACCGCGACTGGATTAGGTCCTTATGCACAACTCCGACGCCACAGGGCCCGCCGACAAGCAAAGCCTGAAACCGGGGAGCAGTGCCATGGCACCGGTGATGGGCTCGAATGGGATGAGGCAGGTTCTGCTGGAAGGAGAGCCGGCGCGGTTTCGGCTGTTGCTGGTGTCGCTGTTTGCGGCGGGGATTGGGCTGGTGGCCGGTGGCGTGGCCTTTCTCCTGTACCGGCTAATCGGGCTGTTCACGAATCTTTTCTTTTTCCATCGCTGGGACGCGAGCTTTGTGAGCGCGCGGGCAAATCCTCTGGGGCTGTGGGTGATCGTGACGCCGGTGATGGGTGGAATCCTCGTAGGATTCATGGCCAAATATGGGACCCCGAAAATCAAGGGGCACGGAATCCCGGAGGCGATGGAGGCGGTAGTAACGAACCGCAGCCGGATTGAGCCGCGGGTGGCGATCTTGAAGCCGTTGTCGGCGGCCATCGCCATCGGCACGGGCGGGCCCTTCGGGGCAGAGGGGCCGATCATTCAGACCGGGGGCGCGGTGGGCTCGCTGGTGGGGCAGTTGTTCCACACGACCGGGGCTGAGCGCAAGGTGCTGCTGGCCTGCGGGGCGGCGGCGGGGATGTCGGCCACGTTTAGCACGCCGGTCGCGGGGGTGATCCTGGCGATCGAACTGTTGCTGTTCGAGTTCAAGACGCGGTCGTTTATCCCCCTGGTGATTGCGAGCACACTGGCGACGACGGTGCACATGGAACTGCTGGGTGCGGGGCCGATGTTCAGGGTGAAGGCCCTGGATTTCGCGGTGCCGCGGGCGTTGCCGTTTTACCTGGTGCTGGGCGGCTTGTGCGGACTGGCGGCGGTGGGCTTCAGCAAGCTGCTGTACCGCGTGGAGGACCTGTTCGACAAGCTGCCGGTGGACGAGCTGTGGCGGCCGGGGATCGGGGCGCTGGGGCTGGGAATTATCGGATACTTCGTGCCCCGCGTGCTGGGGGTGGGGTACGACACCATCGACGACATCCTGAACGGGAACCTGGGCCTACATTTGCTGCTGCTGGTGATGGTGGCGAAGGCGGCGGCGCTGGTGATTTCGCTGGGGTCTGGGACCTCGGGAGGGCTGCTAGCGCCGATGTTCATGTCGAGCGCAGCCCTGGGCGGAGCCTTTGCTATGGGGGGGAACCGGCTGTTCCCTTCCGCGCAATTAGGAGTGGGAGCATTTGCGCTGGTGGCCATGGGAGCGGTCTTCGGGGCGGCGGCGAGGGCGACGTTCTCCTTCATCATTTTTGCGTTTGAGATCACGCGGGATTACAACGCGGTGCTGCCGCTGATGCTGGTGAGCGTGATTGCGGACGGAATCGCCCTGGTTCTCATGCCGCGTTCCTCGATCATGTCGGAAAAGCTGGCGCGGCGGGGGTTGCGCATTCACCAGGATTACGAGACGGATGTGCTGCAGCAGGTGCAGGTGGCTGAGACCATGGACCGGGATATTCCCGTAATCGTCGCCCAGACGCGGATGCGGGAACTGGCGGAGCGGATTGCTCGGCACGATCCCGGGGTGAGCCGGCACCAAGCCCTGTGGATCGTGGACGGGACGGGCCAATTGGAGGGTGTAATCACGCGAGGAGATGTTATGCGGGCTTTACCGCGGGATCAGAACGGAGCCATGACCGTGCTGGAGGCGGGGACGCGGGACCCGGTGGTGGCGTATCCGGATGAGGCGCTGGGGACTGCGGCCGCGCGAATGCTGGCGCACGACGTGGGTAGGCTGCCCGTGGTGGAGCCCGGGAATCCGCGGAAGCTGGTGGGCTACCTGGGACGGCGCGAGGTGATGGCCGGGCTGTTGCGGCGGCTAGAAGAGGAACATGTGAGAGAGCCGGGGTGGTTGGGAAGAAGGCCATCGTTGTAGCGATCGTGACCGAAGGGCCGGGGCTCGGTGTCATTCCGTGACCACCTAGGTTGCCCGTTTCACCAGGCCGCGGGCGAGGGCGGTCCCTAAGAAACGTTACTTGGACTTGCTGGAGGCGGGAACGCTGACACGGACGTTGCTGACGGGAATCTTGTGGTCGGCGGCGACGATGAGGGGCAGAAGGGATTCGACCGAGATGCCGAGGGTGCCGCCGGAGAAGCCGTCGATGAAGGCTGAATTGACGCCGATGACCTTGCCCTGCGAGTTGAAGACGGGGCCGCCGCTGCCGCCATGGGCCGTGGGGGCGTCGTAGATGAGCTTGTCGCCGACTACGTCGCCGAGATGACCGCAGGTGGCGGAGGGGCGGATGAGTGAAAGCGCCGCAAGTTCGCTGGCGGCGCCGATGTCGTCACGGCGGAAGGCCAGGCGCTCGTAGATTCCGGTGGGAGACTTGGCGACCATTCCAGCCACGCCCATGGGATAGCCGATTACGGTCACAATGTCGCCGGCCGGGCCGGGTTCGGTGGCCAAAGGCAGGGGCGCCAGCATCTCAGTGAGGGGAGAAAACTCCAGGTGAAGAATCGCCAGGTCTGTGTTGGCTGAAACCACAGTCGGATCCAGGTCGACCGGGGTCGGCGATCCGGGGAAGAAGGCAACCAGCTTTTCAAGCGAGGGGGTGGCGCCTTGGCCGATAACCGCGTCGGCTTCGGGATCTCCGTACCAGGGCTCGGCAACATGGCGGTTGGTCGCAATCAGACCATGGGCAACGACGAAGCCCGTGCCGGAAACGCGGGCACGCAAACGGGGAGGCTGGCCATGGAACCCGACGCGGTAGATGCCGTGAATGTAGCAGATGGAGTCGCGGTAGCGCTGGAGAACCATGGCAGGCATTGCCTGCTCCTGCTGAAGCTGCGCAACCTGCTTGTGCAGTTCGGCGACTTCTTCCGCAAGCCCATTGGTGGAAGGTGGGGCGTAATGGTGCAGCAACATGCCGGTGCCAGCCAGCAGCAGGACGGCTAGAACGGCCTGCACCAGCCGCGTCCAGCTCTCCGCCGCTTCGTCAGTCGATGGTTTCAGGTCTTGCCCGGACATGTGATTCGGTCTTTGTCAGTGGGGGAGGAGAAGTGGCCAGAGCGTGATGCAGGCCTATCTTGCCGGAAAGATTGAACCCGGGCTAGGCACGGAAGGCGATGTACCGGAGGGCGCGCTCTCGTTACTCTGCTTGTAAGTTATCTGTTTGCTATCGGATAGAACAGCGTCGTCCCAAGACGTGCCCAAGCGCAAGAAGAGGAACCTGGTAACCACCGAGGTGAGGGCCCACCGTTTGGGACTGCAGAATCCTTTCAACTTTTCCGACCAGAGGGCGCAGGGGATTCCGAGGAGCAGAGGCGAGAACCTGAGAGCGTACGGGTAGCTCATCTGCACCAGTGTTGCCGCGCCCGGGTGCGGCCGTTGGCAAGGCGCCGGCTAGACACGTTCGAGGGCGTGCAGGGTGCGGTGGTTTTCGAGGTTGCCGGTGTTGAGTGTGGAGGCGGGTTCGAAAAGCAAAATCCAGGCTTCTTCCTCGGCGACGGGACGATGCTCGACACCGCGGGGAACGACCAGGAATTCGCCTTCTTCCAGCCAGATGTGTCGATCGCGAAGTTCCATGCGGAAGCGGCCTTTCACGACCAGGAACATTTCGTCCTCGTGCTGGTGGTGATGCCAGACGAATTCACCCTTGAGCTTGTCGAACTTGACCATCTGGCCGTTGAGTTCGGCGGCGATGTAGGGCTTCCAGAACTCGGAGATGCGAGAAAATTTTTCCGCGATGTTGACTTTGTCCATGGCGTCCTCGGGGAATGTTATACGGTTAGGATTCGCAGCGGCAGGGGCAGGTCGCAAAGATAAGGCGGGCGGGGCTGAGTTCGGACCTAGCGCGGAAGGCACGTCATCGAAACAGTGCTCGTCCCACGGGACCCGGTGCTCCGCAAGGTGAAAGGCCGGCGAAGGACTCCACCAAAGGACACGACCGAGCCGGAGTGCCAGGCTCACACAAAATCAGTTTTCATACAGCAGAACGCCCTCGGTTTCCTTGGAATCCACCGGGCGGTAGTAGAGTTTGCCGTCTTCGAGGAAGACCTCGATGAACGCCGGGCGGGTGGTAATGGTGCCCTGGATCAAGGCTTCCGAAAGCGGGTCTTCGATGTATTTCTGCAGGGCACGGCGCAAGGGGCGGGCGCCGTAGCTGCGGTCGGTGAGGGTCTGGTTCAGGACCCATCGCTTGGCTTCGTCGGTGACCGTTACGGTGATGGAACGCTGGGCCAGATTCTGGTTCAGCTGCGTGATCATCAGCTCCAGGATCTGGATGAGGTCCTGCTCCGTGAGCGCGTTGAACAGGATGACCTCGTCCAGACGGTTCAGGAACTCGGGATTGAAGGTGCGCTTGACCTCGTTCTTGACCAGGTCTTCCACCTTCTCCGAAACCATGTCTTCTTTCGTCGACTGGAAGCCCAGGCCCTCACGCTTCATGAGGTGGCGGGCGCCGATGTTGGAAGTCATGATGATGATGGCGTTCTTGAAGTCGACGGTGTTGCCCAAGCCGTCGGTGAGCTGGCCGTCTTCAAAGACCTGGAGCAGGATGTTGAAGACGTCGGGGTGTGCCTTCTCGATTTCGTCGAGCAGCACGACCGAGTAGGGGGCGCGCTTGACCCGCTCGGTGAGCTGGCCGCCCTCTTCGTAGCCGACGTATCCGGGAGGCGAGCCGATCAGTTTCGAGACCGAGTGTTTCTCCATGAACTCCGACATATCGAAGCGGACGAGCGACTTATCGCTGCCGAACATAAACTGCGCCAAGGTGCGGGCAACTTCGGTCTTGCCTACGCCGGTGGGGCCGAGGAAGAGGAAGGAGCCGATGGGCCGGTTGGGGCTCTTGAGGCCGGCGCGGCTGCGGCGTATGGCGCGGGCCAAGGCGACGATGGCCTTGTCCTGGGAGATGATCCGCTTGTGAAGCTCTTCCTCGATGCGCAGCAGTTTCTGCGACTCTTCTTCCTTAATGGAAGTAATGGGGACGCCGGTCCAGCGGGAGACGACGTCCTCGATGTCCTCGCGGCCTACGACACCGGTGGAAGATTCGTCGAGATGATATTTCTCGCGAAGAGCGCGCAGGTTCTCGCGCTCTTTGCGCTCCTCGTCCGAATAGAAGCGCGCCTTCTCGAACTCGTGATTCGCGATGGCGTTCTCCATGCGATGGACGATGAACTTGATGCGTTTCTGGACCTCGGTGATCTCGTCGGGCAGCGAGGTCTGGCGCAGCTTGACGCGGGCGCCGGCCTCATCGATGAGATCGATGGCCTTGTCCGGCAGGAAGCGGTCCGGGATGTAGCGGTTGGAGTGCGCAACGGCGAAGCTGATAGCGTCGTCGGTGTAGGTGACCGCATGGAATTTCTCGTAGCGGTCCTTGATCCCGAACAAGATCTTGGTGGCGTCGGTTTCGCTCGGCGGCGGCACCTTGACCGCCTGGAAGCGGCGTTCGAGGGAGCGGTCTTTCTCGATCGACTTGCGGTATTCGCCGGGCGTGGTGGCGCCGATGCACTGGATTTCGCCGCGGGAGAGCGCGGGTTTCAGGATATTGGCGGCATCGAGGGAGCCTTCGGCCGAACCGGCGCCGACCAAGGTGTGGAGCTCGTCGATGAAAATGATGGAATTCTGCGATTCCATCAGCTCCTTCATGATGGTCTTGAGGCGCTCCTCGAACTGGCCCCGGTACTTGGTGCCGGCGACGATCAGGGAAAGATCGAGGGCCAGGATGCGCTTGTCGGCGAGGAAAGACGGGACCTCGCCGTCCGCGATGCGCTGGGCGAGGCCTTCGACGATGGCCGTCTTGCCCACGCCGGGTTCACCGATGAGGACCGGATTGTTCTTGGTGCGGCGGCAGAGAATTTGGATGACGCGGTCAACTTCGTTTTCGCGACCCACCAAGGGATCGAGTTGGCTGTCCATGGCGGCCTGGGTGAGGTCGCGGGAAAACTCGGCGAGCAGGGAGGACTCGCGTTGGCGCTGGGGCTGGGTCTTCTCCTGGCTGGAGCGGGCGAGTTCCTCGCGGATCGTGGAGAGACGAAGACCGCGCTCGTGCAGGATCTCGGCGGCGAAGCATTTTTCTTCGCGCAGCAGTCCCAGCAAGAGATGTTCGGTGCCGATGTGGCGGTGGGACAGGCGCTCGGCTTCCTCGGCGGCATAGGCGAGGACACGTTTGCACTCATTGCTCAGGGGCAGATCGACCGAAGTGGAGACCTTCTCCCGGATGGTGGTGCGGCCTTCGATCTGCTTCCGGATCGATTCCACCGACGCATGGGAACGGAGGAACCGGTTGGTCAGGGCTTTGTCTTCGCGCAGAAGGCCCAGCAGAAGATGCTCGGTCTCGATATAAGGCGAGCCGAACTGGCTGGCTTCGTAGCGCGCGAAAAAGATTACGCGCCTGGCTTTCTCCGTATAGCGTTCAAACATAGCGCCCTTCCTGAGCCCTCCGGGAGAGAAACCCGTTCCCGGCCCCCCTGGCCCGTACAACTATTATGCAATCAAGAGGCCACCAAACCCAACTCCCCGGAAGCGTCTTGCTCGCCGGGGGAGTTACGTTTATGACTCCCGATCCGTTACCCTCATGCCCCACGCAAGCGCACGAGGCAGATACGACTCGTCCTTTCCTGGTGGCGCGGTGAAGGTTCTGATGCACTCACGCGGGCAACGACTCCGGCGCGAGTTCTTCGATGCGGCCATGCTCGAGGCGTAGCACGCGATGACAGCGGCGCGCGAACCCAAGGTTGTGAGTGGCGAGGAGCGAAGTCAGCCTGCAGTCGCGATGGAGCGTGGCGATCAATGCGAAGACCGATTCTGCCGTACGCCCGTCGAGGTCGCCGGTCGGTTCGTCGGCTAGCAGGAGCCTGGGCCGGGTAATGAGGGCCCGGGCCAAAGCCACCCGCTGCTGCTCGCCCCCGGAAAGCTCGCCGGAACGATGATGCGCCCGATGATCCAGCCCGACCTCGCCCAGCCAGCGCGTAGCCTCAGGCTTGACCGAGGGCCAAGGCCGCCCACGCAACAGAAGCGGCATGGCCACGTTCTCTAAAGCCGTGAACTCGGGAAGCAGGTAGTGAAACTGCCAGACAAAGCCGATCTGAGTATTGCGGAAATCAGCGGCCGCGTCGGAAGCCAGCGAATTCAACGGCAGGTTGGCGAAGTATACGTCACCGTGAGTAGGCTGTTCAAGAGCGCCCAGGACATGGAGCAGGGTGCTCTTGCCGGATCCGGATTCGCCCACGATGGCAAGCATCTCGCCCGCGCTCACCTGGAAGGACAAGTTTTCAAAGAGCACCAGGTCTGATTCGCCTGAGCGAAAGACCTTCCCCAAACCGGATACCCGTAAGATAGGGTCTTGACCCATTGGATGCAAACCGGCCTGTCCGCGATACAGAGACACGGCACAGACACCCGGTGACCAGCTCCATTAGATCATGACGCGGGGTCGGGTTCCGAATCTGCATCATCCGCAGGCCCATACACGGAACTCTATACCCGTTAATTACCAACACAATGTGACGATGGTCACAATGGCACGTAAGTGCCTCGGGGCTCTGGGTGACACCAAATGAGGAAATGACGGCGCAGGGCGGGGCGCGGGAGATAAAACAGGTATGCCGGCATGGCCGGTAGCAGTTCGTAAAAAAAGAAGCGCGCGAACCGGGGAGAAACGCAATGAGGACAGATCAACCTCTGCCTGGACTACTCATAGCGGAGGGCCTCGGCGGGAAGAATGCGGGAGGCGGACCAGGAAGGGTAAAGGGTGGCGATGAACGAGATGCCGATGGCCACGAGAGAGACGAGGAAACCGTCGGTGAGGCGGGGGGCGAAGGGAACATAATCGATGGAGTAGACCTCGGGGGCGAGAGCGAGGAAGTGGTAGCGGGCTCCGGCCCAGGAGAGGGCAAAGCCGAGAAGCAACCCAATGGCTGTGCCCAGGATTCCGATCAGCACGCCTTGGGTCACGAAGATACGGCGGATTTGCGATTTGCGCGTGCCCATCGATAGGAGAACCGCGATGTCCTTGGTCTTCTCCATGACCATCATGGTGAGCGAGATGAGGATGTTCAGCGCGGCGACCAACACGATGAGGCCGATGGTGATGAAGGTGACTAGGCGCTCAAGGCGCAAGGCGTGGAACAGGGCCTTGTTCTGCTCCATCCAGTTGGTGACCATGAAACCCGGGCCGGCGGCTTTCTCGAGTCCATGGCCGACGGCAGCGGCCCGGTAGATGTCGTCGACCCTGAATTCAAGCACGGATACGAGGTCGCCGAGGCCGAACAGTTGTTGCGCGTCGGAGAGTCGGGTGAAAGCCCAGGAGGAATCGTAGTCGTAGAAGCCGGAGTTGAAGATGCCGACGACGCGAAAACGGTTGTACTTGGGCACCATGCCGAAGGGGGTGAGTTCGCCCTGGGGGCTGGTGACGAGCACCACGGAGCCGACCGTGGCGCCGAGGTCGGCGGCCATGTCCTTGCCCAGGATGACGGGGGGCATGGCGGCAACGCGGTTTTCGACGGATTGCAGGTCGTCGGGCGACGGAGGCACCTTGGTGTTGTTTGCAGGCGGATTGGCGGATGGGTTGAGCGCGTTGGCGGAGCCCATGGTGACGGTGTTGAGGAGATCGCTGACTCTGCACTCGTCGGCTGGGATCATGCCCTTGAGAACGGCGCCGCGGGCGCGCGGGCCGCGGGAGATAAGGACCTGCTCGTAGATGGCGGGGGCGGCAGCGACAACGTGCGGCAATTTGGCAAGGCGTGCCATGAGGGGTGGCCAGTCCTTAATGCCGTCGCTCTGGATGCGGAGCAGGTTCACGTGCGATGTGGATCCGAGGAGTCGCTGCTGCAGATCCTGGCGGAAGCCGTTGTTGATGGCCAGGGCGATGATGAGCGAGGCGACGCCGGCAGCCACACCGGCGATGGAGATGGCGGTGATGATCCCGATGAAGGCCTGGCGACGCTTGGCTCTCAGATAGCGCTTGGCGACGAACAATTCAAATCTCATGGGAGGTCGGCAATGCGTGCCAGCAATCCGTGATCAGCCCGGGCGTTTACCCGCCATCGTCAGCCGGCCAAAGCGCGATTATAGACGGAGACGTGGGTGGTCAGCGTCTCGGGAACAGCGCGGGAACGGAATTGCGGTAGTCGCGGAAGGCATCGCCGAAGCGCTGTTCGAGTTCTGCGTCCTCCTTATGGATCATGAGCGCGCCGCTGACGATGGCGAGAGCGGTGAGAGCGTGACAGACCATCAGGCCTGACCCCGCGCTCCAGGCGAGCATCTCGCACAGGTGACCGAGGTAGACGGGATGGCGGACGCGGGCGCGGATGCCGCAAGTGACGAGACGCTGCTCGGCGTCTTGCGCCTTCAGCTCGGGGAGTCCGCAGAGCTGTTGCTTGCTGAAGTTCACGCCTGCCTGGCGATAGATCCAGAATCCAACCGCGAACAAAGCCGCTGCCGGAATCCAAAGCCAGGGCATGCGGTAGAACGCGACGTGACGCCAGGGCCGGGTAATCAGGGCGGCGACAATCCAGGTGGCAATCCAAAGAGGAAGCACCACGCCGTAAGGCGACCAACGGCGCGAGCGCCAATACTCCACCCGGGAATGGAGCACAAGCCAAAACCCAGGGATCGTGGAGTACACGATGCAGGCCAACCAGGCAAGGGTGTCGAGGGCGGGGAGCACCGGCGGATTGTAGCATCGCCGGAGTCAGGCCTCGATGATTGAGTAATCGGGGAGAGTGGCAAACAGCCAAGGCCTCGGCCGCGCAGGATGGGAAGAGGGCGGCGCGAGGAGGCATGCTCGCGGGCCAGATGAGCGGTTGAGCTGCGCTCGATCAGGCGCGCGAGGCGCCCGCCCCCCTATTATTGGGCGCGGACGATGGTTTTAGCGGCGCTCATGTTGTCGTAACGGTCGTAGGCGCGCACCACGACCACGTGGTCGGTGGAGGGCTTGGCTTGCGAGCGCTTGGGGTCTGCGCCAGAAGCCTGCGATTCAACCGGCACCGGGACTCTGAAGTCGTAGTTTTCGCTCTTCGAGTCTGAGATCTGGTCCACGGGTTCGACATACTGCCAGTCGCTGGCGTCGATGGAGAACTCGGCGCGCTTGATGGGAGAGAAGTTGTCCACGGCAACGAAGGTGATGTGAATCTTGTCGCCTACCAGCGCGGCACTGAGGTGGTCGACCCGGGGCGGGGTGGTGTCAAGGGCGACGCGGCCACTTTCCTTTTCGCTGGTCATGGCCTCGCCGGGGGAGTGGGACGGGGCGTCGGAGGCCACTACTTTGAAGGTGTAGCCGCCGTCGGGGAGCAGGCTGGCATCGAACGAATAAAACTTGTCGGAAAGGCCGTCCTTGAGGAGCAACCAGCGGGATTCGCCGTCGCCACGATAGTAGAGGGCGTAGACGAGCTGGTCGTCGTTGTCGTCGTGCGCGGCCCACTTGACCCCAATCGAGTCGTGATCGCGGATGCTGGGGACGGGAGGCTCGAAATGGGGCTGGCTGGGAGCGCCCGCACTACCACCCCCGAGATCAACCGCTCCTGCCATGGGCTTCGGCACGGGCTGGTAACGAAAGCCCACCTGCACGGAGATGTCGTCGATATCGGGGGCGACGTTCTTGGAGAGGTAGTTAAGAGTAACGCTATTGACGCGAGGCGCGGGATTGCCGGAGTGGAGGACGGCCTTCCACTGCGCGAAGCGGGCAGGCGGGATGGGAGCCTCGCCGTCTTTCTGGAGGTCGACTTTTTTCCAGGCGCTCCAGTTGCGGTCGGGATTGTCGACATTGCCGCTGCGGGCGAAAAGCTCGACGTTGCCGGCCCCGCGGTATTCTGTGCGGCCCCAGCGGGAGAAGATTTTGGCGTCGAAGACATCGCTCTCGTAGGAACCTTCGGACTGGGGCCCGGGGCCGAACACGAAGACCTTGCCCAGGTTGCTGCCGGCGGCGTAGAGGCCGCCCCGCGGGGCCTTGGCGAAGGCGGTGACCTGGGAGGCGCCGGCCTTGACCAGATCGACGAAATCGCCATTACTCTCGACGGCGAAGATATGGCCGCGGTTTCCGGTGCCCGCGAGGAGGCGCCCCTGGGGATCGAAGGCGAGGGCGTAAACAATATCATCATGCGACGACCAGAGGCTGGTGGGTGAGCCGTCGGGAGCAATCTTGTAGATTTCGGAGCCGCCGGTCGCACCGGCACCGGGCGCGGGGAAGCCGGTGAGGGCCGTCATCATGGGGTTCGGGTTGGTGACAACCATGGCCGGCTGACCCTGGCCGGGCATGGGAGTGACGGTAGGAGCCGGGGGATTGGGTGCGTTAAAGGGAACGGGAATGATGCTGGGACGCTTCTCCCCCACGCCCGCGGCGTAGATATTGCCCGCGGAGTCGAGCGCCAGCGAGGTGATTTCCTTCTTGGGCGCGCTGTACAGGACGAAGGCTTCGCCCGAGGGGGCGACGCGATAGACGAGGCCGCTACCGTCGGAGCCGGCAATGAGGTTCCCGGCGGGGTCCAGGGCAAGGCTGCGAATGTGGGCTTCATCGCTCTTGAAGAAGACGGTGTGTTCGCCTTGGGGAGTGACGCGGTAGATTTCGCCGCGGTCCCCAGTCGCGACGAAGAGGTTGCCCGCATTATCGAGCGCAAGATCCCAGATGTACTTGGTGCCGGGGTCGAAGTAGACAGAGGAAGTCCATGCCGGGTCGACCTGGTCTTTGGATTTATCGGAGGCAGCTGAGGTCTGGGAGTCCGCGCCGGGCTTGTGCTCCACCTTGTAGACTTTGCCGTCGGGGGCAGTCCCGGCAAAGACGATGCCGTTCCGGTCGACGACCAGAGCCTGGACCTGCAGTTCGGGGGGATTGAAGATGATGATGGACTTGCCGTCGGGGGTGACACGATAAACGCGGCCGGGCGAGCCGGCAGCGGCGTAGATGTTGCCGCCACTGTCAGAGGCGATGGACCAGATGTAGGTGGATGGAGCGGTATAGAGCAACTTGAAGGCGGGAGCGAGTTCGAGGCCGCCGGTGCTGCGGAGGGCCACGCCGTCCGCGGTGCCCTTAGTGAGGTCATCAAACCGGGATTGCTCCCAGGTGCGGGTCCCATCGGCCAAGGCGGGAGTGGAGAGGAAGGCAGTTACCATGACAATGGCGGTTAGTAGACGCATTTGCGGTTCATACCTCGGAACGAATAAAGGAGAAAAGCCAGACTAACACGCGGGGGCCGGGCGGGAACAAGCGGGGAGGCCCGGTCGGCGGGACTGCCGCTGGCGGCGGACTGCCTTTCGCCCTACCGAAAAATTACTGTCCTACTTCACAGTGATAGTCAGAACCTGAGCACCGGATACCACGTAGTCGAGCGGTGCAGTACGGGCTTCGCCTACGGATGATTCGCCGAGGACGACCATCTCCTGCGTGCCGCGCATGCCGTCCATGACATTCATGACGGAGAGCGGAAGGGTGGGCATGACCTTATCCGCGACCATGGCCTCAGGATCGGCTTCAAGGAGTGAAACATAAACGCGGTTGTTGGCGTGCTCCTTGTTGAGGGCGGCGATGGTGGCGGCGAGGTCGAGTTTGCGAGCGAACATGGGTAAGCCGCGACGCACGCGATCGAGGGTTTCGCCATCGCTGACCAGGATGCGCAACGGGCCCTTGGAGGTTGAGGTGGGAATGCGGATGGGGATCTGGCGAACCATGCGCTCGCCGCGGTAGGGAGCGAGAACGGTTTCGACGGTGATATCGTCGCCGGGGCGGGCTTCGCTGACATCGGTGCGGGCGCTTTCGAGGCGGGCCCAGCGGCGTTCGCGGACCACATCGAAGGCCAGCTTGACGGACTGCACGTCGGGAACGTCGTAAGGATTGTCGTAAATGCGACCGAAACGGTCCCCGAGGGCAAGAGCCGCGGCGAAAGCAGCGGGCTGCCCGCCATCGGACGGGGCGAACATATTCTGCAGCGTGACGTCCGGATACCCCTTGACGCTGATGCGTCCGTTCAGGCTATAGGTGGTTTCCTCTCCGTACTCGTTGATGCCATGCAGGGCATTGAAAACCGTGGCCATGATGGCCACGGGGCTCAGGCGCGCGTTGTTGAGGACTTCGTAGTGAATGTCCTTGGAGAGCGGTCCGCTGTGCACGGTCAGGGTGACAGGGATCATGTCGGGCTGCTTATTGAGCAGGCCCATGATACCGGTGTGCCGATCCTGGACAAAGGCGCCGGCGGCTTCCGTGGTGTTGACGATCTTGAAGGCGTTGAGCGGCGAGGGGAGCGTGGTCAGGACCTCAGCCTTGTTCATGGGCAGATCGACCTTGCCAAACTGGAGCAGGGGATGGCCGCAGGCGAGCAAGCGCTGGGGATCAATGTAGGTGACCGTACAAGTAGCGGCGATGTCCATGTCGCCGCGGACCAGGATGGCGCTGACGGCGGATCCGGGGACCAGCGGTTGGGGTTGCCTCTCGTCGCTGACTGAGCCGGCACCCATCACGGGAACGATGCCGGACGCAGCCAACTGCGGGGCGAACATGCGGATGGCGTCTTCGGAGAAACCGTTGAAGACCAGCGGCGCTTCGATGGGCTTGAGATAGTTGGCGTAGTCCTCGAGATCGCGGGGATCTCCCGGAGCCGCAGCCTTGCTGACGCTGTTGCCGACATGCAGGGAGGCTGCCGAGGCGGCCGGTGCGGGACTGTTGTCGAAGGCGTTGATCTCCAGCATATCGGCGATGGGGGTAACGCCGGCGATGGGTTCTTTGGAGAATTCCCCGATGCGGAAGGCGAGAGCGCCCGCGAGTTTGCCGTCGAAATAGACGGGACTGCCGCTCATGCCGGCGACGATGCCGGTGTACTCCACCTTGGCGCCGTGGAGGCGCACCAGGATGATGTCACCTTTGGGGCCATTCATGTTGCGCAGGACGCCCAGCACTTCCACATCCATGGGTTCCGGCTTGACCCCTTCGAAGACCGTGTAGGCGACGCCATGCATACCGGGACGAAGCTGATCCACGGTGATAATGGGAGAGGAAGGTGTGAAGTTCCCGGGTGTCTCGGCAGTGGCCGCAACCAGCGTGAACAGACAACCGAGGGCGACGAGCGCAACGACGGCGTTCCTCATGAATTAGCCCCGGGGTTTGCCAACAAGACCCCCAGAATACTTAGACTCCGATCGATTGTAAGGTGTTGCCGGGAGGGATCAAATCAACGGACCGGGCAAAACATCCCAATCGCGAAGCGATGCGTCTATACTAGCACGTAGAATCTATTGGGAGAACGTATGTTTTCCAGGGCGATGATGGAACCCATGGGGAAGGAGTATTCCCCTATCTTATTGTCCGCCTTGATGTTGGTTTCTCTCGTGGGCGCACCGTCGAGGCTGGCGGCCCAGGACCAGTCAGGGGCACCTTCGCAAACCAATCCCAACAAACAGGAGGCGCCCCCGGACGCGGGGGGGCCGGGTGGCGAGGTGAGTCCGTATGCGATTCCGAAGAGGGCTGAGACGACACCGCCTCCTCCCGCGCCCGAGAAGCCGAAGAAGATCGAGGGGATGCCTAACTATTCGATCAAGGTGGACGTGCCGTTGGTGAATGTGGACGTGCTGGTGACCACCAAGGATGGGCAGTTCATTCCTGGCCTGAAGCGGGAGAACTTCCGGGTTCTGGAGGACGGAGTAGAGCAGAAGGTCACGAACTTCAACCAGTCGCAGGCGCCGATCACGGCCGTGATGTTGATTGAGTACGCCTCGACAAACATCAATTACATGTACGAGGCACTCAACGCGGGATACAACTTCGCGGCCACGTTGAGGCCGGAAGACTGGATCGCGGTGGTTTCCTACGACATGCAGGAACACATCCTGACCGACTTCACTCAGGACAAGCACGAGGTGATGGGAGCACTGGATCAGTTGCGGATTCCCGGCTTCAGCGAGCGCAACCTGTTCGACGCGGTGTACGACACCGTCGACCGCCTGGAGCGCTTGGAGGGACACAAGTACGTCATTCTGATTTCCACCGGGCGCGACACGTTCAGCAAGCACAACCTGGACCAGGTGCTGAAGAAACTGAAGAACACGCAGAACATCACCATCTACGGGGTGAGTGTGGGGCGCGCATTCCGTGAGCGGCTAGACGCGATGGGCGCGGTGGGCGGGGTGGTGACCACCGACTGGCTGCAGGCCGATAATCAAATGAACACATTCGCTCACCTGACGGGAGGGCGGGCATACTTTCCGCGCTTTGACGGGGAACTGCCAGAGATCTTCCGCGACATCGGCACCGATATCCGCAACCAGTACACCATTGCTTACCAGCCGAGCAACACCAAGCTGGACGGAACCTACCGCAAACTGAAGGTGGAAGTGGTTGCACCCGATGGCGGCCCGCTGAAGATGAAAGATCAGAAGGGCAAAGACGTGAAGTACGTAGTGTACGCGCGGGAGGGATATACAGCGCGGCACGAAGTGGAATAACCATTCGCGGTTGACAGTTCGCAGGAGTGGGTTCCGAGCGGGGGAACCGCCAAATTGCGTGTCCTGGCATGGTCGTTGGAGACGCTGGATCAAATCGCCGCACGACCACTGAAAACTGGCAACGGAGAACTCAGGAGCGGCCCAATCGCCCGATCAGAACTCCGCCCGATTCTGTGTGTGGCTCCGAGCGGGTTGACGGGTCGAATGGCCAAGAAGCTAAGCCATCAGCGCCATCGCCTAGACGTCATTCTTGTCCTGAAGGATTCCTCCCGTCAGGGCCCCGCCTGGATTCACCGGTAGTCGAAACGCACGCTGCTCCATCGAAAATTCTGAACTCTCCCGTGCGACGCCCGCCGTTCCACCGACACAACCCCGGGGACTGACAACTGAAACGGGGCGAACTGCTGCTATGATCTCGGGCTAAATGTATCCCATTCTGACCAGCGTTCTGCTTGGCCTGACGGCGGCAGGCGCCAACGTGTTTGGCGGCGCGATCATTGTGCAGCGGAACTGGGAGCGCTCTTACCTGAAGTATTTTGTGGCCCTGGGCGCGGGGTTCATGCTGGCTACGGCACTGGTGGAGGTGGTTCCTGCCAGCCTGGAACTGGCGGGGAAGCGGGCGGCGTTCCTGGTGTTGGTCGGCTACCTCATCGTGCATTTCTTCGAGCACACGCTGAGTCCACATTTTCACTTTGGGGAGGAGACGCACGAAGATGAATTCGTGCATCCGCATAAGGGCTTCTCGGTGTTGCTGGGGCTGATCATCCACACGTTTTTTGACGGGATCGCGATTGCGTCTGGGTTTCTGGTGTCGAACTGGCTGGGGTGGATCATCTTCGTGGCGATTTTCCTGCACAAGATTCCGGAGGGATTCACGGTGGCCTCGGTGATGCTCGCGAGCGGCCGGAGCCGCCGCTTTGCCTGGGGGGCGTCAGCGCTGTTGGGAGGGGCCACGCTGGCGGGAATCCTGACCATGGGAGTGTTTCGTCACCAGGTTGCGGAAGGATTGCCCCTGGCGGCCGGGGTGACGATTTACGTGGCGGCGTCGGACCTGATTCCGGAAGTGAACAAAGAGCCAGGAGTGAAGCTGGCAATGGTGGTGTTTTTGGGCGTTGGCTTTCTGTTCCTGCTGGATCATTTCTTTCATGTGCACTGAGGCGTTCTCGGTTCTGGTTCTCGACCCGTCACTCCAGCGAAAGTCCTGCGGCCCGACATGTCGGGAGGCGGGGCGGAGGCCCCCCGAGGATAGGCGCTGTAGCTCTGGCGCCACTCTGCGGACGGGCGAAAGCCGATCGAACTGACAACTGAGAACCGGGCGCTCAACCGCTGTGCCGGATGTGGAGGACGTCGCCATCCTGCACGATGTAGTCCTTGCCTTCCAGGCGGAGGATGCCTTTGGCGCGGGCGTTGGCTTCAGAGCCGGCTTCCACCAGTTGGTCCCAGCGTATGGTTTCCGCGCGGATGAAGTGTTTCTGGAGATCGCTGTGAATGGCGCCGGCGGCGTCCACCGCGCGGGTGTGGAGGGGGATGGTCCAGGCCCGGCATTCGTCTTCCCCCACGGTGAAAAACGAGATCAGGCCGAGCAAAGTGTAGGACTTGCCAATCAGGCGAGCCAGGCCGCTCTCGGCCAGGCCGTAACTGGAGAGGAATTCGGCGGCGTCGGCGTCAGTCATCTCGCTGAGTTCCGCCTCGACTTTGCCGCAGATGGCGGCGGCGCCGGCCTGGGGGCGGGAGGCGACATCGTCCAGGTGGTATTTTGCGAGAGTTGCTTCGAGGGCTTGGCCGAGTTCCGGAGTCTCGCTGATGTTGAGAACGTAGAGGATGGGTTTCTCGCTGAGGAACATGAAACCGCGGAGGCGTTTTTTGTCCTCGGGAGTCATCTCCATCTCGCGCAGGGGCTTCTCGGTTTCGAGATGTGCCTTGGCTTTGAGCAACAGTTCATTCTCTTTATCCAACTCAGCGGAGCGCATTTTTTTGAGGTCCTTGACCAAGCGTTCCAAGCGCTTTTCGATCTGGGCGAGGTCGCTCACCATCAGATCAAATTCGACGTTCCGGATATCGCGCAGGGGATCGATGGGGCCGACGTGGGGGATGGCATCGTCGCTGAAGGCCCGCACCACATGGATGAGGGCATCGACCACGCGCAGATGGCCGACGTAGGCGCTCTCCTTCAGGGCTTCCTGCCCGATGGCGCCCACGTCGACGTACTCCACCGAGGCGTGGGTGAGTTTTTTCGGGTGAAAGAGGGCGGCCAGGCGGTCGAGACGGTCGTCGGGGACCTTGGCGATGCCCACGTGCGCTTCGCGTGGATTGGCCAGGGCATGCTCGGAGAGATGTACCTTGGTGAGGATACGGAAGAGCGAGGTTTTGCCCACCTGAGGCAGCCCGATGATTCCAGCTTTCATGAGAGCAGTTCTTCGCCGTCAACTACGGATCTGGCGGCAGCGCACCTCAAACCTTACAGAATAAAGCAAGGGGCTGGGGACTGGAATAGCTGGAGGGCCAGGAACCACAAAGATCGATAAGGTTATCTGACGGCGCAAAGAAGACAAGCTTCAAACACCAAGAACTGGAATTCGGCATGGCGTGGTCACTGGGCCACGGCCCCGGAGACGAAGGCTTCGATAGCTTGGGCCATGTCTTCGGGTTCTTCCAACATGGGGAAGTGGCTGACGGCGTTAACGCGTTCGGCGCGGAACCAGGGATGGGCTTCGGCGAAGGTCTGTTGCGCCTGCCAGTAGACCGGATCGGAAGGCTGTGCGTAGAGGTGAAGCACCTCGGGCGGGGGCGAGAGTTCTTCCAGGGCGTGGAGAGGATTGCCGTGGCGCTTGTAGGCGGCGGAGATTTCCCGCCCGGCGCGGGACCACATGTCGTACTCGAACGATCCCATGACCAGTTGAACGAACTGGGTGACCGCTTCGTTGCCGACACCCTGGAGCCACTGGGTGAAGAGGCGATTGCGGGCTTCCTGCCAATGTTCGCGGTCTTCCAGCGCATGGAAGGCGGGCAGGAAGGGTGCGGGGGGATCGAGCACGATCCATTCCAACAATACCAGCTTGGGGATTCTTTCGCCCATTCGGCGGCGAAGCTCAATCGCGACCCAACCGGAGTGGGAGAGTGCAACCGGGACGAGCGTGTGGGCGCCACTGGCCTGGATGACGGCGAGCGCGTCTTCAACCAGGCCGGCCTCGCCGAAGTCGGAGGTGGCGGGCGCGGAATGGCCGTGGCCGCGCCAGTCGAGGGCCAGGGTGCGGCGGTGCTGGGCACACAGATCGGCCATTTTACCGAAAGCGGTGCGGGTGGCGCACCATCCGGGCATGAGCAGGAGGGCGGGTTCGCCCTTGCCGGCATCGCTGTAGTCGAGCTTGCTGGATGGGTCTCGGGCTTCGGGCATTGGTTCTCCGAGTCAGGGGAGTGGGCGAGAGACGAGGTAGACGGCTACCAGTCCCAGGGCGAGAACCGCAACTTCCAGGCGAACCGACCAGACGTGCAGCGCGTCAAATTCGAGGCGCGCGGGATTGTCCGCAGGGACGGTATCGATGTCGCCGAACGAGGCGCGAAGCCCGGCCATGCGGGAAGAGACGCCGAACTGGGAGACGGAGGTGAGGATGAGCATCGCGTAGATCAGGATGTGGCGTGCGGCAAGAGCATGGGCCGAGCCGGTGCTGATGCGGCAGTACAGAAGCGAACAGGCGAGGAAGACGACGCCTGCGATCAGACCGATCCAGTGCAGGATGCCGAGGGAGCGCCCTACGACGGTTCCAGCCAGGTGCCGTGAGGGAAGAACGCCGAAGGCCGTGGGCGCCTCGACGAAGGAGAGGAAAACGATGCCTCCCACCCACACGACCAGGGATAGCAGTATGAGGAAGCGCAGGAATGACATGGGGAATCATTATGCCCCGACAGCGCGCGGGAAGGCCAGCAGATGGGCGGTCATCGGGTCATTAGCTCAGCGGGGGCTCGGGTGATCGGACTGTTCCGAGGCGGGGACACCTGCATACGGCCAACGGCACGCCGGTACCCCATTCCAGATGACGAAAGACACTGGTCGCGAGGGCTAGACCTTCCGCAACTGTTCGGGGAGAGCGGACCTCGCTAGACTCGGGTGGTCCGGGATCGACGGGTGGAATGAGGGAGCGGTATTGCGATGAACTTGCAGTGGTTCGCGCAGCACATTTCAATCACTCTGATTCTGGCCTATATTCCGCTGATCGGGACCGTAGTAACCACGGTCCTGAGCCTGGTGCTGGCGCGGGCCACGTTGCGCTACGCCGAGGCGAGTGACAAGGGCCTGGCGCTGGCGCGGGAGGAGTTCGAGCGAGAGTGGTCGCCGGAGCTGCACATTAAGCTGGAGCAGCTGTCAGCCCGCAACGCGAGGATCGTGGTCACGAACCTGGCCAAGATTTCCGTGCTATTGCAGATGGTGCAGATGCGCAAGCTTACACTGGGAGTGCCGGCATTGCGGTATTTCCTGAACGAGCCGCTGGTGGGTGGCACAACCTGGGCCGATGAGCTGGGCAAGCGTTTGTTTGCCTCGACCGGGGAGGATTATGACGGAGTGGTGGCTGTCTCGATGACGTTCTACTGCTCGGGGCGGCTGTTTCGGACGGACTGGTTCCGGTTCCAGATCCTCGTGCGGCATGGAGAGATTCTGAAGTTGGAGCCGGTGAACATTGCGGCGCGACGGGTGCGAGTACTGGAGTCGCGCAAGGCGGTGCAAGTGCGGCGAGAGCTGGCGATGGACGTCGCGGGAGTGAGCACGGGGAACAATGGGGAATAGGAAGCGGGCTGGTGGATCCGCACGCCAGAAGCTTCCACCCCAGAGATCTCCGAGGGCCCGAGCGACAGAAGAGTCTTGGCCGAGGGCGCGGTCGGCTAGCCGAAGATTCGGCCCTCCTGGATCCTGCGGCGAGGGCGCCTGGGCATGGATCAAAGCTTCTTAGCTTATCGCCCAGCGCAAGGGTGCGCCGGGTTGGCTCTCGCCCGAAAACCGGATGGTTCCGGCTTCCTTCCGTAATCCCGCCGGGGAGTTATCGATCTTGACCCCTTGTATCCGTGCAACTTCCTCGGCTGGCAATTTTAGGCCGATTTCCCAGCGCCCCGCCGCAGCTGGCGCGTACCAACCCGAATAGCCATTTCCTGACTTCTTGAACCCCAACAGCGTTGAAGTGAATTCATATTCGGACAAGGGCAGGTCCGGTTTGAAGTTGAGACCCTTGCCGTGGAATTCCAACCCCAGCAACTTCGCGGCACTGTAGAGCGGCCAGGCGTGGGGGTGCATGTTCATCACCGGGAAGTCGGTCCAGTTAAACCCCAAATCCGCTTGGACCTTGTGATCCGATGCTGGCGGCTCCGCGAACATGGTTTGACCCGGATATCGGGAAAGCACGGAGTTGTAAGTGTCGGGTCCGCTCCAGATTCCGTACCAGACTTCGGGATAGGCTTCGGCGTGCGCAAGCAGCGAGTTCTTTTTCCACTCGTCCCAGGCCATCGCGCCGTTGACCAGGGCTAATGCCCAGACCAAGGTGCCATTGATGGATGGCCAGATTCCGCCGTTGGTGAGAATGCCCGCCGGGGAAGCCATCGTATCGTCGCCTTGACTTTGCAACATCGCGCCGATGGGCGAAGGCTTGCGCAGCAGATCGTTCATGGCTTCCAACAGGCGAGCGCTCTGCTCGGAAGTCGCGGCACCACCAATGATGGCCCAGGGTTGCGGTTCGAGCCACAGGTGGTCTTCGCCGATCCAGCCGAGCTGCGGGCCCAGCCAGGCCCTCCGGAACCAGGAACCGGTCCATTGCTCCCAAACCGCCCGCCGCTGGGCATCGGCCTTGGCCCGCGCGTCTTGCGCCGCCGCGGCGTTTCCGATGTAGTCCAACAACGTGCCGTAATGGTCGAACACGTAGCAAGCCATGGCGGCATTCAGGACGCTCTCGCCGCGCTGACGAACCTCGGCAGCCAATGCCGGCGGGACGTGGCCTACGACGATGTCGTCGTTCCAGTCTCCGTTGGAAAGGCGCATTAAACCGTGATCACCTACGCCGAGTTTCTCAGTCACATGCGCGTAGCAGCGATGCAAGAGGTTGAGGATTGTAGGATCGCCGGCCTTGACCTGCTGACGGGGATAATCCGGGATCCTTTGTGCCAGAAAATCCTTATCCCGCGTGGCCAGCACATATTCGCTAGCCAACCACAACAGCCACATCTGCTGGTCGCTGGGATGGAAGACCACCGGCATGGGGACACCGCAACCCACGATGCCGTAAGGGATAGACCCGTCGGTTTGAATTTCTTTCAGCGTGTAGCGAATGACTCCCCGGACGACTTCTGGGTTGCTGAAGATGAACGGGAGTGCGTGCTGCAGAGGATCGCGCGCGGCTCCCTGGAATCCGATGATGTATTGATAGACGTGGCCTTGAGAGAGAATGAATTCCTGGAAAAAGCTGTCATACGTCAGATTGCTGCGAAGGTAGTAATGGTGCCAGGAGGTTTCACGTTCCACCCAAGGATCAGCGGGAGAGCGGAAGCGTAGGCCGTCAGCTTTCCAGGCCGCACTGGAACGGGCCCAAAGCGAGGAGACGTCTGCCTGATATTTCTCCACCAGCACATCGAGATGAAAACCCGCCGGGAGATATCCGTATAGAAAGTAAAGGCTCTGACTCTGGCCAGGCTTCAGGTCCAGACGACGCTCGATCAGGAAGGCGCCTTCAGACCCGGGGGAGGTGAGATCGTTGTTCAAGCTGGCGGTAAGCCCTGAGGGATCTTGGACGCCGCTCCAGCCGAAGAAAGCAGTCGCGTTGATGGCAAAAGCATCCATGGGAGCGTCGAGTGAAACCAGGAATGTGGGGGGAGGATCTAGATCCTCCATGGTGGTTCCGGGCGGAAGCTGCTGAGATCCGCCAAAGGTGCCGGAAGGATTCTTGGTCTGATGGGCTTCCACCTTCTCCCAGGCGTGTTGCTCTTCCGGGGTCCGTCCAAGAAATTTCTGGGTTTCGATGAGGCCGCGATTATTGGCGAGGACGCGGAATTGACGGGCAAAGCGCGCTGCGAATTGGCGACGGAGGCGGGCAGCGTCAGGGGCTCTCCCGGCGACGGATGCTTCCATGTACGAACGGTAAGAGAATTGATAGTTCTGGCAACCCCAATATTCAATCCAGCGCAGCCGCGCCGTCTGGCTGCCATGATTGGTGATCGCTACGCGCGAAATCAAAACCGGATCGTCTCCGAAGGGGGCGAAGATGACATGATCGACCTCGTAGCCGTGTCCCTTTACGATTTTCTGCAGATACCCCTCTCCGAAAATTCTGTCGAAAGATGCGCCCTGGCCGGGGTAATAGGTGCTGAGCGTGGTATTGCCATCGCTGAGGAATCCGAAGCCGGCACCGTGGCGCCCCAGTTCGGGGGCGAAGTCGTTGAGAAACTTCGGAGAGCCCTCGTCCTGGCGCACCTGCACATAGCCATAGTTCGACACCGCCGCGATAAGGCGATCGTTGCCGACCTGATGGGTATGGTCGGTGGGTGGACGCCACACCGGATGGACCGGCGACACCGCCCTGGGATCCGCAATTTGATCGCAGGTGTAGCGGTAGGCCGGCAGGCCAAATTGATCGCTGATCCAATTGCCAAAACAGCCGGAGCCGGAGGTTTTCGGTTCTGCTTGCGCAGCACGCTGAGTTGAGCTCGGCCAGTTGTCGGGAGATGCAGCGGAGAAGCCTGGCAACCCGCTCGCCGTGCCTGCGGCCAGCACACCCAGGAATTCGCGTCGGTTCATGGTTATCGTCGGGGTCTCTCTCCGCATCCGGTGCAGACCGCGGAGCTTCGGCAGGGAAGATTGAAGGAACAGGGTTCGGTTTGTCAATCTGGGAACCAACCCCGAGCAGCAAGCGGCCATGTTGACCTCCCGCTGTGATGGCAGCCGCAGGTGGCCGACTGAACGACCACAATGTCAGTGGGGTGGCCGTGACTCTATATGGGAACGGGAACGGTGTTGAGGAGTTCGCTGAGGATCTGTTCGGACTGTTCGGACTTTCTAAGGGTGGATGAGTAAGAGCCGCTCACCACGACGCGGTGGGCGAAGACTGGGATCACCAGCGGCTTGAAGTCTTCCGGAGTGCAGAAGGAGCGGCCGTCGAGGAAGGCCATGGCCTGGCCGGCGCGGTACAGCATCTGCGACCCGCGCGGGGAAACGCCGAGGGAAAGAAATTCGGATTCGCGAGTCTTGCGGACGACGGAGAGAACGTAGTTCACCAGCGAGTCATCGACGCGGACGGCCGAGACCGCGTGCTGCATCTCGAGCATCTCGGCGCCCGTAAGCACCGGGGCGATGGTGTCGAGCTTGGAGGCGCCCGCCGCGCCGCGCAGAACTTCGCGCTCGGCCTCCTGGTCCGGATAGCTCATGTGGACGCGCATCAGGAAGCGGTCGAGTTGTGATTCGGGAAGCGGATAGGTGCCGTGGTGCTCCACGGGATTCTGAGTGGCGATGACGAGGAAGGGCTGGGGCAGAGGATAGGAGTGGACGTCAATCGTGACTTGGCCTTCGTTCATCGCTTCGAGCAGGGCCGACTGGGTTTTCGGAGTAGTACGGTTGATCTCGTCGGCGAGGAGGATGTTGGTGAAGACCGGGCCGTGCTTGAATTCAAATTGCTGCTCGATGGCGGAGTAGATCGAGATGCCGAGAACGTCCGAGGGCAGCATGTCGCTGGTGAACTGAATGCGCTGGAAGCTGCAGTCGAGGGCGCGGGCCAGGGCCTGTCCAAGGGTGGTCTTGCCCACGCCAGGGACTCCTTCGATGAGCAGGTGGCCGCGAGCGAAGATGGCAACCAGGGCGAGGCGGACTACGTCGTTCTTGCCGCGGATGATTGTCCGAAGCGTGCTTTCCAGTTGAGCCGCGCGCTGCATGGCGGCCGTGGCGGTCTGCGCAGTCATCACGTCGAAATTTTACTATGGGGTTGGGCAACCGCCCGGTTACTAAAGGCAGGCTGCGGGTTCGAGGAGGCGAGCTTTCAGCTCTCCGCCGTCAGCTCTTCAGCAAGCCGGTTTCGGACTGTCAACTAGCTGAGGCCGGAGACCTGAAAGCCGAGAGCTATTGCCGAAAGTCTGCGGGCCGGCCGGTCAGCCGCTCGATGCGCTTGGCGATGGGCGGATGGGTAGAGAACAGACTCCCTAAGTTCATGCCGAGAAATGGCTGCACGATGAACAGGTGGGCCGTGGAGGGGCTGGCGGGCAGCGGGACGCGCTTGGAGTAGGCGTCCAGCTTGGCTAGTGCACTGGCCAGCGCGTAAGGGTTGCCGGTTACGTGGGCGCCGGTGGCGTCAGCCTGGTACTCGCGTGAGCGTGACACGGCCAATTGGATCAAGAACGCAGCAATCGGGGCCAGAATCAACATCAAAAGGGCGCCTAGTCCGCCTCCGCGACGCTCGTCACGGCTGCCGCCGCCGAAGAACATGCCGAACCTTGCGGCGTAGGTGATTGCACCGGCTAGAGTGGCGGCAATGGAACTGATCAGGATGTCGCGGTTGTTGACGTGGCCGAGTTCATGCGCCAGGACGCCTTCCAGTTCTTCTTCGTTGAGGAGATTGAGAATACCTTGAGTGACGGCCACGCTAGCATGGCGGGGATTGCGGCCGGTGGCGAACGCATTGGGAGACTCGGTAGGTATGACGTAGATCTTCGGCACGGGGAGGCCGGTCTTCTGGGTGAGGCGCTCGACGATGCGATAGACCTGGGGCAGTTGCTCGCGTGTTACCGGTTGGGCGCGATAGCTTGCCAGGGCGATCTTATCGGAGAAGAAGTAGGCGACAAAGTTCATCACCCCGGCGATAACCAGGGCGAAAAGCATGCCTTGCCGGCCGAGGAAGTAGTTGCCCAGGCCCAACAGCAGTAAAGTCATTGCCGTCAGCAGAAACGCGGTTTTGAAGGTGTTACCCATATCAAGTTATTTGATGTTGATTTTGCGTGCTGGTTGCTAGTTGTGAAGTCCCGGCCGAGGTTCAGATAGTTCAATGGCTTGCGGCCGTTTAGATCTCGGGGTAGGCAAAGAGTGTAACCGCCGGGCGTGAAGCGACGGCGAGCCGTGCTGGCGGTCGACCAGGCTTGCCCTGGCTTTCAGCTCCTTCCGGCTGTCATCGAGTGGCCACACGGACTCGGTGCTACGCCGCGCAGGACCAGCTGGTTACGACTTCTGGGCCTGACGCTTAAGAGCGCGTTCAAGGGTTGCGTCGAGGGCGGCCTTGGCTTGTTCGTACTCCTGCTCCGAGATTTGCCCCCGTTTATGTTCGAGTTCAAGCTGAAACAGTTCCTCTTTCAGGCCTTCCATGAGCATGGAAGAGCCGGCGGGAACGGCTACGGGCGGGACGCCGGGACTGGTTGGGGTCAGGCCGGCTGCTCTCAAAACGGCCGGGGTCTGTCGTTTGACCACCGGGGGGCGGGCAGGAGCTTCCACGATTTCGACATCGATCACCGCGGAGCCAGAACCGGTGGCAGCGGTGACCGCAGATGCGGGCTGCCGCCTGGCGACGTAGATCGCCCCACCCGCCAGGACGAGAGCGAAGCCGCCGATAATGTACCAGCGGTATCTCTGGAGCGGGTCAGGTGCATCGATGGGCGGACCGAGACCGCCACCAGGACGTGAGTCGTTTTCAGCGGGAATGCCGCCACTTCCTCCACCGCTCGGGGTGGTCTCGCCGGAAGCACCGATGGCCTCCAGCGTGCCGGTGCCGGACACCTTAAAGGACAAGGGCTGGCCGGGTTGGGTTTGGGTGGCGACCTGCACCGTTGCGTCCTTTTGCTGCGGATCCTGCATCGACTGGTAAGCGGCGTTGGAGCCCGCGATGAACTGCATGGACTTCGGGATCATGACCACGAAGTGCTCCATGGGGTAGAGCGACTTGGGATCCAAGCTAGCGGAACCGTTGTAGGGAAGCTGGTAGGCGACCTGGAACTGGGTTTCGCCGGGACGCAGGGGGAAGATGAAGGCGTAGCGATTTTTCTCGGTCTGGGGGACGGGAGCGGAATTGATAGGCTGGCCGTTGGCGGATTTGGCCATGGACTGGATGATCTTGGCGCCCTCGGGCAGATAGAACTCGAAGTTGTGGTCGTTCATCTGGGTCTTCGCCGGACTGGACGAATTGTTCACGGCAAACAAACGGACGACTTCCAACTGGTTGGACTCGGCCTGAATGCGCATCACATCGGCGGTAACGCCAATGCCCTCCAGTTTCTTCACCACGTCATATACCGGAACTTCAACGGAGGTGGTTCCCGGGGGAGCCATGCGGTGGTAGGTGACGCCCTGGTGAATGGCGCGGATCAGGTGGGGCGTGTTGAGATCTTCGAGTTTGAAGCTGAACTCGCCCTTGGAGTCGGACTTGGTACGGGTCGCTTCCTCCATGCCGTTGGCGAGCTTGATGAGAACGACATCGTCACCAGGGGATGGTTTGTTGGTGGTGCCGTTGGTGACAATCCCGGTGAGTGTCTGGGCGGCGGTGCACACGCACAGGGCCAGGACCAGAAGTGCGGTTCGTACGCCTGGGGAGAGTTTCAAACCCTCGCTCCTTTCCTATCGCGGAATGAGGAAGCGGCGGCTTCCAGACGCGCGATTTCGGCCAGGATGGTGGCGGCTTCCTCCTCCAGAGACGACTTCATGGTCAGGTAATCGGCCTCGGGGAACTTGCCGGCCTTGTACTCGAAGTTGAGGTCGCGCAGGTTGTCGTAGACCGCTTCCTTGCGTTCGCGCAGGTAGGCGACACGCGTTTTTTCCGGGCCGGTGTAAATCTGGCCCGGCAGATAGAAGACGTAATAAAGCGTGCCTAGTGTCAGGAGCAGGCAGATAGCCAGGATCATAACTGAGTTTCCTCCTGGGCCTGCCGGCGGAAGCGCTCAAGATCAACGCCCCGCGGGGGGCGGATGCCATCGGCGAGGGCGGGGTCGGGGCGCATCCTCCAGACGCGGACCACCATCACCAGCAACATCAGACCGAGAGCCAGAGCCAGGAAGGGCACGATCCAGGCGACCCGACCGAAGCCCTTGGTGCTGGGAGCAGCGACCACGGTGGCGCCGAACTCCTGCACGAAACCCTGGAGCGCAAGGTCATCATTTTCGCCGCGGTCGAGGGCGGCCATCAGTTCGCCACGCATGCGGTCGGAGTATTCGCAGCCCACATGGTTGCACTCGAGCAGAATCTGGTTGCAGCCGCAGACGCACATCAGGCGATGGCCTAGCGTGTTGAAGCGGGCATCGTCAGCGCCCACCCCGAGGAAGGTGAAGAGGGCGAAGACGACGAGCCCGCACTGGGCCACCCGTTGCAGAGTCGAACTGGTCCGCAGCTTCATCAATCGCCGGCTCCGACGGGCGCGGTTTGAATATGCGCTGCCTGGGCCACCCGCACAGGCGACGCGTTGGGGATCAGCGCGGTGACTGTGCCCAAGACCATAATCAGCCAGCCCAGCCAAATCCAGGGCACCATGGGATTCAGGTGCGCCTTGATGATCGGGCGGCCGGTGGTCTCGTTCCGTCCCTCGTAGACCACGTATAAGTCGTTGACCAGAAAGAGGTCTTCTTTCAGCGTGGGATAAATCCGCGGGATGGTTTGGGGCTGAGAGCTGGCCTTGTACAGGCGGCGCTCCGGATACATGGTGGTGACCGGCTGCTTGCCTTTGAAGACGTTGATGATGGCCCACTCGTTACCGTAGTTGGGATTGTCTTCCTGGGTGTAAGACTGGCAGAGCAAGGTGTAGGGCCCGATGGTCATCCTGTCACCGAACCCCATCTCCTTTTCGGCTTCACGGTTGAAGGGTGTACCGAGGATGCCGATGATCACAATCGCCACCCCGAAGTGCACGATGTAACCACCATAGCGGCGAGTATTGCGATGGAACAGGTGCAACATAGAGGCGGGCAGGCTCTGACCGCTATGGCGGGCAATGACACGGCCACCACGGACGAATTCGGAGACTACGGTCAAGATAACCAGGGTCGCGAGCATGGCGGCCATCAAGGAATAGAAGTAGGCGATATCCTGCCACGGGCGCACACCTAGGATCATCATGACCATGCCGACGCCAAGGCCGCCAAGCGCTGGCCACAGGAAGTTGCGTTTAAGACTTTCGAGAGACGTCTTGCGCCAGGCGAGCAGGGGCCCCACTGCGGTGAGCAACAGGAGCAGCAGGGCAACCGGGACCGCAACCTTGTTATAAAAGGGCGGACCGACAGTGACTTTAGAGCCCTGCACCAGTTCGGAGATCTTGGGGAACCATGTGCCCCAGAGCACGGTGAAGCAGAGAATCACAAAGAGCAAGTTGTTAAACAGGAAGCTGGACTCGCGGGAGACCAGAGACTCAAGCTTGTGCTCGCTGCGCAGATGGGAGTGGTTCTTGACATAAAAGAACACAAAGGTCGCAAGGCTGAGGGCAAGGAACCAGGCAAACCAGGTGCCGATGGAAGACTGCGCGAACGCATGGACGGAACTGATGATGCCGCTGCGAGTCAGGAAAGTCCCCAGGATGGCGAGCCAGAAAGTGAAGAAGACCAGCCACATGTTCCAAGTCTTCAGCATGCCGCGTTTTTCCTGCATCATAACCGAGTGCAGGAAGGCGGTGCCCACGAGCCAGGGCATGAGCGAGGCATTCTCGACGGGGTCCCAACCCCAGTAGCCACCCCAGCCGAGCACAGAGTAGGCCCAGTGCGCTCCCAGGAATATGCCGCAGGTGAGAAAAGCCCAGGTCACCATGGTCCAGCGACGGGTGATGTGAATCCACTTCTCACCGGAATAGCGCATGGCGAGTGCGCCAAGCGCAAAGGCGAAAGGGACGGTGAATCCCACGTAGCCCAGATAGAGCATGGGCGGATGAATGACCATCTCAGGATATTGCAGGAGTGGGTTGAGACCGTTTCCGTCAGTGGGAATGGTTCCTTCGACCAGCGCAAAGGGGTGAGCCGCGAAGTTGAGTAGGAGCAGGAAAAACATCTGGACCGCGGCGATCACCACCGAGGCGTGGGAGAACAGACGCGGATCGGTCTTGTAGCGCAGGCGAAGAACCAGGCCGTAGGCGGCAAGCAATAGTGACCAGAAGACGAGGGAGCCTTCCTGGCCCGACCAAAGCGTAGCGAACTTGTAGGGCGCCGGCAGGTCGCGATTGCTGTGGTGCAGGATGTAGGCAATGGAGAAATTATCCTGGAATGCGCAGGTGACCAGAACCACGGCAGCAAGCAGCACCGCCGCAAACACGGCGATGCCAGCGCGGCGAGCCGTCTCTCCCAGGCGGTCAGAAGCTGCACCTGGGCGGAGGAGTGCGAACAGGCCCGCCAGAAACGAATAGGCGCTCAGCGCCAAGGCGAGCAGGAGCGCAAAACTACCGATTTGCGGCATGGGAAACCCTTGCGTATTTTTTCAGAAACAGGCTTTGAGAGCAACTAGGAGGCCCGACCCAAGCTGCCCGGTCGGCAGCAGGCTGGAGCCACGGTGTGGCGCAAAAGAATGACGTTACAACAATGATGGACGCCAGTTCTGTTGGATCTTTTCACGATGCCGTGTGTGGGTACAGGTGCCAGAAGTACAGGTGTGGGCCGGCGCGAGGACGAGGGTGCGGTTGAGAAGTGTTGCTGGTAACCGCGCCCAGTGAATGGTGGGGACAGGCTTGCGGAAAGTGACTTCAGGTCCGTGTACGGCGGGTCGAGTTCAGCGGCACGACGAACAAAATCGGACTGAGGCCAAGGCAGGAAGTGGTCCGTGACGATGCCGTCGAGTGGCCGGCCGCGGGACCAGGGGTCTCTTCGGCAGTGCCGGCGGATGCGACAGCGAGAGATACTTCGCGCAGGAGGGCAGCGCGCGGGTGCACCTGGGTCGAGTTGTGGTCAATGAGAAGGGCCTGAGGCGCTAGAGATCCGGGCAACGAATCGGGATGCCTCCGTCCTTGCCCGGATCTAGGCGGTGTGCCGATTCTCCGAACCGTACCGAGCCAGCACCTCGCGCTCAGCAACGAACCAGTCGTCGGTTTCGTGGCCGGGGGCGCAGCCACGCGCTTCGTAAAGCTCATAGGCACGGCGGCGGATTTCTTCTTCCAAATTGATGGGAACAATGGTCTTGCGGACTTCGTTCAGCGCCCGTTTCAGCTCCCTAAGTTCGGGCTGGAACTCCTGCATCTGAGCGGGAGAGATGGGGGCATCAACAGGTAGGTCGTTAGCTTTGCTGCGATTGTTCGTTCGTGGGGTTTTTGCTTTCGCCATGAGTGGGTACTCCTTGCAACTTCCAAGATGAAGAAGTGAGTCGAATTGATGAATAAGCCACACGTAAGGGTTACACGCCAGCCCTCCCCGATAGACTTCGGCCGATCAATTGAGTGGCTGGGGTTATTCAGTACTATAACGCGATTGGTTGTGGAAGTGCGATGGGGAGTGAGAAAAAAATGCGATGGGAGAAATTGGAGTGACTGCTGGTGGCAGGCTTCAAGCCTCGGATTTCCTGAGCCCTCTTGGGCTGAGGTCGGGAGGCTGAAGTTTGCGGTCCACTTTTAATGAAAGTCGTGGGAGGTGGTTTCGGCGCGGGTAATGAACAGCGGAGAAACACGTTCGGCTTTGACGGAGATCACGTTGTCCTGGTTCTGCAGGATACCTTCGACCATGAGAAAGGGTTCGGAGACAAGGAGCAGGCGGTTTCTCTCGAGCAGGTCAGGATGAACGATGGCGTTGGCGATTCCGGTTTCATCTTCGAGGCTGAGGAAGAGGAAACCCTTGGCGGTGCCGGGGCGCTGGCGGGTGATGACGCATCCGCCGATGCGTAGGCGTTCCCCGGCAGGGATGGACTTGAGTTCACTAGCGCGGCGGATGCCGAGTTGCCGCATTTGCGTGCGGCGGTACGACATGGGATGGGGGCCGACGGTGAGGCCGGTGCCATGGAAGTCGGCGACCAGGCGCTCTTCGTGGGTCATGCGGTGGAGGGGCGAGGAAGAGTCAGTTTCCGGGAGTTCTTCGAGCAGCGGGCCGGAGTGGCGGGCGGCGCTCTCCATCTGCCAGAGGGCATCGCGGCGGTGGAGTGTGGGTTTCCAGTTTTGCATTTCGGGTGATTTTTCACCACCGAGAAACCGAGCCACAGAGGGGATTTTCAATTGATTGCCAAGTTCCGAGGGCAAACCTTTGGCGTTCGTCGCAATCGGCAATTGGCAATTGAAGATTGAAAATTTGTTTTCTTTGTCTCTGTGACTCCATGTTGGATTTCCCACAAAGTTGAGCGCGCCGATTTCGGCCAGGGTGGTGAGCTCGTCTTTACGAAGTTCGGGGACACGCCGTGCCAGGTCGTGGATGGAAGTGAAGGGGGCCAGGCGGCGTGCGCGGATTAGGGCTTGGGCGGCAGTTTCGCGCAGGCCGCGAACGTATTTCAGGCCAAGGCGGAGGGCAATTGGAAATTCATTCTCGGTGTCGCTGGGGCTCGGTGGTGGATTTTGCTGGTTTTTCTGAGTGAGTTTCAGGGCTGGGGAGGGGCGCGATCGGATGTAAGAGCCGATTTCGTTCCAGGGGATCGCGACCGTGGTCTGCGACTCGGAGCCGTCCCCTGAAAGGGGCGCTATGATCGCGTTCATACCTGGCAGGGATGTGCCGGGCTTTCCTGTACTGCCGCTGTGCGGCGGAAAATCGCGGATGGCTGCTGGCTGAGAGCTGACCGCTTCCTCCAGCGTGCACAGCCAGTCGGATTGTGTCACATCGATGGGCAGGATTCTCAGGCCGTGGCGCTGGGCATCTTTCACCAGCGTGGCAGGGTGATAGAAACCCATGGGCTGGTTGTTGAGCAGGGCGGCGGTGAAAGCGGCGAGGTAATGGCACTTCAGCCATGC
Organism: Terriglobales bacterium; assembly: GCA_035623795.1. GTDB lineage: Bacteria > Acidobacteriota > Terriglobia > Terriglobales > Acidobacteriaceae > DASPST01. The sequence continues at coordinate 66,003 of DASPST010000086.1, forward strand.
GCTGGCGTAGGCGATCAGGGCGAAGCTGGCGGCGTGGGATTCGGGGAAGCCGTAAAGAGCGAAGGAAGAAATAGAGAGGATGATCTGCTCCTGGGCTTCCGGGGAGAGGCCGTTGTGGGTCATGCCTTCACGCAGGCGAGCTTCGATTTCTTTCATGCGCGCCTGGGAGCGCTTGAAGCCCATGGCGCGGCGGAGTTCTTCGGCCTCCCCTCCGGCGAAATTGGCGCTGATCATGGCGATGCGCAGAAGTTGTTCCTGGAAAAGCGGGACGCCGAGGGTGCGTTTCAGGACGGGCTCGAGCGAGGGGTGGGGATAGGTGACAGACTCGCGTCCCTGGCGGCGTTTGAGGTAGGGGTTTACCATCTGGCCAACGATGGGGCCGGGGCGGATGATGGCGACTTCGACCACGATGTCGTAGAAGCACTGCGGACGCAGGCGGGGCAGGCAGGACATCTGGGCGCGACTTTCGACCTGGAAGAGTCCAATGGTGTCGGCGTTCTGCAGGGCGGAGTAGACGACGGGATCGTCGGCGGGCAGGTGAGCGAGGTCGACTTCTTCGTGGTGATGCTTGCGGATGAGTTGGAGGGAATCTTCGAGCACGGCCATCATGCCGAGACCGAGCAAGTCGACCTTGATGATGCCCATGTCGGCGCAGTCTTCCTTGTCCCATTGCACCACCACGCGGCCCGGCATGGAGGCAGGCTCGAGAGGGACGATAGAGTCGAGCCGGCCCTGGCAGATGACCATGCCGCCGGAGTGCTGGCCGAGATGGCGGGGCAAGTCCTGCACGGCGAGGCAAAGTTCGAAATACTTGCGCAGGCGGGGATGGTTAAGGTCGAGACCGGCGTCGCCAAGGCGGCGGTCGAGAGCGTCGTTGGCATCACGGAATTCCCAAGTGGCGACGGCGGCGGAAATTTTGTTGAGGGTTTCGGGATCGAAGCCCATGGCCTTGCCCATTTCGCGGGCGGCCATGCGATTGCGGTAGGTGATGACGTTGGCCACCATGGCGGCACCGTGTTGGCCGTAACGCTGGTAGACGTACTGGATGACACGTTCGCGCTGCTCGCCACTGGGCAAGTCAATATCAATATCAGGCCATTCGCCGCGTTCTTCGGAGAGGAAGCGTTCGAAGAGAAGCTCCATGCCGACAGGATCGACGGCGGTGATGCCGAGCGCGTAGCAGACGGCGCTGTTGGCGGCGGAGCCACGCCCCTGGGCGAGGATGTTCTGCTGGCGGCAGAAGCGGACCAGATCCCAGACGATAAGAAAGTACCCCGCGAGGTCGAGTTTCTCGATGAGGGCAAGCTCGCGCTCGAGCTGGCGCCGGGCACGCTGCTGGAGATCCCGGTTGTGAAAACCGCTTTGTGGGACGGGCATGCCAGAAAGCGAGATGCCATAACGCCAGCGGGCGCCCTCGTCGGTCCGCTGGCGGAGAAACGACATCATAGTTTCGTCTTCGGGGACCGGGTAGCGGGGGAATTCGTAGCCTAGATCTTTGAGGGTGAATTCGAGGCGGGAAGAAAGTTCGACGGTGTTGTCGAGGGCTTCGGGAAGATCGGCGAAGAGTTGCGCCATTTCGGGAGGAGACTTCAAGTGACGCTCGGAGTTGCGGGCCAGCAGGCGGCCGGCGCTCATCAGGGTGCGATGGTGGCGGATGGCAGTGAGGGCGTCGCATAGTTCGCGTTCTTTTGGAATGGCGTAGCAGACGCCGTTGGTCGCGAGCAGTGGTAGCCGGAGGGCACGGGCGATTTCCAAGGCGACGCGGTTGCGCGCTTCTTCTTCGCGGTGCAGATGGCGTTGCAGTTCGACGTAGACGTTCTGACGGCCGAAGATCTCGGTAAGGCGCTCGACGACGCGGAGAGCTTCGGCAGGTCCGCCTCGCTTGAGGGCAGCGGCGAGCGGGCCTTCGTCGCCGCCGGTCAGGCAGATGAGACCGGTGGCGTGCGGTTCGAGTTCATGCTCGAGGATAGCGCCTTCGCCTTTTTGAGCGCGCAGCTTCATGTGGGTGATAAGCCGGCAGAGGTTCTGGTAGCCGGTGCGGGAGGCAACGACAAGGGGGAAGCGGGGATTTGCAATTTTCAATTGCCGAGGGCCAATTTTGGGTTGTCGATGGTCGAGGATCGATGGTTGATTGGAGGAAATTGGAAATTGGCTCTCGGGCACGAATTCGGAACAAGAAGCAGGCTCCGGCTGACAAGTTTCGATGGTCTCCTCATATTCTGCTCTTGGGAAAACTGCTGGTTCTGATTTTTGATTTTTTTTCTCTCTAGCTCGGTATCGCTGAGGTGAAAAAGACTCACAGCTCACTTCGGCGCCGATGTGGGCTTTGAGGCCGATTTTTTGGGCGGCCAGGTGAAAGCGGGGGGAGCCGGAGAGGCTGTCGCGGTCGAGCAGGGCCATGGCGGGCATGTTGAGACGGGCGCAGGAGGCGATGAGATCCTCGGGCAGGGAAGCGCCTTCGAGAAAGCTGAAGGCGGAGCGCGCGTGAAGCTCAAGATACATTCCAATTTCCTATGGCCGATTTTCAATCGGTTGATTTTTGTTGATTGACAAAACCAGACCATCGACAATCGAAAAGTTGACGATCGACAATTCTTTCAGTCATAGGTTCCTTCCACAAACCATCGTTCGCTGAGCAGGTCGTGGACCAGGCGGTAGAGGGCCAGGGTGTGGTTGTTGGGCAGGGCGATGTCCCATTCGTCGCGGGACCAGCCGTCCTGTTCCCACCAGTCTCCGGAAGAACGCCAGGGGCCGGCACACCAGACGATTTCTCCGTGCACTTCTTGGTGCTGAAGACAGACCAGGTGGACGGGCTGCCCGTTGTGCAGCGTCACCGTAGCACGCCAGGGCGGGCGGAACAGGCGCAGGGCGGTGAGTGGGGCATCGGCGAGATGGCCGTTGGTTGGTTCTTCTTTCACATCCTTTCTCACTGCTCTTCGAATTTCGGAGGAAGTGGCGGGCACGAAGCGTTGCATGCGAAAGCTGCGGGGGCGGTGCGTATCGAGCAGTTCCGCGGAGCCGACTTTCTCTTCTCCGACCATGCGGGCGATGCGGGCACGAGTGAGTTCGAGTTTTTCCGGCTCGGGCGCAGGCGGGAGGAAGAGGCCAGCTTGCGCAGCGCGCGGGCGAGCGGGTTCGGCAGCGAGACGAACTTTCACGATGGGCGCTCCAGGAGGATGAGTTTTGAGATTGAGTAGCAGCAGTTTGAGGAAGACCTTAGCGTCGAGCATGGGAACGGGGAGACGAACGGTGCGGGTGAATTGCCGGGCTGACGCCGGCCCAGGACATCCGGGGGCGTTTGTTCCTAAGCGGGCGGTGGCGGGGGTCTCTCCAGGATGCAAGTCCGGTTCCGGCCCGGAGAAGAGTTGCTGAGCTCGGTTTGGATGGGCGAGGATGCCGGTCCCGCCATCGTCTGAAATGTTTTCTGGAGCTGGAAATTCTCCGGTCCCGAAGTAGCCACTGTCCAGTTCCAGCTGCAAGCACAGTTCCTGCGCAGCCAGAGCGCAGGATCCCAGGCGCGCGCAGAGCCGGTCGAGCATGCGGGCCAACAGAAAGGCCAGGGGTTCGAGCAACACGAGCGGGTATTCGAGATCCATGGCTTCTTCGAACACCAGAGGAGGCTCGGCGGGAACCAGCGTGCGGGATGTACCGCCCCGCGCCAGCTGTTGCAGGCGAACTCCCAGCTGGCCCAGGCGTTCGCTCAGAGCGATTTCAGGCAGCGCGCAGAGGGCGCGGAGATTGCGCACACCCCAGCGATCAAAAGTCTGGAGAAGAGGCTCGGAGTACGGTGAGGGATCGGTGGATTTCAGCGCGGAGAACAAGACTTCTAGAGCCAGGCTACCCAGACGTTCGGTTTCTTCGCCTTCCGGGACCACGGTGACACCGGAGAAGCCGCGGGCGGCGAGCTGGGCGGTATCGGGATTGGAGGCAGCGGCTACGTTGACTTCCATCCCCAGTTCGGTGACGCGGCGAGCGATGTCGCGGGCGATGCGCGACGGCGGACCGAAGAGGGATTCGAGGCCAGAGAGATCCAGCAGGATGATATCGGGGGCAGTGTCTTCGACACGCGGGGAGAATGATTGTGCGCAGTCAAGCAGAGCGGCGTGGGCAGCGGCTTCCTGCAGAGGGGCACGCGCACGCAGCACCAGGCTGGAGCAGGCCTCCACCTGGATTTTGGTCATGCCGGGCTCGATTCCAGTCCGGCGAGCCTTTTCGTTGACGGCGAAGATTTTCTGCAGGGGTGGTTTGCCTTCGAGCACGGCCACGGCTCGCGCGCGCAACTCGGGTTCGGCGCGGAGGACGGCTTCCACAGGGAAGTCGGGGACGAAGATGCAGGCGAAAGCCATAAAACCAGTCGTTCGTCGTCAACTATCAGTCATCGGCTTTAAGCTCTCAGTCACGTGTTATGCCGTCCATGCGGTTTTGGTGGTGAAAGCGCTGTCGGATTGCATGGATTTACGTTCGGCGCGGGTGCGCAGAAGTTCTGCTTGGATACACAGGCCTTCCAGCAGTCTTGCGTGAGAGGGCAGATGGTGTTCGACTGATTTGTTTTCTGACAGCTGACAGCTGATAGCTGACCGCATGTTTGCGGAAGCCTGAAGTCTGGCGCCCGAGGAGTCCGTTTTCATCCGCAGGGAAAGTGACGCGCAAGCCTGCGCGCAGGGTTGCGTGGTGAGAATCAGCAGCAGAGTGGAGGTGTGTTCGATGCTGCGACGGAAGCGGAACCAGGTAGTCAGGGGAACGCGGCGCGAGGTTTTCCAGGGGACACCGGCCAGATCGAGGGCCAGCAGGCCGAATCCGCCGCTCTGCAGGAGCAGGTCGGCGGCGCGCAGGGCTTGTTCGACGGGGTCTTCCGCGATAGAGCGCTCTTCGTTCCGGCTCGGGTTTTGGCGAGGAGACACTGGCGCGTTCAATCCGCAGCGTACCCAGAGAAGCCGCTCCAGACGGATGCCTGCAGCCGCGGCGGAATGGGGATCGAACGCGTCGCTGGCATCGATCAGGGCGCAGGTTTCCTGTCGGCCGGTGGCAGCGGCCAGGGCGGCAAGCAGCAGGCTAGTTCGACCGGAGGAGTCGGGCCCAGAGATTTCAGTGAGGCCGCCGCGGGGCAGGCCTCCGGTCAAAGCATCGATTTGCGGGATCCCGCTGGAAACAGTTTCGGGAATAGGCCGAATCTCGAGGCGGGTCGCGGGAGTGACTCCCGCCATCAAGGCAGCCTGGGAGAACTGCTTGAGGAGCGTGGACGCCTGGAGCCGGGAAGGGTCGGAAAAACGGTCAAGGGCCGCATGGGCAATGGTAATGGATGACATATGGACCTCAGGCTTTTCCGGGAACGCCGGAAGGGAAAGCTCCCTGGCAGGGAGCTTTCGCTTTTTGTTCGCCTAAAGGATGCTCTCGGGAATCAGGGCTTGTCAAGAGCCCAAGCCGTTTTTGTCAGAAGAGTCGCGTAAGGTGCTGTGGTTACAAATGTAATCCCACGTACTGGCCATTGTGGGCCGGGGCGGGCGGGAGCATACTTGGGACAACACAAGCAAACTACGATTATGCGGAAGACCTGGAAAACCATCGATAAAAGCGACTGGCTCTCATTGGCTGTGCTGGGAATATGCACAGCTGTATTGCTTGCCCTCCTATTTGTTCGATAGATCGCAATTCCACCAAAATAAGCAGACCCTTCGAACGGGCGAATGCCAATCGCTCCAGCCATGAGCCTTCTGAAGTCAAGCTGAAAACAACTCTTTCTCTGCCTTCCAAGTTATTATTTTTCTTAGAGTTAAGGAGCACTAAGACGTACCGGTCAGTAGCGAACGCCGGGGATTGCCGGGAAGGAGGGCGCGGCGGAGGGTCCCGCTGGTGGTGACGCGATTGACCTTGCCGAGTTCATGGGCCAGCCGGGCGAGGTCCTCTCGGGTGCAGGGCTTCAGGTCTCGGGCGATGACGGGGCTGACGGCCAGGGTGAAGTGCAATGCGTCGCGGGAGGTGTCGAAGTAAAGAATCACCTGACTGGGGCTTGCGGGCTCGTCTTCCACGACCTCGACGGCTTCCATCGTGGGGACGTCGTGGATGGCGCGCGAGACACCAAGGAGAGAATGCAGATCCAATTCGAGAATCCGGCGCTGGCGCTCGTCCAGTCCAGCAAAGCGGAAAGGCTGCAGACAGCCCTGTGTTGCCCACATGGGGAAGAGGGTCTCGGCGCGGGCACGCAGGGTACTGGAACCGATGTGAAACATCAGTTCGACGGTTGGCGTCTCAAGAGGCTGCGCGAGACTCAACAAGCCGCCGTTGAGGGAGAGCTGGTGGAGCGGAGCTCGGAGCTGGCGCTGGTTATCGAGCACAATCAGGGCCAGGACCGAGCCGGAAAGCTTCACGCGGACAGAGCGCTGTCGGGGGTAGGGCTGCGCGGCGTACGTCATGTGAGATTCGAATATGTCACGAGCGCCCAGGCATCAGTGAGATTACGAAAGAGCCGATGGGACGTGGCCGTGGTGCGTGAAGGGGATTGTACCGATTCCGGGGCGACCCCAAGCGTGCAGGTGTGGCAAAGGGCTTCAAGCGCAGGGCCCTCAGCGGACAAGAATTAGACCTCAGACTGCGTACCTCAGGCTGGTTGCTGTCCCGAGCCGAGATTTGAAGTCCGAGTTCGTTACTTACGAATCAGGGTGCCGGGGGAAGCTGGAAGGTGACGCCACGTTCGGAGTTGGCGTTCTTGGTGGCGGTAAGATCAACGTCAGAGAGTGGAATCTTCTTAGAATCATCTTCTGTGTAGACCCACAACGTCTGACCGATGATGGCATAGTTCTTGACTTCGGTGCGGTGGCCGTCGCGGAAAACAATGACCGTAGTGGGAGCTTTGTCATCGCCTTCCGGGGTTGCCGAAGCGGCGGGAGCAGGAGAAGCTGGCAAGGCGGTGGAGCGGGAAGATTGCGTCCGCGCGACCGGAGCAGATGATTTTTTCTCTGGGGCGGGCTGGTTGGCGACTTCGGCTACGGCGTGCTCGCCGCGTACCTGGTCCAATTCGGACTGAAGGAAGGTGAGTTCGCGGCGCAGCCGATCGACCTCCTGGCGGAGTTGCTGGACCTCAGCGGCGAGATCGGTGTCGGCGTTCGACTGGCCGTTGGCGTTGTCCGTAGGGTTGGGCTCGGCCGTAGGGGGATCTTGGGGTTGCTGAGCCCGAAGCAAGGGCGAGAGGCTCAGAACAACCAGCAAAACCACGATGCTGAAAGGCCTCATGGCAAAAGCCTAACACTGATTCGCTCACACGCAAAAGCCATTCTGGCGGTGGTTCGGGACCGCGATCTGCGGCTAGCTGCCGGGCTGGGTACTTGGGATGGGCTGGATCATCATGGACGCGATTTGCCGCATCAGTGCTTATGGGGAGGAGGTTCCGATCAAGCTTTGGCTTCATCGTCCTACAAAAGGTCCCCAACATCCCAAGGGCAGCGGAAACGGGATGCAATCGTTCAGGTACTGCTCTGCCTTTCCCCGTTTATGGGGTTTGCGAAGCTGCCCGGACTCTCACCAGCCACTCACTGGAATGGGAGCCGGGTGCGCGGTGCATCTTCGAACCTGAGCACTTCCGGCCCACCATAATTATGAACTCGCGCTGCTTTCAAGCCATCTCGTCGAGCACGCCAGTTGGCGTCAACGCAGGCAGCGGCTCCCGAGAAACTTGTTTTTCCTTTTTGGGGATGAACAATTCGAGCAGGGACTTGAATCGAGGATCAAGGTGCAGTTCTTCACTTTCCAGCTGGAACATCTTGCGCGGATCGGTTGCGGTCTTGAGTGCGTATCGTAGGTAGGAGAGTCGCATCAGCCACAGCGCATGATCGAAGCCTCGTTCACTGCGGATTCGGAACGTGATCCAGCCGGGGTTTGGAATCCGACCGTGCTCTGCCGCTAGACCTTCTGACAAGAGCGCATCGTGCAGTGCTCGCGGGAAGGGAATATCCTCCTGACTCGAGAACATGAAAGAACGGACAGACAGATACCGAATCGAGTGCTGCCTTCGGGATGACACTCGGGGACTCTGCCGATCCGCTGTGCAAAGGAGAGCTTATGACCGGTGAGGCCAGATTGATGTGCGGGATCATCCTTGTCACGGTGCCGACCATCCAGTACGGTGGGTACTTTCTGTTGACGTCGTTGATGGACAAGGCCAGCGGATACATGGCAAATCCGCTGCGCCAGAATTTCTTCCGCGCCGGACATGCCCACGCGGGCGTGATCGTGATCCTGTCCCTGATCTGCCAGATGCTGGCGGACGCGGCAGTCCTTCCCGCACCCCTGCTTTGGTTTGTCCGAGTCGGGGTACCGCTTTCTGCGATTCTCATTTCAGCGGGGTTCTTTTTTTCCGTGCTGCCTCCGACCACCGCTCAAGCAAATGGAGCGGTCTCCTTGATCTACGTCGGTGCAGTCATCCTTGCCTGCGGGGCAGTCTCGCTCGGCGTCGGGTTGCTCAGGACTTCCCATTAGGGTCAAGAACTGGCAATACCGATCGTGGCGTTGTGGGCATCACCCATGGTCTTCCGTGATTGGACTCGCGATCCAGCGAGAGGGATGGTCACATGAGATTGCCGTAGCCAGCTGCTTCGATATGCTAAGCGGAATCACCGCATTGCCGCAGAAGACAAACGGTTGAACCCCGACCTGACATTTGCAAATGTCGCGTCGACCATCGCCGTCGCAAGGTCACTGTGTCCACCGTGGGGGCGCATTTGCAAAGGTATGTTTGGCTCGGTTTTTTCGACGCTGTTTCCTTGCCTGAGTTACGATGATTCGCCGTGAATCTCGAATCATGACCGCAATCTGGAGGCGCCTATGGACTTCGCCGGACGCCGCACCTTTCTCCGCAGCGCCGCTGGAACAGCTGCATTCACCCTGGCTTCGCGCCTGTCAACCTTCGGCCGCACTCGCAAACTGAGCGTCTCGGCCGCAATCAATGAGACTGCGCCGAATCTCCCCGACCGCTTGCCGGTGGACTGGTACCGACGCAAGATCGCGCAAGTGCAGCAGGAAATGGCGAAACGGGAGCTCGACGCTTTGTTGCTCCTGAGCCCTGTCAACGTAATCTACACGACCGGCTATTTTCATCTTCCGACTGAGCGTCCGCTGGCTGCGCTGATTTCCAAGTCTGGGGATCCCGCCCTGTTTGTCCCGGCGCTTGAGTCCGACCAGGTGAAGTTGTGGTGGGTGAAGGATTACGAAGCCTATTTTGACTATCCCGGACCGGTGAACCGCGTACGCTGGATTTTCGAACGCATTGCCAGCCGTGGATTCGCCAAGGCTCGTATCGGCGTCGAAGAGCCAACGCCCAGCCGTTTGCAGCAGATCAAGCTCGGCGCCCCCGACGCCGAAATCATCGCAGCCAACGAGTTAGTCGAAGCAATGCGCTACGTCAAAGACGAAGATGAAATCAATATCATGCGCCGGGGAATGTTTTTCAACGACTTCTCCATTCAAGCGGGGCGAGATTTCGTGCAAGCGCACGGCGCGGTTAGTGAAAACGAAATCCTCAAGGCTGCCGATGATGCACTGGCCGATAGGATGGCCAGAGAACTGAAGGACGTGGTTGGCGTCAGCATTGATCCGCCGTTTGGCGGCCTGGTGCCGTTTGGCAAGCGTTCTGCTTTTCCCCATGCCGTCCCGAGCAAGGACCGTCTCAAGGCGGGAGACGCTCTAATCCTCAGCTACACCTGTCAGGTTGGCGGCTACGCGGTAGAATGCGAGCGCTCGTTCATTGTTGGGAAGCCCACCGACTATGCTAAGCGCCTCTATGACGCCATGCTGGCGGCCCATGATGTAGGCGTTGAGAACTTGAAAGAGGGAGCGATCGCTGAAGAAGTCGACCGCAAAGCGCTCGAACAGGTCCGCAAGGCTGGGTTTGAGAAGTTCCTTAGGCACCGCACCGGACACGGCATTGGATTGGAAGGCCACGAACCGCCATGGATTGCCGATGGGGATAAGACCGTTCTGAAGCAGGGGATGACTTTCAGTTGCGAGCCGGGAGTCTACGATCCTGACTGGGGTGGAGTCCGCCACTCTGACACCGTTGTGGTTCGCAAAGACAAAGGGGAAGTGTTGAACAAATATCCGACGCGACTCGAGGACATGATTATTGAGATCTAGTAATAGCCGACGGGCCAGAAGGTAGCGAGGCCGGCTTATCGGGTTGGATATAGACCGTGAGCAGGTAATCCGCCCCTTCGGCATGTGGCTGACGGAGGGTGTTCATGCCCGTCCTTCGAACCTGCAAAACATGCAGTCGCCAAAACCGTGTTCCCGTGGAACGTCTTGCCGATACTGGACGCTGCGGAGCTTGCAAATCGAGCTTGAATCCCGTTGCTGAACCGCTGGAAGCAGATCCCGATCTGTTGAACGACGTTATCCAGAAGGCGACTGTCCCAGTATTGGTGGATTTCTGGGCGATGTGGTGCGGTCCCTGCCGCATGGCAGCTCCGGAAGTTGCGCGCACTGCCGAAGAAATGAAGGGCCGCGCGATCGTGGTCAAGGTGGACACTGAACGCTATCCCGACTTGGCCTCGCGCTTCAATGTGCGCGGCATTCCGAACTTCGTTGTGTTGTATCGTGGCCAACCGGTTATGCAGCAAGCCGGGTTTACGAGTCACGAGCAAATGGAAAGTTGGCTGAGGTCCGCCGCGCAAACCTCGTTTCCTTGATTGTGGGCGCGCTTGACCGTCAGACCGACGTTGTCGAAAGGGCTGACGTCCTGACTGAACGGAGGTCAAAAGACAATATGCCGATTGCGCCCGACGAGCGGTCGCAAATCTCGTCCACCGCGAGGAGCCGCAGACGAAAAGAAGCAAGGATCCCTGATGATGTGATGGTGCCTGACCCCGGGGTTTCAGATCGGGAACAACTTCGATCCGCTGGGTGCAGGTGATCGAAGTCTGCTCCTGAGCGGCGTACAATTGCTCCATTGAGTGCATGCTGGGAGGCCCCATGTCCACCATTCTTCGACGCCTAGTCTGGGAAGACGAAGGCCAGGATATTGCTGAATACGCAGTAATGCTGGCGGTCATTCTCGTTCTCGTCGTTGGCACGATTCGGCTGATTGGGTCGAACGCCAACAACGTCTTCTCAGAGGCTGCCAGCTCAATCCAGTAGCCAGACTGCAGTTTGGCCCGGACGGCAGACGATGTTTCTGCACAGTCGCGTCGTGGCCATCCCTCAAATCCCTAGGGTGTGCAGGGCAGCGTCATTTGGAGCGAACTGTATACGTGCCGTCAACCGTGCGCGAATCGTATCGAGTCGCTTATCGGAGACTGTGAACTCACGCAGCGGTGCCATCAGTCGTCGCCACAATGAGTCGTTTGTGGCCGTCGATGTCGATCATGGACTACCAGCCCCTCTGGCCGGGCCATGCCGGAACGTTCTGTATCCTACTTCGTGTCAATCGACACCCAAATACTTAGGTCGAATCCCGTCGCTCTGCCCCCTTGTCTGGAATAACTCACCCATTGGAAATGTTCGGGAGAGCCCCGTCGTGCGTCAGGGATATCGGCACTTCTTTGTATCTGAATGCAGGAATTCGATAGCTGATGGTCTCGGTTGCCTCTGGCGGCACAGCGGATCGAATCACGGCGCGAACCCTTGTTCAAGGTGCTGCGGGCGGGTTCCGGGATACGCGCAAGGTATTCTTCAACGGTCTTTGGAACTCCCTTGCCTTTCCCACTTGCATTACGCTTGCGAGGTTGCACGTTTTTCAGATTACCAATGGTGGTCGCAAGTCTGATGCGGCGCAGTGGTGCCCTCATCGGGGCTCGTGGAGCCAGCCCAGCAGTTTAGCAGCAGGGGGAACCCGCCGGTGTGCTCCAGGGCTGGAGCAAGAGCAACGATTTGAGCCGTCTGAGTACTCCTCGGGGCTGCAGCATTGTGGGGTTTCCGAACGCTCACCGGGCTGCCTCAGTGACTGCATGATTCGCGGCCCGGGCCTGTTCGGAATCGGCTTGGGCACCTTCCAACTCGGCGAAGACATATCCCCTGGCGTCCTTTAGGCGGAGAAAGTAGCCTGTCTCGTCGAACTCCGGCGCCCACACAAAGCAAACGCCTTCATGCTCCATAACCTGTACGGGAAACGCATCTTCATAGCCGGGCGCGGGAGACGGAGGCCGGATTGGCACAAGCGCAGGCGCGGGTGGCGCGGCCGTGCATGCGGGGCGGGAGTCCCCGGAGATCACGTTCATGGCGGTCAGCAAGACTTTTCCGCCGGAGGAGATCGCCGAGGCGCACGCCGCGGGTGTGCGCGTGTTCGGAGAAAAGCGAGACTGGTCACAAGCTACAGTGAGTGCGATCACCGTACCGACTTCATCCGGCGCCTATCGTTTGAATTAACTGCGCGATCAGCAAGTGAGCAGGCACGGATCGTGTCCCGGGCTGTAATCTGTCGCACTGCCGACGGCCCTAACGCCCGGGTGGCGTTTTTGCCATTCGCATTCCGGGAGATTTTTCTCATGTTCCTGCAAGACCTATTCAGAGCGTTACAAAGCCGCCGTCGCCTGGCCGAACAGCGCAGTGAACGCCACGGAGTCGAGATCACCAAACGCCTGCGGGAGCTGCGTGAGACTTCACCACTGGTCGCGCCCGACAGCAACCCGCTGCGAAAACCGAATCAGAACGACAGAAGTCATGTGAAAAGCAACACGAGTCGAACCGTCTAAGGTTGCACGGATAATTCTCGCGCATCACTGACGTCAGTGCCTGACATTCAACTTTCATTCCGGGCATTGACGGGGCGACGCAAAGGGAGGGAGACTTCTGTAAACCATCCCACAGGTTCCCTACGAGGAGCAGAAGGGGGAATCAACATGCCCGAGCGATGCAAATCCTGTGAACGATACGAAAGGCGCCTGAAAGTCCTGCGTGAGGGTCGCATAAATCTCTGGCGCAGAGGGGAGCTGACGGACGCCGCGGAGAAAAGACTGATGGCGGACGAGCAACGCGTGATCGAAGAGCTGGAAAAGCACCAAGTCGCGCAACATGCTCGTTCGCCGGTCGCGAAAGCGGTAATGCCCGCGGGAGAGTCGGGCCCGAATCTCGAAGAAGAGATCCGCCGCCGTGCCTATGAACTCTACGAGGCCCGCGGCCGCGAGGACGGGCACGACCTCGACGACTGGCTCCATGCCGAAGCGGAGATTACGGGCCATGCTGTAAAAGGCAGGGCAGCATAGTCTCGGCTCTCCCATTTCGCCAGGGTGAGAACCATCACTGACCCGATAGGCCGAACTGCAGTAGAAGAGAAGAAGGCCGGGAGTCGTCGAAAAGACAGCACTCCACCTGAGCGAAACAAGAGCAGGCGGGCGGCGGAAGGGGAGGATGTATGGGGCCCGGGTTTTTATGGCTGCTCGGGGTCTTGTTCGTACTGTGGATCGTTCTAGTGGTGGCGATCACCCGTGACTCGCGAATGAAACCGCACATGCATCGTCATTACGTGCACGTCGGTGGACGGCGTTGACAGGTGTCTTCACGAGGGGCTGTCGTGGGGAGTCTGCCTCGACAGGAGCAGAACGAGGCGGGAACTATGTCTGACAGCGGGGCATGGTCTTTAGAGCTCCTCCGCTCGGAAACGAACGGCAGCCATCGGCCCTCGCGGGACGACCGCGAGGGCTTCGCCATTCCTCGGGCACTCTCGCCGCCAGGCGCTTCCTATTCCTCGGCAAAGTGAGCGATCAGCTCTCATCTGTCGGCGGCATCAAGGTATAGAAGAGGTAAGCTTGATCGCATTGTGCAGCGTGCGGTACAGGGGGCAGCGAATTGCATACGTGTCATGCACGCGCTCGACGGTTTCGCGAACCTGCTCCTGGGCCGTGAGCCGCAGGGCCGGATGACGAGTACGCCATCCTCACGGAAGACTTTAAGCGGCTTCAGGGCGGACGGATTTGCGGACTGGCGGATCTCCATAGACGGCATGGTTCATCAACCTACCTCGCTCTCGATTGCTGACCTCAAGAGCTACCCGTCTCGCAGCCACATCACCGAACTCGCGTGTGAAGAGGGCTGGTCGTATATCGCCGAATGGATTGGCATGCCTCTCTCCCACGTCTTGCATCTTGTCGGGGTCCACCCACAAGCCAGATACGTCGTGTATATCTCGATGGAACCCGACACGTGGGACAGCATCGATATGGCCGATGCTCTGCATCCGCAGACCTTTCTGTGTTACGGCATGAGTGGCAGTGAGCTTGCCGTAGCCCACGGTGGACCGCTGCGCATGCGGCTCCCTCGGCAAGTCGGCTACAAGAACATAAAATTCATCACTCGCCTGACGGTTACCGACAGTCTGAAAGGGTTTGGTCAAGGCCTCGGTTCTGCGGCTTGCGAGGCAGGCTATGCCTGGTACGCCGGCATCTGATACGCCCCGGACTGTCGAGCTTCGAGAAGACTTAGATCGTCGGCACAGGCGATCAAGGGACGCGATCATTGACATCTCGGGGGAGCTTAAATCGCGAGGACATTCATGCAGCAAAGAGGACCAGGTGCAGGGCACCGATGGTTTGTCACCGTGCCGGGCGACAGCTTCCCTTCCGTGAAGAGGTGGGCTTGGTATTCCGGGATGTGCCGCGGACCCAGGCGATCGGGAGAATCGTGGAAGTGTTGTGCGAATCTTTCGACGAAGCGGATGTAGTCCAGTAAACGCCCCTCCATCGCAACCGCCGTGACCTGCGCAGCGCACAGCCATTGCGCCAGTTCGTGCAGTTCTCGCGTCATGCTTCCGAATAGGTGCTTCTCGGTGACGCTGTTTCCCTCCACATCTTCCCTAATGACACAGGCAGCGATCATCTTCTTGTGCACGTCCAGACCGCAGCAGTTACGATGGGCTCTCACGGCGCCTCTCCTTTCCCCTGGCGAAGACGCCCGCACTCAAAGATTCTCCCTAACGGGAACTCTCCCGATGGAGGTGTCACTTCGTGGTTCCTACGGCGTCCAGCTCCAACCTGTTCAACGGGCTACTTTATCCGCACCATTGCGTTGTTCCGGGCTCTCGCCAGGGGCATGCCCATTGTCCCGCAGCTCGCGACTATTTTCATGCCTCGTTGTGGCCGGATTCTGGTCATGCTGACCTGTTAACAAGAGTTACTCCCGAATGGCGTCATCCGCCAAAAACGGCTAGAGCACCGTCAGTTTGCCGATACGTGTCGGCCAGTTCAGCGCCGTCCACGAGCCAGCCGCTTAGGGTCTGTCATGTCCCGGACCGTCCCACGCTCGACATCGAGCAGTATGCCGCGGAGCCACTTTCGGTCGAGGCGATGCTGGAGGTCGAGGTGCTTGAGAAGATGCAACCCTCCTGTCGAGACAATCGGCGCCAGTTGCTTCCGAATTTCGGCAATTTCGCGAATTGCCTGCGTCTCTCGGGTGATTCTTGTTCGCAGCAGATCCGCAATCAAGGGTAGGTTGCTGAATTGCAGAAAGAGCATCGGAGCATATAGCGTTTGGGCAACCGACCCCTCCGCCGCGAATTGCTCATTCAGAAGTTGTTGAAATCGACGCTTTCCACTCGCCGAGATCTCGTAAACCGTCCGCACGCCCCCGCGAGCTACGCGCTCTCGTTGAACCGCTACGATGAATCTGCCCTTTTCGAGTTGGCGAATGGCGTAATACAAAGTGCCCACATCTACATCGGTATAGCACTCAACCATTGCGTTTCTGAGGCGGCGCTTGATCTCATACGGGTGAAAATTGCCCCTGTGCAGGACGCCAAGAATCAGTAGCTCAGCTTTCATAGTCGGAGTATACTAGTCTAATTAAACTAAAGGAAATCGCGAGGACCTTATGAAAAGATCGATTTTGGCTTTAATTGCCGGGCTCGTCCTCTGGGTGGTTGTCGCCTCGCTGTTGAACCGTGGGCTGCGCGTGGGCTTTGCAGGTTATGCCGCGGCGGAACCGACGATGGCCTTCACGCTCGCCATGAAGTTAGCCCGCCTCATTGTTGGCGCTCTCGCATCACTGGCTGCAGGCGCGGCCACGGCGATGATGGCACGGTCCAAAACCAGCGTGCCGTGGGTGCTTGGCGCTATTCTCCTCGCGGCATTTATCCCGGTACACATTCAGCTCTGGGCGAAGTTTCCAGTTTGGTATCACCTTGCTTTTTTGGGAACTCTGGTGCCGCTTGTGGTGCTTGGAGCGGCGCTTACTCGGAGCAGTTCCCGCAATGTTCCAGCCCCGACAGCGCTCTAACTAGCCAAGGGCTTCGCCCTTGATATCCTTCCAGGATATAGAAACCAGCAGTCAGGAGCCAGAAGCCAGGATTGCCCGGGTATAGGCCTTGAGTAGCTTGCTGGTTTCTTCTAGGGCGCTCATCAGCGAGTCACTCTGGCCGTAGCCCAAGTCTTGGGACAGGATCAAATAATAGCGGCACTCCTCAACCGAGCCCTCCGCCATATTCAGGAATCGAGCTTTCTCCGGTTGACTGCGCTTGCCGAAGCCCTCGGCGATGTTGGCCGGAATGGAAACGGCAGCGCGACGCAACTGATGTGCCAACCCGTACTTCTCCCGTTCGGGAAACGCTTCCGTATACCGGTAAACACCCAGCACGAAGGCATGCGCCTTTTGCCAGACCACGAGGTCGCGAAAACTGCGTGCCGGGGATCGCTCGGCCATACAAAACAAAAGGCGTTCAGGTTATGCTCCAGGTATCTCACCACACTAGAGGTTGGCCATGAACGCCTTTTTCAAGCACCATCAGGATAGCATCAGATTTAGTTACCGGTGCTTTGACCGTCTTCTTTTGAATGGCTGTATTCAGACCTTTGTGGACGGTGCCCGCGCGCTGGGCTTTTTCTGGGTTTATCGCAAGATTTATCCCGTCAGCCGGAAAGTATTGCGCGACATTGCCAGCCATTATCACACGTGGGTCGAGGGTAACGCTTCGAAGTGGGGCACGGAGATCGTCGAAGACCCCAAAGGCCGGCGCGACGATTTCGTCGAGCCCTACTTTCGCAACGCGCAGCCCGATCAGGTGGTAGTGATCATCCAGGCGCGCGAACCGGCCGGCATTCTGACGGCCATCGGCAAAGCCAACAAGTGGCATCTGGAAACCAAGTACCGCTGGGTTAAGCAATACAACTTCTATATCCAGGATGCGAAGTGGGGACAGATGTTCGTGCGCGTATGCCCTTACTTTCCTTTCTCCACTCGCATCTGCCTGAATCAGCACTACTGGTTGGCCCGGAAGATGACGCAAGCCGGTATCCGCTTTACGCAAACTGGGAATGCCTTTCGCCGATGTAGCGACCCCGAGGCTCTGCAGACGATGGCCGATTCCTTAACCCCGGAGGACCTAATCCATTGTGGGCACAAATGGCTGAACCGTCTGATTCCTTTCTTTCGTCCGGAAGAACGGCGAGTGCACGCTTGCTGGCATCAGTTGTTCTTTTCCCAAGTGGAATTTTGCGAAAACCTGATCTTCCGTAAGCGCGCGGCCCTGGATGAACTGGGAGAACGACTGCTCGATGCCAATCGCAACCTGGGCCGACCGGACAAACTGACCGTCATCTTCGGCCGGCGGGTCACCAAGCAGTACCACGGCAAGCTGCAAACCGAAATCGAAGACTTGCATCTGGGAAACCCAGTGATGCGAAGCTATTACAAAAATGGCTTTGCCAAACATTATGTACGGGACTACGACCTGCTGCGCATCGAGGCTGCGACCAACAATGTCCGGGACTACGGCATCAACAAGGCGGTAGACAATCTGGTTCCCTTGCGCGAAAAAATGCAGGCCATCACCACCCGCTACCAGGAGGTGCAACAGGATGTCCTGGAAACCTTCCTCAATCGCGGCGAACTGCGCAGCCTCAGCCAGCCGACTGTATTAGCCAATGGCAAGCGCTTCCCCGGACTCAAACTGGACCATCCCCGACAACTGGCCGTCATGAGTTCTCTGGTACGGTTCTCTCACGTGGCTGCCGGGGATACTTTCACCACCGCGGAATTACAAATACCTGTGGCAGCGGCACTGGGAATACCTGTCGAGCAATGCCCTCTTAGCGGACTACGTTATGAACTGTGGAAGCTCCGGGCCAAAGGCCTCATTGAAAAACTGCCCCATTCCCGCCGGTATCAGCTTCTGCCCAACGGATATCGCCTCTCTCTGCTGTTTCTCAAACTCTTCGACAAGATCTATGCCCCACTCACCGCCGGACTTCTTCATCCCTATCCGGGAGACCGAGCCATCAACCAGGATCGGTTACATCAACTCGATAAGCTCTACCAATCTGTCACAACCGCCCTCGATCAACTAGTCACTGCGGTCGGTATAAAGCTGGCAGCTTGATACGCTCGTCACGAGAACAAAGTTCTCCTTGGGGCCCCGGTAACGGGCTAACTAAGAGGCCATCTCATTAATAGTTCCTCATCAGGATGAGGATGCAATCGAGCTGGACCAGTCCGGGGAAGTTGGCCTCGTGATACTCCCAGCGGATGACCAGACGGCGAAAGTTATGCAGCCAGGCAAACAGGCGTTCGATTTTCCAGCGCCGGCAGTAGCGGCGAAGCTCGCGTCCATCCTGGCTTTTCGGCCGGATGCGATTGCACTTGTAGGGCGTGATCAATCGCGTGCCGTATTGCTGCGCCAAACGGGCGTCGAGCGGATCGTGTGAACGGTCGAGATCAAGAGGGCGTTGGAGGAACCCGCCCGACGCGGAAGCGAACCTGTCAGTTGGCGAAAAACTGAAGGTAATCGAACATCGTTATCGCCTCTTCGTCTGGCCCTTCAAGATCCGCACGATCGCAACTATCGTGTTCCAGTTCCGTGTCGTCGCCGGCACGCCGTAAAGCTTGTCGATCTCGCCAAGACAGGCAATCGTCTTCATATGGCGACGGTACATTCCAAACACGAATTGGCCTTTTGACGCCAGCACCTGTACCAACCACTCCCCGTCCGTGGGAAACGTGACTGGAAGGGGTGCCCGGAGACCACCAGCTTTCGATAGGATGCTCACGAACCGAACTACGTCCGGGGGTAACGGCTCAGTCCCAAACGGGTTCACCTTCTCTAGGCGTATAAGATCGCGGCCAGCGCACAGCACAACTTGCGTGCTGAACGGCAGCTTGCGGAGCAATGCAGTACGGAACTTTGCTCGAGATCCAGGGTTACGAACGACAAACGTGCCCGCAGCACCCACATTTACGACATCATAGGCGCTTAGTTCTCGTGCGACGACGCTCGGGCGAAACGTTTTGTGTCCACCGACATTTACTCCTCGGAGGAAAACAATGAGAACCATAGGTCGGATTATGACGAAAAAAGCAAAGGCGATGCTATGACAGCTTTACGTTTCCACCTGCGGATGATTGAGCGTCTGGCTGGTTGACGATAATGCTATCGTCAGCAGAAGCGGCTTGAGCGTGCCCTCGTCCTTGGCGGCAACAATGATTACCGGCATGTCGTTCGTGGAAGCACTTTGAAAGTGTTCCCGAAACACGGCGCGGATTATTTCGAACTGTTCAGCAACATGACGTGCGTCTTGTTCGTTAGCGTTGCTGACAACGATGAAGTGTGGACTTCGGACTTCAATCCATGTCTGTGGATTCGTTGCGACGGAGACGCCGTGAACGGCCAGGAGACTGCCAATGATTGCCGCAAGTCTGATGCAGCGGAGTCGTGCCTTCATCGGGGCCCGTGGTGCCAGCGGAGAAGTCTAGCACCAGCGTACCCCTGGCGATAAGCAGGTATGGTACTGCACACCGGGACAAACCGTCCCGGCGATGCGCCCCTAGGCTCCAGTCATTGACCTGCGACCATGTGCAGTTCGGTGTGTTAACTGAAAAGCGTAGGTGTGGGGGTTCACCCCACACTATTGTGCCCCAGGGCTTGATACAAGCCTGTTCTGGCGCCCTAGGAGACAATCGTGGAAAGTGCAAGCAGTAGCACGAGATAGCACCGGGTGAATTGGTAGCGCTACCGGGAATCGAACCCGGGTTTGAAGATTGAGAATCTTCCGTCCTAACCCCTAGACGATAGCGCCATCCTTTTTGTAATCAACTAGTTAGCAACTGCAAAGTTCGACCCGAAAGGTCACAGCGCTCTCAGGCTCGCCCGCTTGCACCAGGTTGCGAACCACGGTGTGTCGAAGGTCGTGAATCGTCAACCTTGATAGCGCGGGTCGCAGGGCTTTTCCTTGATTCCAATTTTACGACCCAACCCGCACAGTGCACAAGCATCCGACCTTGATGGACATGATGGTGCGATGTTGGCGGCTCAAAAAGAAAAGGTGAAGGAACTGGAAAACAGCGAATTCGTCAGTCCTCACAATCGGGAAGCACTGTCCACAGCCCTCGAAGTGAGGAAGCGGTTGCGCACAGAGGACATGCAGCAATCAACGTTGAGGTCCTAGACGTCATGGGATGACCGCCCCGAAGGCCCATTATCGGGAAGGCCGGAACAATCGGCTTTCGCTGCAGACCGCCCTGCCAATACGCCGGCCACGCGGGCGAGGGCGCGCGCTCTACACCTGACAGGCTATCACCGCGCCGAGCCGGCGGCGTGGGGAGTGGTCTTCTGGTGGAGCAGTTCGACGATGTCGGCGTAGAGGCGGGCCCGCATAGCCTGCCGTTCATAGGCGCGTGTAATGTAGCGAACGTGAATCTCTACGCCTGAACCTGTGGGGCGAAGATTGACCGAGGGCGCGGCGGAGAAAGACTTCACGCGGTAGCGGGTGGTCGCGCTCTGCCACTCTTCTTCCGCCATCTTGACGCTGGCTTCGGTTTCGCGGGCGACCAGCTTCTGGAT
This sequence comes from Terriglobales bacterium, assembly GCA_035623795.1. Classification (GTDB taxonomy): domain Bacteria; phylum Acidobacteriota; class Terriglobia; order Terriglobales; family Acidobacteriaceae; genus DASPST01. The sequence goes on from DASPST010000086.1 coordinate 86,746, forward strand.
GGCATCCACCACGGGGTACGGGTTCTCGCTGGAGGGGACGGTGAGGACCAGTTCGTCCCACAGCCACTGGCCGGAGGTGGAGAAGTTGAAGTAGTGGCCTTCGATGGCGTAGCTGTTGACGAAGCTGACCTTGCGGCCGGTGGGATGGCCGGTATCGGTCCAGTTGCCGGTTTCGAGCAGCACGGTGCGGAGCAGTCCGATCTCGACCACTTCGCCGCCGACGCCGTTGATCTCGACCCAGTCACCCACGCGGATACCGTTCTTTCCCATCAGCACGAACCAGCCAACGAAGCCGACGATGAAGTCTTTGAGGGCGACGGTCAGTCCGGCGCCGGCCAGGCCGAGGATGGTAGGCATCTGGCTGGGCATGCCGAAAACCACGAAGGCCGCAAGCAGCAGGGCGACCGCTTGCACCGCGAACCAGACCACCGCGCGCAAGGACATCAGGCGTTTCTTATCTGGCGCGAGCTGGTCGAAGTAGCGGTCGATGAGCCTGCCGATGAGGTAGACGACTAGGACGATGAGCAGGATCCAGAGTGCGGACTGCAGTATGCCGTGCAGGGCTGTGCGCTGGTAGCCGCTGACCAGGGCGCGCCAGGTGCCGTAGGTGTCGGCGAGTTCCTGCTGGTCCTGGATGCGCTTGTCGAGGTCGGAGAGCGTTTTCTGATCTTGGGAAAAGTGGTGCAGGGAAGAGATGGTCTCTTTGGCGGCCCGCCGGGCGACTTCGGCGTCCGCCGCCGGGGAGCCTTTGGCGAGGCCAGAGGCTTTCTGCTTGGTGGCCTGCTTCAGGTCGTCCTCGGCCTGGTTGCGTTTCTCGAGGGCGTCATGAGTGCGGGAGAGAGCAGGGATGGACTGGAGCGCGTCCTGCTGCCCGGCAGCGAGCTGCCTCTGCTTCTCCTGGAGTTCGAACCAGGCCTGGATGAGCGTCCAGAGACTAGTTGCCTGGTAGTTTGCCGCGGGGGCGGCGGCCGCCATGGCCTTGGGAGCGGCCTGATCGTGCTCAGTGGCGTCGTGCTCCTGGAGCAGGCGCTGCAGCTTGCCCTGCGGGTTCCCGCCGGCGCGCAGTAGATCTTCGCTGGCGTCATCGAGTTCGTCCTGATCGAGCTCCGACTGGCCTTTGAGAATGTCGAGCTGATCTTCGAGAGAATCCTTGTCCGGGCTGCCCGCCTTGGCGACCTGGCGGGTCAGCTGTGTGATGCGGTCCTGGTCGGCCTTGACGATGGCTGCGGCTTGCGTGGCACGCGCTTCGAGTTGGCGCAGCTCGGGCGTGGTCTGAGGCGGATGCTCGGCAGCTTCGCGCAGGGCGTCGGCGAAGGCAAGATCCACTTCGTGGTCCGAGAGTTTCAGGACCTCGTGCGCCAGGTCCTGCTCTTCGGGTGTGACAGCGAGCGCAGCCAGCTTACGTGCGGTCTGGAGCGGCTTTTGGTCCACGAGTGGGGTTGAGGGAGAGACAGAAGACCTGGCGGACTGGGTCTTGGCCACCGGGGCGGCAGTCCAGAGCAGGCCAATGATGGTCGCGATGACCAGCAGGAGCAGGCTTACAACCATAATCCATTGGCGGAGCTTCATCATCGCGGGGTCTGAGTGCCTCAGAAGCCAATGTAACAAAGACAGGGCAGCGATCGGAGGTAACCAGAGGTGCAGACCGGATGGGTTGGGCGCGCCGGGACTCCGGAGGCACATCAGCCGCACAACCAACGGTGCGTTTTCTCCGGACGGATGCCCAGCGCAGAGAGGGTTGAGTAAAACAGAGAGCCAGCAGCGTGGAGCCGGTGGTGGGAAGTCACGTTTCGCGGCGACGGGCTGGGAAAAGGACTTCTACGGGTGTGTCCTGACCCCGAGAACTTTCACGGTGTAGTCAACCAGCCTAACATCGTCTCTAGTATTTTCAGTGGTTTACGTGGTCTTGGCGTATCGAAACGAGATTGATAGCCTTTTTAACCCCTAGACGATACCGCCATGACGTTTCGATTCGAGCAAAACGAACGGAGCAAGGCGACAGATGCTGGCTGTGAGATCAACCGGCGGGGTCAACGGGCGAGTCTTCCTTGGGCGTTTCGAGGCGGTAGCCGACGCCACGCAGCGTCTTGAGGTAGCGGGGATGACGGGGATCACTCTCGATTTTTTCGCGTAGTCGGCGGATGTAGACGTCCACCGAGCGCGGCGTGACGAATGCGGTTTCCTTCCACACCGCGTCGAGGAGTTGATCGCGGGTGAAGACGCGCCCGCGGTGCGCTGCCAGGTACTCAAGCAGGCGGAACTCGCGTACGGTGGTGAGTACGTTGCGGCCGCCGACGCGCACGGTGAGAGAGGCCGGGTCGATCTCGAGCTGGCCCAAGCGGAACATTTCCGGCGGTGCTTCCCGGAGCGTGCGCAACACACTGCGCACGCGAGCGACCAGTTCCCGAGGACTGAAAGGTTTGGTGATGTAGTCGTCGCCACCCAGCTCCAGACCTTGTACGCGATCGGCTTCTTCGGTGCGGGCGGTCAAGAAGATGATTGGGGTCCTGGCCAGCGTGTTTGTCTGCCGGATCTGGCGGCAGAGGTCAAAACCGGTGGTTCCGGGCAGCATGACATCCAGCAGAAACAGGGAAGGGGGTTCCTGCAGGGCATGCGCCAGGACAGCGCTGCTGGTAAGGAAGGGGCACACCTCATAGCCCGCCCCCTGAAGATTGTGTGATATCAGACGCAGAATATCCGCATCGTCTTCCACAACGAAGATGCGAGGGCGAATTGTGCCGGCTGAGGGAGGGCGTTCCACTGAGTCCATCGAGGCTGCGTCGAAACGAGGGACCTGCCGGCAGGGTCTGCGCCAGAGCGACCCGCCGGAGGTTCTCCGTGAATCTAAGAGCGCAATGTTGCGGGATTGTTTCGGACTGGTTAAGCCTTTGTGAATTCTCGCGAACGAAAAGGCGCATGCTGCGAACACAGGGCCGCACAGAAAGGATTTACTGCGTGGCGTTTCTTTTGGGTGGATGTCGACGGGTGTGACCTTCGATCAGGGCGTAGAGTTCCTCGGCGAGATTCTTGACGTGATCGCCGGCGCGCTCGAGGGCCTGCGCCATTAGCAGGACTTCGAAGTGCAGGGGATCGTTCTGGGTGGCGCGGTCGGCGAGATGCTTCTGGAACATGGAATGGCAGATACGGTCGAGTTCGGAATCGACGCGCAATACTTTGCGAGCATTTTCCACGTCCAGCGAGCGGAAGCCGCGATAGATTTCGTCGAGCATGTCCTGGAGGATAACTGTCATCTGCACGAGGTGGCGTGCGTCCGCACTCGGGATCGGGCAGGTTCGTGACTGGACGCGTTGGGCGACGCTCATGATCAAGTCGCCAATGCGCTCAAGGTCGGTGATGCACTTCAGACACGCGAGCAACTGGCGAGCCCGAGCCTCGTTGACGCGGGTGATGGCGCCAGGGAGGCGCTCGTCAATCTGGCGTTCGATCTGGTCGAGTTCTTTCTCACAATCGCGAACCGCCAGGAAGGCCATGCGGGAGGAATTGGTGAGCAAGTCGTGAACATTGAAGGCGGCGTCGCGCGCAATGAGGCAGGCTTTCAGCGCAAGGCGCAGCAATTCGTCCTGCGCACTGGGGCCTGCGCCTAGCCGACGTTTACGGGCAGTCCCGGACCCATGGCTGGGGGGCGCCGTCTCGGGCTCAGTTGCAGTGAGAGACCCAGCTTTTCTTCGCATATGGACTCGGAGCAGCAGGCCTACACTGAGCTGCATCAATCTTAGACGCACTATGTGAACATGCGGTTAAAAAAGCAACGCACCGGCAGGATGGGACTTCGGCCCGCTTACCAGCCGCGACCCGGCACCGTGGGGCTTTTCCTGAGGGCGGAACCACTCCAAGTGCAGCGATGAGGCGATCGCGAGGCCAGGAGAAAATGACCCAAACACAACGCTCTATGCAACATCCGGTCATTGCGCTTTGGATTTTGAATTGTTTGCCCTGGCCAGTCCGGCCTTGGCTTCCGCACAGGAAGGCTCCAACAAGAGCGCAGCCTCAAACTGATCCTCCGCAGCGGCGAAATCCTTCAGGCCCAGGTAGACGTTGCCCAGCAGAAGGCGTGCCGGAAGTTGTCCGGGGAGAAGTTTGAGACTGGCCTCGAGGGCATTGCGCGCGCCCGCGAGGTCACCCGTTCTCTCCAGCGCCTCGCCCAGGTGGAAGGCGGCTGTGGCGTCGTCTGGACGGATCTGGCTGGCGGCTTTGAGGTATTGTGCTGCCTTCGGATAATTGTGGGCTGCGAGTGAAAGTTCTCCCAACTGGCGCAGGGCAGTGGGCGAAGTGGGATCGAGCAGGAGAGCCTTCTCCAGGGCACGGCGGGCATCGTCCTCGCGACCATCGTCAGAGGCCAGCATGGCGGCGTGCAGGAGATTTTGTTCCTCGACCCTGTCTTTTGGGTCGGGCAGAGATGCCGGAGTGATCGAGACTGCCGATGGCGACGCTGGCAACTTTGCCTGCCAGTCTGCCAGCACGGCGCGGGCCTGACCTACCGCGGGATTATCCGGGGAGTAGCCGTTCTTGAGTTCTCCCGGGTCGGCGCGCAGCTCATAAAGCTCGGCTCGCGGAGCTTCGATGAACTTGAAACCTTCCATACGCACAGAGCGCAGGGGCGCCCATCCAAAACGGAGAGGATAGTCAGTCTCGCCGAGGGCAATGCGGTCCGCTGTTTCGGTTCCCGAGAAATATGGGCGGAGGGACTCGCCGTCCAGCCGGGATGGAGCGGGCACCTCGACCAAGTCCAGCACCGTGGGTAGGATGTCGGTGGTGCGAACCTGGGCGGTGACGCTCTTTCCGGCGCTGCTTTGTCCGGGAAGCTTGAGGATCAGGGGAACATGCGTCGTAGCGTCATAAAGAAAGATGCCGTGGGTGTCCTCGCGATGCTCTCCCAGACCCTCGCCATGGTCGCCGACTAGGACGACAAGGGCTTTGCTGTACCAGGCCTGTGCTTTGAGATATCCCAGGAAGCGGGCCAAGGCGGAATCGGCGTAGGCGATTTCCCCATCGTAGAGCCGGTCCTTGTAGAGGTCTGAGTAGGGTGGAGGGGGCTCGTAGGGATCGTGGGGATCGTAGAGGTGGATCCAGACGAAATGCGGTCCGGCGCGGTGACTGGCTAACCAAGCTTCGGCGTGTTGCACAACTTCCATGCCGCGGCGTTCTACCCGGTCCCAGCGCGACTTTGTCGGGGAAGGCTCGGGAAAGTTGTCGTAGAAAGCAAAGCCACGATCCAGGCCGGGGGCGAGAGTCTTGCTGTCGAGGATGACCGCGCCGATAAAAGCCGCGGTGTGATAACCCTTCTGCTGCAAAAGTTCTGCCCAGGTGGGATAGGCGGTTGAGAGCGCAACGCCGAAATCGCTGACGCCGTGCACGCTGGGGAGCAGCCCGGTGAGGATGGTGGTGTGTGATGTATTGGTAATCGGACTGGGTGTGAAAGCCTCGGTAAAGCGGACGCCATCGCGGGCCAAGCTGTCGATGGCCGGAGTGTCGATGCGATTGTCGCCATAGCAGTGAACATGATCGGCGCGAAGCGTATCAATGGTGATCAGAAAAACCTCAGGGAGCTCCTGTGCCGGTGGTTCGGCCGCGCCCACCAGCGCACTTAGCAGACAACAGCAGGCCAACATCCAGACTGGTTTCATCAGAGAATCAGGCTAGCATAGCAAGACGGATTGCGGGATGGACGGGCTGCCGCTTAGAGTTGTGAGGGGCATGAGACGATGGATGTGACGCAACATTATCGACAACTACTGCACTACGACGAATGGGCAAACCAGGAGGTAATCGAAGCCTTGCGCAAAGCGGGGAATGCGCCAGCACGCTCCGTCAAGTTGCTGGCGCACATAATCGCCGCGGAGCAGCTCTGGCTGGCGCGGATCACGGGCAACGAACAACCGTTTCCCGTCTGGCCGGAGTTCACGCTGGACAGGTGTGCGAGGGAAGCGGATGCCATCGCCGGCCTGTGGCGACAATACTTCGAGCAGTTGCCCGGCGTGCTGGAGCAGGACGTGACCTACCGAAACAGTAAGGGCGAGATCTGGACGAACCGGGTGCGCGACATTCTGATCCACGTGTTCGTCCATTCCGCGTACCATCGCGGCCAGATTGCCGCGAATATGCGGGAGGCGGGGTGCACGCCTGCCTACACCGACTTCATCCACTCCGTCCGCCAAGGACTGGTGGAGTGAGGAGCAACATGGAAGGGCCGACGTTCCGGGTCTTTCTCGGGTTCCAGATCGTTGCGGTCATCGTTCTGCTGGCCGTATTGCTGTTGTCGCCGGGGCCGTGGAATTGGCAGCGGGTGATCGGGTCGGCGCTAGCCGTTACCGGGATCGCCGGTGTGTTCACGGCTCGCTACCAGCTGGGGCACTCGTTTTCGATCATGCCGCAGGCACGCAAGCTGGTAACCCACGGCTTGTATTCCCGGATTCGCAACCCGATTTATCTGTTCGGTTCCGTCGCTTTCGCCGGCGTAATTCTAGTTTGGCGATTACGCTGGGGCTGGATCCTGCTGCTGGCCGTGATTGCGCTGCAAACCTTGCGTGCCCGTAAAGAGGCGCGGGTGCTGGAGGCGAAGTTCGGCGACGACTACCGGCGATACCGGGGCCAGACGTGGTTTTGAGCGGCAAGGGTAACTCGTGAGTCAGTCCCAAGATGTCCGGGTTTGCTTTCCCCAGCAGACCGCGAAGGCATTCTTCTCGCGGCAGACAGCACATCAAAGACCCGGGTTGGTCGCGGGCGAGGAGCCCCCACGCTACACTTGAGCAGAGTTTTCCGCTGACCTGAAAAAGCAATTTCTGCTCCTGTGCAGCCTGCTGGTGGCCGGTCCGGCGCCTGTAGCCGACCGACGGTTCGATCCGCTGCCGAAACCGTTGTCAAACAACGCTGTCGCGAGTGTCAAGGAGGGCAGGACGGTCGGCAGCAGCCGGGTACTCAGAACTCAGGATCAGCGAGCCCTGGCCAGAACCAACGTGATGTCGTCAGGCTGTTCCTTGTCTCCGATCCAGTCGTCGACAGCGGAGGTCACGATTTCGCTGATGCGACTGAGCGGAAGGGTGCGGTTTCCGCGAACCAGGTCGATGAGGCGTTCTTCTCCGAACTCGCCAAAGTCGTTCTCCGGCTCGGTGACACCATCGCTGTAGGCGACGAAAATATCTCCTGGTTTGAGCGGGCTTGATCCCTCGTCGAAAGACAGACGGTCAAAAAGGCCAACCACGGTCCCGCCCTGATCCAGGCGCCGGATGCCGCCGGAGGGGCCGATGATCAGCGGTGGCAGATGGCCGCCGTTGCTATAGGTGAGAGAACGGGAGGGTTCGTCGTAGACGGCAAGGAAGAGGGTAGCGTACTTCTCCTGGGGTGTGCTCTGGAAGAGCTGATGGTTGAGCAGACAAAGCAACATCGCCGGTGAAGTTTCCACCCCCTCGATAGCTGTCGGCCGTCTGGTTCCTGCGCGGGCCCTGCCACCCACGGCCATGGGTTCGCGCAGCTGAGGCACGCCTTCCAGGCTGTAGGCTCGCACTGCGGAATGAAGCGTGGCCATCAGCAGCGCGGCCGAGATTCCTTTTCCGCTGACATCTCCGACAGCGAGGATCAGTTTGTCGGCGTTGATCGCCAGGAAGTCATAGTAATCGCCGCTGACCGTGCGGGCGGGGCGGCAGAAGCCGTGCAGTTCGAGGGTGGTAAGCTGGGTGATCTGGCGGGGAAACAGTTGGGCCTGGACTTCCTGGGCAATGGTCAATTCATTCTCCAACCGTTGTTTTTCCTTCTGCTCCAGGATCAGCTTTTCGATGGAGGCCGTCATGGAGTTGAAAGAGATGGCCAGTTGGGCGAGTTGATCGCTGGTTTTAACCGGGATGCGGTGGCTGAAGTCGCCTCGGTCGATGTGTTGTGTGGCCTCATACAACTGGGCCACGGCACCGGTAATGGTGCGCGTCAGGCTGGCGCCGATCAACAGAGCGAGCAGTTCGATCACCGCTAGCACAACCGCGATCGCCAGCAGGATGTACTCCACGCCCTTGGCAAAGTCACCAAGCGCAGCAAACAGACGCTCGTACAGCAGCGAAGGACGGGTCTGGACGCGCACCAGGGCCGAGGTCGGCTCGTGATCGCCGGTCTCCCAGCTGACTCCCGGCAGGGGAGTGCCGAAGGTGATCGGGTGATCGAACGAGCCGGCCGCCGGCGGCAGGCTACCGGCGGTGAACAGGGCGCGAAGGTTTCTCTGGCCGCCAGCCAGCACTCGTTCCTTGCCGGCTTCGCGGATGGTGATCCCAGCCGGCCTGGTCGACGAATCAGCCGTGGAGCCCAAGGGGGCAGGAGCCGGCGCGGTCGCTGCCTCCGGCGTGGCGGAATAGAGCGTGATCTCGCCCAGGTTCGCGGCAATCTCCTCAACCTGATCCTTGTCCAATTCCTCGCTGGATACCACACTCAGCTTCACGTTGTGAACCGGCAGCACCGTGCCAGCCCTGAGGTACAGCTTGTCGTGGTCGTGGACGATCTCGCGGAACGGCCCGTGTAGGAAGGAAGGGAAGGAAAAGGCCGGCTCCCGGTCGCCGTTACGGGATACGACGAGCGGCTGGGTACCGAGCCAGGCACACAATTCTCGGCGCTTCCAGCCGGCTTGCGTCCGGCGCAACCCCTCGAGGGATTGGGCGATTGCCGGCTCGCCGCGTTCAAGCCGTGCGGCCATTTCGTTGGAAACGGCGGCATTCGTGGCCTCGAGGCTATGCAGTTGCAGGTTGATCTCCGAAGTGACGATGAAGTTGGCAAACTGTCCGGCCAACAGATACAGCGTCGCCAAGGCCATCGCGAGCAACAGCAGCGCGGGAACCACGCCGATAAAAACGTAGGTGACAATGAGCCGGTTGCGCAGGCGCCAGAGGACCCTGGCCCTCAGCCAGCGGAAGCCCAGCCCGCCGAACAACAGAATGGAAAGGATGCTAAGAAACTCCACCCATCCGCCGAGGCTCTTCCCCCAGGAAAACCCGAGCGCGCCGAACAACTCTTGCAGCACAAACAGCACGAGGGCCAGCGCGAGTGAGTACCATGCGGCCCGAGCTAGCCGGCTGGCGGGCCAGAGTCCCAGACGGCCCAACCTGCTTCGGAGCGATGCAATGAAGAGATCCATGCTCGTACCAGATTATGACAGAAAGAGGAGACTTGGTCGGACGCCGAGAACAGACGCGATGAGCAGGCAACCATGCGCTCAGCGCTGTGTCGACGACGGTCGCAAGGCGGCTTGGGTCTCCGCGGGGGCGGTGCGTGGCTCGGCCAGCGTGCCGGTAACGCTGAAGGCAGCGGCACCTTCCTGGGCGAGTTTGAAATCCAGCTTTTTTGCCATCGAGGCAGTGCCGTTTACGAGGAAAGTTCCGCCCGGGGATTCCAGCCTGGCGTCGTGCATTTCAAACTGGCCATCCTGTAGAGCCAACCTTCCGGCAAAGCGCCGCACGTGCAGGAAGGTACCTCCAAGTACGACGTGAGGAAATGCTCCTTCACGCATTTCGAATCGAAGGGTGCCACTGGCGGATGCTAGCAAAGATGCCGAAGTGTAGCCGGCAGTCTTGAGCTGATAAGCGGCACTCCCCGTGCCGGTGATCCAGGCGTCCTCCATGAGCTCGCTGACCTGCGCCAGGGAGACCCGCTCGAGGGTACCTTCGCCACTGTAGGCGGGTGGTGTCACGCCAAAATCGGCCTGCCACTCTCCGCGATGCCTGCCTCCCAGGACGTCGGCCCGCAGGTCCCCCAGATGTAGGCGGCCGCGCTCGAGTTGCACCTCAGTGGCGACATGAGTGGCGGTCAGTTTCCGGATAGTCAACCGGTCGGCGTTAAGCTTGCCAGCGGCACGAACGCGCGCCAGGAAGGGCGTGCCGGCGGGATTCTCTTGTGACAGAAAGCCGTACCAGGGCCGTCGTGCCGGATTGGGAGGGAACAACTGGTTGAGCAGCGCGAGGTCGAGCGTGTTCGTATGCAGCGCAAAGGTCACGGCGCACGCACCCGCGGAGGGGCAGCCGCGCGGCCATGCGAGGGAACCGGTCCAGTGGGTGCCCATGAGCGAGGCGGAAAGCGCGTCGACAGTGACCAGTTCGGGAGTGAGATGCAGGTTAGCTGCCGCGATCTCCAGTGGCGCATTCAGTCCACGGACCTCCGCCTGAAACGCGTGGAGGTGCAAGCTGCCAATTGCCAGGGGAGCCCCAAGTCCTGCCCACTGCCCGGCAACCTGCAAGTCCACCCGGGCCGATCCATCAGCCGCTGGCTGCGGCGCCGCCAAACCCAGAAGGCGCGCGGCTTGGAGCAGCGGCTGCAACTCAGCGTCTCCCTCCACATGGAAGTTATAGGCGGAAGGGGTCAGCCAGCCGCGAGCCGTGGCGGACGCGCCGGGGCCCAACCGAAGGGTAAAGGGTCCCAGCGAAAGGAAAGCTCCGGAAGGCGGCTTTTCTCCCCTGCTTCGCAGCGCGTGGCCCTGGCTGTTTGCCGCCGGAAGCAGTGCCAAGGGCACCTGCCCCACAACCAGTTCGGTTCCGGTCGCCACAGATTTCAAGTGTAGGTCAGAAAGCCGGCCGGCGCCCTGTAGTACCGGTTCTGATGCGTGCTGGCCTTTCCCGGCACGGGCGTGGAAACTGGCCGAGAGCTTTCCCCCCGCCTGTAAGTCCTCCGGCAAATCCTTCTTGGCACGACGGATAACGGCCAGCACGGCCTGCACCGGAACCTGCTGCGCTACCAGGGTCAAGTCATAGCTTCGGGGAGCCAGCAGGTTCAGTATGTCGCCTTGCAGAGAGACGGTGCCACTGCGTACAGGGCCCTGGCATGCGATCTGATGAAAGCCCCGGTCTAGCGAACTGTAGTGGGCGTCACAACCGGCCCGCAGGGTGAGCACGCCTCCCCCCAGAATGTCGTAGCGGCGGAAGTCTTCTACGGAAGCGTCGCCGTGAACAAGGAGATCGGCGGGCGTACCGCTCAGATTCGCCGACAGACGAACCGCACCGCGCCAGCCCCTGTCTTGGCCAGAGACCAGCTTGGTCAGCTGCCCAAGTTGAGCTTGGTCCCACTGTAGAGTGAACTGCAGCGGGGTGTTGTGCAGAGAAGTGGCCCGCTGCCAGGTTCCATTAATCTTCACCTGCCCGGTGTCGCTTACGTTGAAATCGGTCCGCACCGGACGGGCTTCCAGGCGTATGCCCCAGGTATTTTCCGAATCCTGCCAGACCGCATAGTCCGCACCCGTGAGGGCGAAGGACTTCTTTTCCCTGCCAAACTTGAAGTTGATGCGGCCGCGATCGGCCTCAATGTAGGGAAAGGCAGGACGGGCGGCCGAAGGCTTTGCCGCAGTCGGGGCGACGGTGGTCAGGGAGGCTCGCTCGAGCACAGGCTCGATATTCCAGTGGCCGTCTGGGTTGCGAACTAGATTCAGGCTGGGCTCAGTAAGGACCAGTCGTGAGATTTCCAGACGCCGGTGGAGCAGCGAGCTCAGGCGCAGGGCGGCCGTCACCTCCTGGGAGCGCAGAACTGGTTCGGCACCGAAGGCAGGATCTTCGCGGACCACAAAGTCACTAAGGTCAAAGCCGGGTGTAGGCAACAGGTGAACCTTGACAGTTCCGATCTCTACAGGCCGCCCGAGCGCTTGGCCGATCGCGCCTGCAATCCGCAGTTCCAGATGCGCGGCGCCGGGCCGCACCAGGAACAGGGTCAGGAGCAGGAGGGCCGCACCGAGGGCAAGGCGAAGCCGGGATCGGATCGACTTCATCGGATCACCTTGAAGGTGCGGCGCCAGCGGGTCTGGTCGAAAAAGTGGATGACAATATGCGCGAGAAACCCAAGCCGCTCGCTGAGCTCGGTGCGCCGGTACTGGTCGGCCGGCGTCTTGAATGACCAATAGACAAACATGGGCCGTCCGATGACGTTGGGCTTGGGGATGAAACCCCAATAGCGACTGTCGTAGCTGACGTCACGGTTGTCGCCCATACCGAAGTAGCTATCCGGCGGGACGACTAGGTCTTCGCCCTGGATGTGCGAGGGCAATGTTTCCTGCCATTCGGGCGTGACGTTAAAGGCGTCGGAAGGCGGCACGGTCGGAAAATTGTCGCGATAGGGATCGTACGGAATCGATCCCTGATGCAGGACGTAGGGCTCATCCAGCTTCTGACCGTTGCGATACACCACTCCATCCCGCAAGTGGAGGCGGTCGCCGGGGATCCCGATGATTCGTTTGACCACGTAAAGGCCAGGTTCGGCGGGGTGGAGGAAGACAACGATGTCGCCGCGCCGGATGTCCTGGTAGGGAAGCAGGGGGCCTACCCAGCCTGTGGGAGGCGCGAAACGCTCGCGATTTACGAAGACGTGATCGCCGATGAGGAGCGTGTCTTCCATTGAACTGGAAGGGATCTCAAAGGCTTGGACGATAAACGTAATGATGAAGAGCCCGGTGACGAGAACCGCAGCCAGGGAGGCCAGGAACTCCACGGTGGTTTCCCGCGGCTTTTCGGATTCTTGCATTTTGTTTTTCTTGGCCACGTTGTCGGTTCCTTCCGAGCTTTCGCCGTTCAGCTGATCCGGTGCAAGGTCCGATTCCAGCGTGTCATCTGCAACAGATGAGTGACTGCGTAGGCGAAATGATAAAGTTTATCACCCAGGGTGGGCGACGCCGGCAGGTCGTTATCGGGCGCGCGGATCGACCAGTAGATGAGCAAGGGCCGACCGATAATGTTTTCCCGGGGGACGAAGCCCCAATAGCGACTGTCGGAGCTGTCGTCGCGGTTGTCTCCCATCACGAAGTAATGCCCTTCCGGCACGATGAGCTGACCATCTTCGACCAGCTTCGGCATGTGCAGCCACCAGTCGGCGTTAATCCCGGGATCCAGAACATCCAGGCGCGGAAAGTTGTCACGAAAGAGGTTAGGCTCGTTCCGAAAATACCGCACATAGGGCTCTTTGAGGGGGGTGCCGTTGACGAACACCTGCTTCCTCACCATGCGGATCCGGTCGCCGGGAACCCCGATCACGCGCTTGACGAAGTGCTGCGCCGGATTGACCGGGTAATGGAAAACGACAATATCGCCCCGGTGGACTTGGCGGTAGGGAATCAGGAAATGGCCAACGCCACGGCCATAACAGAGCTTGTCGACCAGCAGGTAGTCCCCGATCAGAAGGGTGTTCTCCATCGACTCGGACGGGATCTGGAAAGCCTGCACTACGAAGGTGATGACGAAGACCGCGATGACCACTGTGGCCAGCAGAGACTGCACGGAGGCCAAGGTGCCGCCTGCATCAGGCCGGTTGCGCGTAGTGGAGGGCGTGGTCATGAATGGCGTGCCTGCGGCTTGCGAGCGGTTCTCGCCTCCAGGATGCCGGGGAGAGAGGAAAGATACTCGAGCACCTGGTGGGCGGCATCCTGCTCTGCCCTCTTCTTGGTCGAACCCTCAGCTCTGCCGACGAACTCGCCCTTTTCCGGTAACGGCAGACTCAGGCGTGCCTCCACGGTAAACGTCTTGCGGTGCTCTGGCCCGGCCTCCTTGACCAGCACGTAGGAGGGCTGGGGAAAGCCCATGGCCTGCAGGGTTTCCTGCAGAGCCGATTTGAAGTCCATCACCGGGACGCCACTGCTTGCCGGATTCATCCGTTCCACCTCCGGCATGATGATGGTCCGCAAGATAAATTCCCGTACCACCTCCATCCCGGCATCCAGATAGAGAGCGGCCAGCACCGCTTCGAGCGCATCCACCAGCAAAGCTGTCTTGCTGCGTCCGCCGCTTTTTTCTTCGCCTCGCCCCAGCCGCAGATATTTGCCCAGTTCCAGTTGCTGGGCCACCCGAATGAGATGCCTTTGGCTCACCAGGTGGGCACGTAACTTGGACAATTCTCCTTCACGGAAGTGGGGAAAGCGTCGGAAAAGTTCTTCGCTGGTCACCAGCGCCAAGACCGCGTCACCCAGGAACTCCATCTGTTCGTTGTCTCCTATGGCGACCCCCGGCGGGGAGGGCCGGAGGGCTTCGAGTTCGCGAGCCTGGGAGCTGTGGGTCAGAGCCTGTTCGATGAATGTGGGACGTTGGAAGTGGTGTCCGAGAAGTGCTTCCAGCGCCGCGATTTCTGCTGCTTTCATGCAATGGGGGGAGTAACTTGCGGGCATCCCCGAATGGGTGCGGTGCACCTTTCTCAGTTCTTCGGCTGATCCTGAGCCGGGGGCTTGGCGCTTCCCGACCCCGGATTCACCAGCTGCGAAAGTCGATCCCGCTCCTGGCGGGCCAATTTCCCAATGGAAGTTCCTTCCTGCGACAGTTGCACTGCGCGATTGGCTTCCTTGAGAGCTTCCGGATACCGCGCCTCTCCCTGCCGGTCGAGAGAAATCGCCAGGCGCAGTACGACCACCGGGTCAGGCTGGGAAGGAAAAGCATCAATCGATTTGCGCAGATCCTTCTCGGCTGCAGCAAAGTTCTCCTTCTTAAATTCGATGGTGCCGATGATGGAGTAGGCGTAGGACCGTACCTGACCTTTGTAGGCATCGATGCGTTCCTGCGGCGTGTTGGGCGGAATCATAATGTCGGTGTCAACGGTTTCTGTCGCCTTCTGCGCCATCTTCATGGCCTCATCCCAGCGCTGATCCTTGTCCAGGTCGGTGTCGCGGGTTTTCTCCGCAATCTCGCCGGCCACGGTCACCAGCGCGACCGGGTCGTCGGCGTCGAGCGCGAGCACTTTACGCCCCATCTCAATGATTTTGTCGGAATTGCCGGCCTGCTGATACACCAGCATGGACTGCTTGTAGAGTTCGATCCGCAGTTCGCTGTCGGGGAACTTGGCGGCGAAGTCATCGGCCGCTTTCTCCAGCGCGGCGGGGTCGGTGATCCCTTTGGCGGCATTGTAGGCCTCGTATTCAGGCTGGGTCTTAGCCTGGCGCGGTCGCTTTCCCTGAGGCGCAGTGGGAGTTGCACCCTGCGTGGCGGGGGGGGTCTGAGAGGCGGACTTGCTATCGCCTTGGGCAAGGCTCCAGGTTGCCAGGCATAGCACAACGCCGATCAAGGCTGCTCGCTTCATATTTTCTCCTAGGGTCGCGACTCTTCCGTGGGAAGAAATCGAGTTCTTACCATCTGAATACCTACCGCGGGGCGGGAGGCTCGTACGGCTGTTTCAATCCCCGCTCTGCCGCCGCCCGGACTTCCGGCAACGAGGCCCCAGCGTTCAGCGCGGCTCGGTAGTGGTCCACCGCTGCCTCGCGCTGTTCCTGGAGGTCGCAAATCCGGCCGAGATAAATGTGCGACCAGGCAATGACCTTGGGCTCCTGTGCAAGCTGAAGGGCGCGCTCAAAATAGCTCTGCGCTCCATGAATATCCCGGTTGGCAGTCGCCACCTGGGCCATGATGAACAGGGCTCTTCCCTGGTCGGTACGCTCCTCGGTCAACGCCTGCTGGGCCAAGTCCTGCGCAGCCTTTAGATCCCCCGCGGCCAACCGCTTCTCCGCCGTCTGCAGCAGTTGAGCAGTCCCCTGATGCGGCACCTGCAACAGTTCCGGCGAGGCTTGACTCGCGAAGTGTATCGAGCCGGCACGCCGGGTTTCCTTCTTCAGGTCGATCCCTTCAATCATCCCACTATAGGCGGTGCGAATGCCCTCGGGATCCTTCTCGAACTGCGCCAGAGTGTCATAGAAGTACCGGGTCAGGACAAACCCTTGTTCCATGGCGCTCTGCACTTCCTCGCTGCGGAGGGCCTCCGAGGCCTTCGCACTCCCGGTTCGGATCTCAATCGCCCGGATGAGGCATTCGGTCACCAACAGCGGCGTATCCCCCTTGAACGTGTCGTCCATCGGGGCGTTTCTTACCGAATCCAGCAGAGGCTCGAGTCCCTTCATCGCGGCCCCGTACTTTAGAGCCAGAGGATCAAGAAGATAGTGCAGATAGGTGTGATGGATCTGCTCCATCTTCAGCGACGGACCGCCGGGTGAGAGAACGACGTAATACTCGTCTCCGTAATTGCGCGCGTTGACCTGAGCCGGGGCACCCATGGGTTCCATATACACGGTGAACTGCCTTCCCAGGTAGGCGGAGGAAGGCAACTTCAAATAGATTTCCGTCGAAAACACAAGCTTTGACAGCGGTTCGTGGTAGCGGTCTGCGAGAGCGCTATAGGTATCCCGGTTCTTTTGCCACGCCCCGTGCAGCCCGGCCTTGTCATAGAAGGCCGCCGCCAGCTTGGCGAATCCCACGACATTGAGGGCGTCGGGCGGGAGTTCGGTCTCCCTGACTCGGGGGACGAAGTTGGGCGGTGAGCCCAGATACAGGGCCAGGGAAACGTACTGCGCCAGATTGCGTGTGGGATCCTCGGTCAGGTGGTCGTGGTAGTACTGGCACATGACGTCGGCTGTCTCTTGTGCCTCGACAGAGGCGCGAACATTCCTCGCGACCTCGGCGCGAATCTGGGCGCGCACCGGGACGGAAACGTTGAGTTCATCGTTATAGCCACAGGCGTTGATGGCGGTCACAATGGTGAATAAGGTTTCACTCGTATCCAAGGTTACCTGGGGAGGGTTTTGCGCCGTGCACACCGCTGCCGCCAGCCCGAAAATGGCAGCCGTGAGCGAACATCGCAAACTGGAAACCAGGAAAACCTCCCGAAGGACGGCTTGCTGCAGGGATTGCCATCTCAGTTTAAGAGGTTCTCTGCAGAGGGTCAAACGGAAGCGCGGCAGCCTGGGAATCTGGAACCGAACTTGCCCGCCGCTTCCCTCTACCCCTTCACGCTGACCTTCGAGAACGACAGCACTGCCGTTCCCGGAGTGGGCCGCCCCATGGACATGGCGGGCCGGAAGGTCGTGAAGATCAGCATGTTCTTCACCTTGAAGAGGAGATCCTTAGAAACGCCAGGATTGGAGAGGATGCGATAGTCCTCGACACGCCCATTGGCGTCTACATAGGCTTCGATCACGAGTGAATCCTCACTGATGGGGGTCAACTCAGTGCCGAAGGCGGACTGCTGAAGTTCAGGGGCGGTATAGAGCATTAGTGGAACATCATCGTTGTTGCGCGCTTCTAGTTCGGGCAGCGTCAGAAAACCCATGACGAAAACAAAGACCAACACCGCGGCGATGATCCCGGCTGTTGCGGGCACCATAAACGCCCGGAGGGCGTTTTGCAGGCGGAGCACAAACCCGTCAAAGCGCGCCCGCTTGGCTGGGGCCGCTTCTCGCGAGATGGCGACTCGGAGCTTCAAAGCCAAATCGGGCGGCGCCTTGCGACGTCCGATTCCGGCCAGCAACTGCTGCGTCTCGCGCAGCAAAACGTACTCCTGGCGACAACGCGGACACTCGTCCAGATGCGTGCTGAGCGCGCGCATTTGCTTCCCGGTCACCGCGCCGTCCAGGTACGGAGAAAGCAGCGATTTGGCGTGGGTGCAGATCATGAAGAAACCCCGACGGCTGCCTCCCCGGCCGCAGGCCCACGGAATCCGTCCGACTGCGGCTCCTCGGGTGCTAGCAGCCCCAGTTGCGGACCGACCTCGCGAACGTAGCTGGCGAGCCGCTTCTTGAGGGCGTCGCGGCCGCGCGTCAGCCGCGACTTCACCGTTCCCAACGAGACCTCCATCACCTCCGCAATCTCCTCGTACGACATCTCTTCCAGATCCCGGAGGATAAGGGTGGTGCGGTAGGGCTCTGGAATCTTTCGCAGTTCCTGCTCGACGCGCGCGCGGACTTCTTCGTGAGCGGCGCTGTCGAAAGGGGATTCGCCACCATCCACCAGGGTTTCGCGAGCCGCCAGCCCGTTGCGTTGCGGGTCCAGCGGTTCCAGAGAAGTCTCCTGCGCCTTGTGCCGGAACCACCAACGCCGCCGGTTCGAAGCTTCGTGCACGGCAATGCGGTAGATCCAGGTCTTGAGGCTGGATTGGCCGTGAAAATGTTTCATGCCCCGAAACACCTTAAGGAAGACCTCCTGGGTGGTGTCCGCGGCGTCTGCTGGATCGGTTACAATCCGGTACACAAGTCCGTAAATGGGCTGGTGAAACTCACCGATCAGCCAAGCGTACGCTTCTTCCGACCCGGCCTTCAGTTCCGCGACGATCGCGGCTTCCTGTGCCCTGGCTCCGATCGCACTCGCCAAATCGCCCAAGGTGGCTACTCCCGCCATAGCTTGATGGCGCACCTCGTATTATAGGATCTCCGGGCCGCAGCGCCGACCCGAAAAGCGATCCGATCCGACGGCCAAGGCCTAACTAGAACCCAACCCAACCAAACCACCCTAAGCTCAATAGACCCCGGGACCAGATTCAAAGTTCCATGATTAAGCGATGTCTTTTCTGACACATAGGCGCCAGCAAAGCTCACCCGCAGCGGCGCGGTGTGAATTTGCTCTACTGGTTCGGTGGAGGCGGCGAGGTTGGAGTTTGGCTGGGAGGTTTGGTGGTCACGGTGGAGGGCGTCGTCTTTTTCTTCTTCGCAGGCTTCTTGGGCGGTTCGGTATCGTCCACGACGACTTTCTTGGGCGGTGGCGGAGGCGAAGCCTGCAGAGCCTTCAACTGTCCGCGCAGTTGGGTGAGTTCGGCTTCCTTGGAAGAAGCCAGGTTTTCCAGACGATCGGCAAAGCCCATTCGGCTCCTCTCGAATGCGCTGATGTCGTTAGAGAGAGACTGAAACTCATCCTTGGACCCAAAAGCACCCGCCGATTCGGCGACATTGCTCATGACGCTATAGAGTGCGTCGAGATTGCGATACAACTTGAAGGTTGCTGCCAGATCCTCGGGTGAGTTGCGCAGTTGAGCAGTGATCTCGGGCAAGGCGAACTTGAGATTGCGCTGAATGGACTCGATGTTCGCCTGCACTAGTTTCTTATGGGAAGCGTCGGCTTTCCATTTCTCCACGCGTACCTTGGCTAGATCGGCTTGCGCCGTGGCCGAGTTCTGCTCCAGCTGGCCCAGAAGCGAGTTCAATTGGCTCAGCGACGCATAGGGCACGGGTGCCGGGGAGGGGTTGGAGGGAACCGCTTGGGCGCTCAAGGTCGCCGGCGTCAGAGACAAAGCGAGAAGAATAAACGTTCGCGTGAAGTTCAAGTTGATCATTGTGGATTCAGTCTGGGCCAGAATACTAATTTTCGCCGCTTTCTCAAAATCCATCGGTACCGCGGTTTGACTCTCGCCGAAAGCTGGGGGACAATACAGCAAAGAAACACAGATCCGGAGAATCATCCCCTTCGGGATGGGCCTGTGGCGCAGTTGGGAGCGCGCTTCCATGGCATGGAAGAGGTCGTCGGTTCGAGCCCGACCAGGTCCACCAACCCCATCAACAGCTTAGACGGGACGACTGGTTACGACGGCGTTTGCGTCATGAGTTGTGTCATAACTGCCGGTGCAGCCTGTCAGGGGCACAACCCTCTTGCCCGCAGCCGCCTGTGATCCGACCCTTGCAGCCCGCTCAGCTCGCCCCGCGCCGTCGTATTCAGGCAAACAACTGCCGCAAGCTAGGCCTCTCCCACTCAGGCCGGATTAGAGAGCAGCCTTTGCTTTTCTTCCTCGGTGATGGGCTTCACCGCAAATCAAGTGCACTCTGAAGAGGTGTCACGAATATCAGCCGCAGGGATGCGGTCGTGACTCTGCCGGTCTTCGAGCGTGGATCTAGTCTGGGGCGGTCGGGTGGTGGCGTTTTCATCTCCGGTTGTCCGGAACCTGGTCTGCGCCGGAGCCGGGCGTTGCCTGCGGTGCCTGCTCGACCAAGCGTTGAGGCGGAGTTCGTGCAGGCGGGGGTGGAGGAGGCGGCATCGGGTTGAGCTGGGAAAATCCAAGTAGCTTGGGAGTCAGAATGACGCGGTCGAGAGAACTCGAGTCCTCAAATGAACCCAGGATGATTAAGTTGTAAGGCGAGCCATCGAGCAATTGTGCGAGCACAGCGCAAGCGAGCGCAGGACCGAGAGTGGCGCTGACTTTTTCCTGCTCGACCCCGGATGGAACCGCGATTTCCGCGCCGGTCTGCACCTGAATCTGGTAGAGGACTTCTGCCAGGCTGGCCCGGTCGGCAGCGATACTCAGCAGTCCGTCTTGAAATCCTACGGTAAGCGGGGGCGGCGGAGGCGGAGCTTGCATGGTGGGCGGCGAAGCCGGCGCAGTGGGATTTGTCGGGGCCACGCCAGAAGCCATATGGGTCGTTCCTCCCACTTTTACCATCACCGCCTTCCCGGATGGAACCAGTTGGTAGTCCTGCGCGGTTTTGAGATCCAACACCACTCGAGTGATGGGCGGGCGGGCCTCGAACAGACCTGTACGCACCCTCTTGACCTCGCCACGCTGTACAACGACGGAGCGCAAGCCGGGCCCGGGAAGCGCCCCGGGAAAGTCAACGACAATGCGATCCGGTCCGGACAGGACCTGCACCTGCGGGGTCAAACGCTGGCTGATCTGGATCTCAATCTCTACTGCTTCACTGGCACGTAATACGGCAACGCCCCGGACGGTGGGTGCTTCCTGAGACGCGCACAACGACACTGCGGTCAGCGTGAACAGAGCCAAGGCTTGAAAGGAACTGGTCCTGGCCATTTTGGGGGAGTGGAACATCTTTAACAGTGGCTGGTGGAAGGATTGTAGCAGCGTTTCTACGCTTTCGCCCGTTTCTCTTTGGCCGGAAGCAAGGTGGTACATGGGAGCGGCTTTACCTATGGCGCCAGGTGGCCTGCCGGTTCCCAGTGAAGCGGTCTCCACAGTAGAATAGCTATTCCCCGAGCGGCCGCGATCGTAACCCAAACTGCCGCTCACGGCGGTGAGCAGCAGGAACAAAGTTGCCGGGCTGAGTTCTGCCGGTTCGGGCATTCGCATCGGCGGCTATGGGCACGGGTGGGTGCACAGGCGATTCGCGGACGAGGCGAACTCGCCGCAGTCTCCGCTCCTCCGGACGGATCTACCACGGGCGGTTGGGGCGGATCGACGGCCGGCAAGTATGTGGTAGTGAACAGTCCATGGTTCGGGTTGCGGCTCCGAGCCGTCTAGGTTCAGGGCTCATCCGCTCCGTGTAGCGGCCCAAGCTGCAGTAGTTCCACTAGCCGATCCTAAGCCCGCCAGCCAGCATTCCCCTCAATGAACAGTCAGTAGTGCAGTGCCGCTAACTCCATAAAGTGCAGCTGTAATTGTTGCGGAGCCTGGCGCAACCGAATTCGCCAGGCCCAGCGAACTAATCACGGCAATGCCGACGCTGGAAGAGGACCAAGTGACTTGGTTCGTCAGGCTGAGTGTTGAGCCGTCGCTAAAGTGGCCGGTGGCACTGAACTGCTGCCCGGTTCCGAGAGCGACATCAGGGTTTTTAGGAGAAACCGTAATGGAAGTGAGCGTGGCATTGGTTGTATTGACGGTTGAAGTGCCCACGATACCGGCAAACACGGCCGTGATCGTCGCGCTACCCGGAGCGATGCCAGTGACAGAGCCTTGAGAGCCCGGAGCGTCGCTGACCGTAGCCACTGACGATGGGGAGCAGGTCCAAGTCACGCTGTTGGTCAGTTTCTGCGTCGTGCCGTCACCGAATGTTGCTGTGGCAGTGAGCGGAATCGCGATACCGACCGGAACACTGGCGACGGCCGGAGTGATGGTGATGGACTGCAGAGGTGAGGATTGCACAACCACGGCAGCCGAATCGCTGATGTGGTCAAGCGCGGCGGTGATGGCGACATTCCCCGCCGTCTCGCCGATCACTTGACCGAGCGAATTCACCGAGGCAACCGCTGAGTCAGACGAGGTCCACGTGGCAACGTTCGTGACGCTTTCGGAGGTGGTATCTGAGAACGTGCCTATGGCACTGAATCCCTGGAAACTCCCCGGGGCGATCAGGGCGTTGGAAGGCTTGACGGAAATCGATGTAAGCGTGGCGGAGCTGACGATGAGAAAGGTAGAGTAGGGGACCCCACCGAAAGCAGCGCTGATGGTTGAGGTGCCAGAAGAAAGGGACTGTGCGAGCCCAGGGTACGCGATCGACGCGACGGCAGGGGCACTGGAGCCCCATACGACATCGCGACCCAGATCCTGACTGGAGCCGTCATTGAAAAGACCTGTGGCCAGGTAGGAAAACTTGATACCTGCCGGCACATGGCGGTTCGCTGGCGTGATCGAGATGGAAAGCACGGTGGCATTGGTCACCGTAAGGTTTGCGGAAGCGCTGACCGAGTTGAGCGTGGCCGTGATGCGGGTGGTGCCCGCGTGTATCCCTCTGGCCACCCTGAAATTGGGTGGGATGGTCGCCACAGACGGGTCGGAGGAACTCCAGGTGACATTGGTACTGATGTCGCGTGTGCTCCCGTCATCAAAGGTTCCGATCGCCACAAAGAGATGGCTGGTATTTTTGGCGATTGTGACCGGCTCACCCAATGTGACCGATCGGAGACTGGCTGCGCTGACCGTCAGCGTGGTTGATTCTTGAATGGTGCCAGAGCTGGCAGAGATTTTGGTCTCCCCTAGATTGCGTGCGGTGGCTAGGCCTCCCGAAGCGATGCTTGCAATGGTTGAATCCGCCGACGCCCATGTGACGGACCGGGTTAGGTCCTGGGTGGAACCGTCAGAAAGAGTACCAGTCGCGCTGAACTGCTGGAGTAAGCCAAGAGGAACGGAGGGGGCCACCGGAGAGAGAGCAATCGATACCAGCACTGCGTTCGTGACCGTCAGACTCGCCGATCCGGAGATCGAGCCGGAGGTAGCAGTAATGGTGGCGGTACCCACGGAGACGCCTTTGGCGAGGCCACCCGCTGTGATGCTGGCAACGCTGGCAGCACTGGCACTCCAAGATACCGAATCGGTCAGGTCCTGAGTGGAGCTGTCGGAAAAGGTTCCCGTGGCGATGAACTGCTGGGTGTTTCCTGCAGCAATCGAGGGGTTGGGCGGACTGACCGCGATAGAGACTAGCGCGGCAGGGGTGACCGTGAGGGTCGTCGAGCCGCTAACAGAGCTGGACGTGGCCATGATGGTGGACATGCCAGGCGCCTTGGTTGTGGCGAGTCCGGTAGCATTGATCGCAGCCACGGAGGGTTGGGAAGAGGCCCAGGTCGCGGTGCTGGTCAGGTCTTGGGACGTGCCGTCGCTGTAGGTGCCGGTCGCTTTAAATTGCTGCTGGTTTCCAAGGGCAACGGAAGGCTTGGCTGGCGTGATCAGAAGGGATTGCAGGGTTCGGGTCTTTAAACTCGAACTGCTACTGCCGCAACCCAGAAGCAGAGCAAAGAGAAGCAGAGCGATGAGTAGGCGCAACCTCGCCACGGATACCTCCTTTGCGCACAATGACAGGTCGCGATAAGATCCGGGCCAATGGCCACGAGGCAACCGCAAGGTTTGCGAGCTAATAGTACTCCGATCTTAGGGAGGGGGAATTCTTTCCTTTTGCTTTCCAACGCCGTGAGTTACAAGGCCTGCAGAATCGTGGTGCGCCGGCACAACAGGCCGAGGCCGATTGGACAACGTTCCCCTCGTCGATTTTGGCTGGAACGTCCCTAGCGGCGCTACCCGGCGCGCTGCTCATTCCCGCCCGTTGCTGTTATGATCGCCCTAGGAGATGGCATGGAAGAGGTCGTCGGTTCGAGCCCGACCAGGTCACCAAACCCCTTGTCCTAAGTGGCCTTCCGGTTCGGACCGGAAAATTTACAAATTAATTTCAGTCACCGGAAAGATTCCGGCCTATACTCCGAGGACAACGGGGTGGTGTTATGAGGTTCAGGGTCGTTTGTGCCGGTCTTCTCCTGCTGTTCTTCCCCCTGAATCTGAGCGCGCAGCGCGGTTCGGCTGGTCACGGCGTCACTAGCAGCACCAGTACCGTGACTCGCGGTAGCACTCTTCCCGTCGCCAATTCCGCAGGCCCCGCCATCCTGGTTTCCGGAGCGGTCGTAGTGGACGATGGAAGCGCTCTCCCCGAGGCCGCCGCTATCCAGATGACCTGCAGGGGCCGCAAACGGACCTTGGGGTACACTGACTCCAAAGGCTCATTCAGCATCCACCTCAACGCCAGACAGCAGCCTGGAGCCAGCGGCGCGCCCGAACCCGCGGACTCCGAAGCCAGCGCTTATGATTTGAGAGACCGCCAGGGGGCGTCCGCCAACTGGCAAGACTGCGAACTCCAGGCTGAGTTAGCGGGGTTCACGTCGCCAACCGTGGATCTTGCGTCCAAGATCGGCGGCGACGTCAAGGTCGACGTGGGCAAGATTTCCCTACACCGGGTGGCCCACGTGCAGGGCTACACCATCAGCGTGACCAGCGCAGCGGCTCCCGGAAAGGCCAGGAAGGCGTATGAAAAGGGTCTGGCGCTCGAGGCGAGCAACAAATGGGCTGAAGCGCAGGCGAGATTCCAGGCCGCCGTTGATGCCTACGACAAATACGCCGACGCGTGGTTCGAACTGGGCCGGGTCCAGTTGCGGCAGGGCAGCGAGACTGCGGCGCGCCAGTCGTTCCAACAGGCCGCTATCGCCGACCCCAAGTTCATCAAGCCCTACCAGGAACTCGCCCAGATCGACGCGAATGAACACAAGTGGCAGGACCTAGCGGACGCGGCTGGCCACCTCGTGAGTTTGAGTTCCGAGGGGTACCCGCAATACTGGTTTTTGAGTGCCGTGGCGCACTACAACCTCCAGGACTTCGAGGTAGCGCGCCAGCAAGCGCTGCGCGGTCTTGCCGCGGACGTTCAACACCGTGTGCCCGAGCTCGAACACGTCCTGGGGCTGGCCCTGATCCAGCAGCACGACTACAAGGCTGCCGAGGAGCACATCCGCAATTATCTGCAGCGGGCGCCCGAGGGACCGAACGCCCAGTTGGCGGAGCAGCAGCTCGCTGAGCTGGAACGGGTGCAAGCGCAAGCCGCCCCGGCCGACGACAGCGACGACGACGCCCCTGACGACGATCAGTGATTGCAGGGAACCGGCGAACCCGTCGCCCGCCCTCAGCGATAGCAATTCACGCGCACATTGGCACTCAACACCTTGGGCAAAGTCGAGGCTCCAGTGGCAAAGATTACCTGATAATGCCCGGGTGAGGAAGGCAGCCGCACCTCGAGAATGCCGGGTGCCACTTTGCCGGCATAGAGAGCCCGCACCGGTTTGCGGGCCTTCCAGGCTGCGAACCCCGCTGCATCGAAGATCAGCATCTGCGGCGGCGCGGCGGCATCGTCTCCGTGGTCAATCCGGCTTTCCAGTATGACGTTTTTACATCCGCTAGGAACTTCAAAGTCGTAGCCCTCTGTGCTGTGCCCCTTCAGCGTAATCGGACCGGACACGACCGGCAGCGACTGAACTGACGTCGTCCGGGGCAGCGCGGCATTCTCCGGTCGAGGCCGGTTTGATCGTCGCGCTACGGATAGCGCCAACCAGCCTCCCGCCAAGGCCACAACAAGCATCAGCACAGCCCGAACGCGACGCTCCTGCTGCGGAAGATCCTTGGCCACATCGGTGGAAGTCAGCGGAGGACTGTCGAGCGCGAGTCTAGCTCCGCACCGGGGACAGCTGCGGGCATCGTCGGGAATCTGCGAGGTACACCGTGGGCAGAGCATGCTACTCCTGGGTCACAGGTGATTACGTCGAGAGGGTAGGGCCGATTGGGGGGAGTGTCAAACGCCGGGGAACCACCCCTGCAACCGGCTGGAGATCCCGCCGAAACCTGCCCGCAATGTTAGCCTGCGGAGATGGGTGCCGGAACGAACCGCATCGCCTTGTCCGGAATCACGGTGGTCTTCCTTGCGGCCTTGCTGCAGATCTCCTTCGTCGCAGAGGCAACAGCTGCGGACAATGCTCCTGCCACCAGCCAGGAATGGGTGGTGCGGACCGATCCGCCCTCCTTGCTGAATGGAGCACCCGTCTTGTTCAGGGTGACACCATCGGCTCCACTGAAGTCCTTGACGGGCACTTGGCTGGGGCACACAGTGGTATTCAGCAGCGGAGCGTCGGAATGGTTTGCGCTCGCGGGGATCAGCCTGGAGACGAAGCCGGGCGCCTATGACCTGATCCTGGAAGGACGGACGGCCGACGGGAACTCACACCATTTTGAGCAACGATTCGCCGTGGGCCCGGCCAGCTACCCCACGGTCGAGCTCACAGTCTCGAAGAAGTTCACCGCGCCGAGCCCGGAACAAAGCCAACAGATCCGTGAGGACCAGGAGTTGAAACAAAAGGTGTTCAGCCGGACCACCCCAGAACGCGAGTGGGCTGGGCGCTTTGAGCCTCCGGTCGAGGCTCCAATCTCCGACGTGTTTGGAACCCGGCGCGTATTCAACGGAGTCACCAAGAGCGTTCACCAGGGTCTCGACTACCGGGTTCCGCCCGCCACCCCCGTCTCTGCAGTTAACAAAGGAACGGTGATTCTGGCGCGGCCTCTTTATTTCGAGGGGAATTGCGTGGTCCTTGATCACGGGCAGGGTCTGCTGTCGCTCTACTTCCACCTAGCGGAGATCGGGGTTCAAGAAGGCGAGCGCGTCGAGCGTGGCCAGCAGATCGGGCTGAGCGGAGCCACCGGGCGTGCCACCGGGCCACATCTGCACATGGCGGTGCGTTGGCAGGGAGTGTATCTGAACCCGGCGGTGCTGTTATCGCTGCCGCTGCCCTAATCCCGGCCGGGAATTCAGGCGCGAAGTCGCTTTGAGGTCGTCCGCGAAGTGGTGGTTGATTTCAAAGCCTCGCGCAAATCGAGGTTCCTGATCAGGCGGTGCAAGTAATTCGGGTGAACTCCCAGAAGGCGCGCGGCATCGGTGTAATTTCCCTTGGCTTCCTCGAGTGCCTCCTGGATTAGCTGCTTCTTCAGGTTTTTTACGGCGGCGTGGTACTTGGCCTCGGTACCATCCGGCGCGGGCTCGCGCTCCAGCAGGGATTCAGGCAGATCCTCGGGCAAGATGTCCTCCGCTTCGCCCAGCACCAGGGCACGTTCGATCGCGTTCTCCAACTCGCGCACATTCCCGGGCCATTCATAATTCATCAGGCAGGCTACGGCTTCGCGGGAGATCTGCTTGGGTGCAACTCCGCAACGCTTGCAATGTTTATCCACGAAAAACCTGGCCAGCGTCGGGATGTCCTCCTTGCGGTCGCGCAAGGCGGGCATGGTCAGGCTGACTACGTTCAGCCGGTAGAATAGATCCTGGCGGAAACGCAAGGAGCGCACCGCTTCCGGGAGGTCGCGATTGGTGGCGGCGATGAGCCGAATGTCGACGTGGATGGGCCGCGTACCTCCGACCCGCTCGAATTCCCGCTCCTGAAGGACCCGCAACAACTTGACCTGCAACGCGGGCGCCAGCTCTCCGATCTCATCCAGGAATACCACGCCCCCGTTGGCCACTTCCAGGCGACCCTTCTTCTGCGCCTGGGCCCCGGTGAATGCTCCTTTCTCGTAGCCGAACAGCTCGCTCTCCAGCAGCGTTTCCGGGATGGCGGCGCAGTTGATGGCAACGAAAGGCTTGTCCGAACGCGGGCTCTTGGAGTGAATGGCTCGCGCCGCCAGTTCCTTGCCGGTGCCGCTCTCGCCCTGGATCAGCACGGTGGCGTCGGTGGGCGCCACGCGCACCAGAAACTGGTACACCTCCTTCATGGGTTGGCTCTCGCCGACCAGGCTGCGCTCGAGCGAGATCTCGGTGGTCAGGCGCTCATTCTCCTGTTCGAGCCAATGCAGGCGGCGCGCATTCTCGAGCGCGACCGCGGAGATGCCCGCAATGGCCGTGACCAGTTGCAAGTGGTCCTCGTTGAAGCGATCGGCCAGGCTCACGGTATCGAGATAGATGCAGCCGATGGGGCGGTGGAACACGGTCAGCGGAACGCACAGAAGTGAGCGCACCCGCAAACTGATCAGACTTTCCACTTTCCCCAGGCCACCGCTGCCCGGGACGTCCGACCCGAGGATGGCGATGCCCTGTTCCAACACCTGCTGGGCGATGGTGCGGCTGACCCTGACGGCCTGCTCATTCTGGGCGTCGCGGTAGCGCGCAAACATCGATCCAAAATCCTTTCCGTCACTGCTGCCCAGTAGAATGGCTCCCCGCTCCGCAGGCGCCACTTCAAAAATCAGACTCAGGATCTGGCCCTGGAGTTCGTCCAGGTCGCGAATGGAGTGCACGATGCGGCTGATCTTGAGCAGGGCGCTCAGATTCCGGGCCAGCCGCGACGTGGCCGGCAGTTCGCTCAGAATGCGATCCGGTTGCAGGTAGAGCACGTCCTGCGGCCGGACTTGCGCCGTGGCCTGGGCCGAGGTGTCCTCGTCGAACTCCACCAGCCCAGAGGACGAGACTTCCCTTTCCTCCACCAGAAACAGGAAGGTCGATTCGCCGACCGCGATTTCGTCCCCGTGCGCTAGCCAGCGCTCTTTGACAGCTTCGCCGTTGACCAGCGTGCCGTTGCGGCTGTCCAGGTCACGAATCACAAAGCGCGAACTCTCCCGCTCGATGGCACAGTGCCGTCGCGAAACCGAGGGATCGCTGATGGGCAGCGTATTGGCGGCGTCCCGGCCAAGCGACAGCCCACCGGCCGGGAGCACGAAGGTGGAATCTTTGAGGGGCCCGGACACCGCGACCAGTCTGGGGTTCGCCAATTTCTTCCATCTCCTGCGCAGTCTGTGTTTAACACATCCCGGGGGTGCTGTGCAGAGTTTTGAGATGCCCAGCGCCTATCCGAGCGGATAGATAGACTATCCGATCGGATAGGCTTTGGTCGTTAGTCCCTCCCTTCCCTGCATTCCGGGCTGCCTTTTGTGCTGGTTCGCAATTTACGTTCTATCAATGACTTGGCGGAGGCCCAACCTGCCGTTGCAAGGCTCGGGTACAAGCTGGGGGAGATGGTGAGCCACTTGCATGCGCCTTATGTGACGACTGGCCTGGCAATAAAAGCGACGGGGGAAGCGCTTAACAGTCCTGCCGGGCAGTACTCAACCGGGAACCCGAGGGACCCCCTCATCGGGTTCCCGGTTCGATGTCTTCCGGGGACACGATGAAAGCGGCTCACTTTGGGCATTCCAGATTTCCAGTGGTCCGGGCCAATGTCTCCTTCGCTGTGGTGAGCTTCTCGCCCGCACAGACTCCCAGCACAACTTCGGTGGCTCACGTTCCCTTCGATTTCTTTGTCGGAGAGATGCGGCTGGGAGCCGGTCCATACGCCCTTGGGCCAAGCAAGAAGAGCGGGATGCGGATCCTGTGCCGGGCGGATGCCGATGTGCCCCAGATCATGGTGCAAGCGATCCGCGTGCCCTTCCGGGAAGACGCCGTGCCCAGCCGGTTGTTGTTCTACTGCCAGCGGGACCGTTACTTCCTGGCCCAGGTCTTGGCCGACGCCGCATAGCTACCTAGCGGCTACGACATGGTTGCCCCGCACCTCCCGCAAAGGTGAAACCACCGCCACTCCCTCCCGGAATATGACTGTCCGACCAGAAATCGCCGGTACGCGTTCCCCGGGCACCAGAATTCCCGCCAGGTTCAACGGGTCGGCAGCCGCCAGCACGATGGCTTCGCCTGCCGGAGTTGTCTTGCGCGAAGCCCGCAGCGACTCGACCGCCACGGGAAGAGCGAACTGTTCTCCCAGGAAACCGTCGACGAACCGACCACCCCGAATCTCACCGCGATCCTCCAGCCGCCGGAAGGCCATCTGCAACTCTCTCCAGGTTGGGAGGTTCGTCTCGCGGGCCAGCACATCGCGGAACACGATGCCGTAGCGCTTCAGCAGCATCCAGCACGTTGCTTCCAGAGCTCGAGAGCGCTCGGCCGCCTCTCCCGGGTAGAGCAGCGCCCAGCGGCCGGGGTTATGGCGCGGACGACCG
This sequence comes from Terriglobales bacterium, assembly GCA_035623795.1. GTDB lineage: Bacteria > Acidobacteriota > Terriglobia > Terriglobales > Acidobacteriaceae > DASPST01. Next base: position 116,434 of record DASPST010000086.1, read on the forward strand.
GTACGCCCGCTGCCCTGGCCGGAACGGCGCTTGGGATCGATCAGTGAACGCAGGTTATCGAAGCCGTCGGCCGCGACCAGACCGGCGGCGACCAGCTCCCAGAGCCCGGTTTCGACCTCCGCCTTGAGCCTTGCCGTGCCGCGCACGATGTCGGCAAAGAACGAGGCACCGCGCTGGCGCAGGAAGTCGAGGACCTGCTGGGCTGCGTAGCTGAGACCGCGCGCTGCACTCGGATCGCTGGCGGGATGTCGCGGCGTCATCCACTCGGCTTCTTCGCGGATGAAGAAGGTGATGGGCGCCACGCTGGTTGGAATCACCCTGCGTCCGCCTTGCCCGGGATCCGCGAGGGTCGCGGGGTGGGGTGAGAGGCGGCCCCATCCCACGGCGCCAGTTAGGCAGAGCTGGTCGAGCCACTTCGGATCGTAGCCCACCACGCGGCGGGCCAGGATCTGACCTTCCCAGGCATTGGCCGGAATCTCGAATCCTTGCAACTGGCGAAGCACTTCGAGCGTGCCCCGCTCGCCACTGAGTTGTGTGCCCGGGGCCAGGTGCTGCCACCGCAGCAGCCAGGAGAGGAATTGCGCCGGCGTCACCGGCTCGATCTGCTTGCGCAGGGTGGCAACGGTCAGGCGATGGATGCGGGCCAGAAGTCGGCGATCACACCACTCGGTTTCCGCAAGCTTGGGGTTGGTGAACTTGCCGCGCAGGATGGAGCCCGCGGCCTCCATCCGCAACAGGGCCTTTTCGATTGCAGAGGCGGGAAGGCCGAGCAGATTTTCCAGCTGTCCCGCGCTGACCGGCCCCAGATGCGACATCCACCCGGTAACCAAGGCAAGCAGCGTGTCGTCGTAAGACGCTGGCGCAGCCTCGACTTCAGGCAGCGCCGGGCTGAACTGAGCTCCGGGAAACAATCGGGAGAAGCTGCGAGCCTTCTCCGCCGCTACCCAGTAGCGCCGTCCCGCCGGTCGTCCGGCGGCGGTCCCCGCCTCCGCTGCCAAACCGGCCCGGTGCTGCCCGACCAGCTGTTCGAAGTAACCATGCCAACCATCGCCATGCTCCCTGCCGGAGGGGTCGTCGCCAACCCCCGGCACTGCAGTCTCCCAGTCTTCTGGCAGAGCAACCAAAGTGTGCAGGACATCGTGCAGTTCATCGGCATCGCGCACGTCGGGCCAAGCTTCTTCCTGCACCTGGGTGACAGCCGCCGGCTCCAGTTTACCCACTTCTTCCAGCACCGAGGCAGGCAGAACCCGACGCATCTCGACCGCACGAGCGCGCCGTTCTTCCAAGGGCGCGTCATCCAGGTAGGCATACGGGTTGGCATTGAGGATCTCGTGCGAGAATTGCGACGGTACAGGCGTGTCCACCGCGATGCAGCGGATGCTCCCCCTCTCAATTTTGTGGAGGACGTTCTTCAGGCCGTCCACATCCATAGCTTCGGTGAGGACATCTTTCATGACCTCGCATACCAGCGGGTGATCGGGGATCTGGATGTCACCCTCGATGTTCTCCTGGCATGCCGCCACGTCGGGGAAAACCGAAGCCAGTAGATCGTCGGAACGCATGCGCTGGATCTGCGGCGGAACCTTCTTGCCGTTCTGAAAGCGCAGCAGGGCCAAGGCGCGCGAGGCATCCCAGCGCCAGCGGGTGCCGAAGATGGGGGAGGCGAGCGCTGCCTGCTCCAGGATCGGCTGCACGGTTTCCGACTTGAGAAATTGGAAGACATCGGCCAGGGGGAAGCTGTGCTGCTCGGCCAGGGCGATGTTGAGGCCGTTATCGGTGGCGGCAGCCTGCAACTCGAAGTTGAAGCTCCGGCAAAAGCGCTTGCGCAGGGCCAGTCCCCAGGCCTTGTTGATTCGGCCGCCGAAGGGGGCATGGATGACAAGTTGCATCCCCCCGCCTTCGTCGAAAAAACGCTCCGCGATGACCACGACCTGGGTGGGCACGGCGCCCAGCACTGCACGGCCTTGCACGATGTACTCGATCGCCTGCTCGGCACCGGAGTCGTCCAGTCCGCACTCTTGCTTCAGCCAGCCCACGGTCGCGGCCACATCGGGACTCTGCTGCGAGATGCCAAGAGGCGGCGTCGTCGCAAGCCGGTCGCTCACTTGCTGCCTGAGTTCGGCCACGTGGGCCGAGAGTTCTTCGGTTCGGGCCGGAGCTTCGCCGCGCCAGAAGGGAACGCTGGGCGGAGCGCCATGCGCGTCCTCGACCAGCACGCGGCCCGCGTTGGTTTCCACACGACGAATCATCCAGGACGTGTTGCCGAGCAGCATCACGTCGCCTTTGTTGCTCTCCACAGCGAAGTCCTCGTCCACCGTACCGACGACAATGGCTTCGGGTTCGGCTACGACCGTGTAGAGTGAGTTATCGGGAATGGCTCCGCCGCTCGTGATGGCCATCATGCGGCTGCCGCGACGGGCACGCAGCTTTCGGTTGACGCGGTCGCGATGAAGGTAAGCTCCGTAACGGCCACGCCGGGCGGCGATGCCCTCCGCCAGCATCTGCAGCAGAGCTTCGTAGGTTTCACGCGCCAGACTCCTGTAAGGGTAAGCTCGGCGGATGAGAGCAAACAGTTCATCCTCGTCCGATTCCTCCGCGGCACAGGCGGCCACAATCTGCTGGGCCAGGATATCGAGGGGAGACTCGGGAATGATCAGCCGGTCCAAATCGCCGTGGTGAATGGCTCGCGTCAACGCAGCGCACTCCAGCAGGTCATCGCGCGTGGTGGCAAAGAAGCGCCCCTTGGGCACCGCCCCGCGCCAGTGCCCGGACCGGCCTACCCGCTGCAAGGCGACCGCAATTGCACGCGGGGAGTTGATCTGCACGACCAGGTCTACGGTGCCGATGTCAATGCCCAGTTCCAGCGAGGCGGTTGCGACCAGGACCTTGACCTGGCCTTCCTTCAGCTTCTTCTCCGCTGCCAGGCGCAGTTTGCGCGACAGGCTGCCGTGGTGCGCAGCCACGTTGTCCTCGCCAATGCGCTCCCCGAGTTGATGGGCAATGCGCTCCACCATGCGGCGTGTGTTGGCAAAGACCAACGTGGAACGATGTTGGGCGACCAGTTCGACCAGACGGACGTAGAGCTCGTCCCAAATCTCGTTCGAAGCCACGGAACCAAGCGGGCTGGAGGGGACTTCCACAGCCAGATCGAGCTTGCGCTTGTGCCCGATGTTCACGATCACCGGATCCGGACCGCCATGGCCAGTCAGGAAGTGCGCCACCGCCTCAATCGGCTTCTGGGTGGCGGAGAGCCCGATGCGAACCAGGGCGGCCGGAGATAAGGCTGCCAGCCTCTCCAGCGAAATCGCCAGGTGCGCGCCGCGCTTGTCGTCAGCGACCGCGTGAATCTCATCCACGATCACAGTCTCAACATCCCGCAGGATGGCGCGGCTTTTCTCGGCGGTCAGCAAAATGTACAGCGACTCCGGTGTGGTAACCAGGATGTGCGGCGGCCGCTTCAGCATGGAGCGCCGCTCATGCATGAGCGTGTCACCGGTGCGCACGGCGGTGCGCACCTCCGGCATGAGGAGACCACGTTCGCCCGCCAGGTGCAGAATTTCGCCCAGCGGCAGCTCGAGGTTCTTCTGGATGTCGTTTCCCAGTGCTTTCAGCGGGGAGATGTAAACCACCTCCGTGCGATCCTGCAGGCCTCCAGCCAGAGCTTTACGCACCAGGCGGTCGATGCAGGCCAGGAACGCGGCGAGCGTCTTGCCGGAACCGGTGGGCGCGGAGATCAGGGTGGTGCGTCCCGCCAGGATGTGGGGCCAGCCCTGCTCCTGCGGCTCGGTGGGCGTGCCGAAACGTCCGACAAACCACTCCTGGACCAGCGGATGGGCCCAGGCCAGGGAACTGGGAATCGGGACTTGCATGGCGGTATTCTATCTATGTTTGAGATCTTCGCAAAATCTTCGCCTTGACTGATCGTTAAGGGCTGCCCTTGCTGAGAATGGCCGACGCCATCTGCATCGCCACTGCTCCGTTGCATGGTTGGGGGATTTCGTCCAGGCTTTGGGCCTCTGTCGGCCGCATACCTCGGTTCCGTCTTGGTCACATCCCATCGCGACATCGGAAAAACTCGAACGCCACGTCCCGATCCTATGGCCTCCAGGCCCGACCAGGGGATGCTAGAATCCGGCGCATGGTGCGTCCTGAAAGGGTCAACACCCTTGATGGGGACGGTGAACGACCCAGCGCAAGCCGCATCCAGAAGGTCATCGTTAAGCCGTGTGCCGGAAAACGGCACGCACCCTTTGAAAGGAGATTGAGGGAGCCGAGTCAGCGACGCAGACCCCGTGCCCTCATCTACCAATGCCCAAGACTCTGTCCGCACTGGTCCGCGCCCGGAAGATCAAGCTCATCCTGTTCGACGTGGACGGCGTTCTCACCGACGGCAAGATCTGGATCTTTCCCGCCCCGGCCGGCACGCCGCCCAGCGCACTGGAGAAAGCCGCTGCGCATGCAGGCAAGGGCGGATTTGGACTGGTGAGCCAGACTTTGATCGAGGCCAAGGGCTTCAACGCCCACGACGGCACGGCCATCTCTCTCTGGCGGCTGGCGGGACTCAAAACCGGCCTGATCACCAAGCGTGTTTCCGAAACCGTGGCTCTGCGCGCCCGCGATCTGAAGATCGATTACGTCTACCAGGGCGTCCAGGATAAGCGGACCTGCTTCGAATCGATTTTGCGGGAGTCGGGACTGCAGGCAGGGGAGGCGGCCTTCGTGGGAGACGACGTGATCGACCTGCCAGTCATGCGGCATTGTGGTCTGGCCGTCGCTGTGGCCAACGCGCGCGACGAAGTCAAGGCTGAAGCCCATCTCGTGACCAAACATGCGGGGGGCGACGGCGCCGCGCGCGACGCGGTGGAATACATCCTGAGAGCGCAAAAGAAATGGCAACACGTAGTGGAGGACTACCTTTACGAGCGCAGCCCAGAGAAAGCGCGCTCCAGCCCGTAGCTCTCGGCCGCAGGCTCGGACTGCGGAGGTTGACGACGGACCGCTGAGGCCTAAGGCACAAAAGCCCACCGATTGCCTGCTTGGGGCGTGCTCGGGTCGGCAATCGGTGGGCTACCGTTTCTCCTTACTCACCCTGTTGTTTTCAGGAGTAATTGCCTTCACTCTAACTCATCAGAGTGGTGGAATTTCCCGCTTTTACAAACTTTTACTTTCTCCGCCCGGGCGACCCTATCTTCCGGACATATCGCGGGACGATAGTTACGAGATAGGTACCGGCCGGGCGTTCATCAGCTCAACAAAGCGCGGATCTTTCCGCAGGCTGAGGAACTCCTGATCTTTGTAGACAGCGTCGATGTCCTTATATCCCTCTTCCAGGGCTTTCCTCAGGTATTCCAGCGAGCGGTCCGCTTGGCCCATCTTGGCGTACAACCGGGCCACCACGTAATCGTAGTGCGCGCGGTCCTCGGGCTTCGACATCTGCGCGGCCACGCCGGATCGCGAACTCCGGTCAAACACGTCCGGATCGAGTTGCAGGGCCTTGGAGTAAGCGAGGACCGATTTCTCAAAGTCCTTTTTCGAGAAATAGGCTGCCCCCAGATTGCTGTAAAACGACGCAGCATCGTCACGCAAGCGGATAGCCTGTTCGTACCGGCTAATCGCCTTGCCGTACTTTTTCTCGATGTAGAAGACGACCCCCAGGTTGTTGCAGGCATCCGCATAGCCGCGATCGATCTTGAGCGCGTGCTCGAAGTCTTTCTTGGCAGGCGGGAAGCGGCGCAGAAGCAGGTCATCAATGCCCAGCTTGTTGTACAAGACTGCAGATTCCGGCTTCTTCTGCAGAGCGGCGCGGTAATAGTCCGCCGCATCCAGATACAGCTTTTCCGCACGCAACTCGTCGCCGCGCTGCTCCAGACTCTCTGCGGCGGCATCGGTCGGGGGCGGCGCCACGCTGCGCATTGGCGTGGGGCTTACCTGGAGAGGATCAGAAGAAGGCTCTTGCGCCGAAGCCGCCGGGACCAGGCACAGAATCAAGGCGACCAACACCACAAGCACAGAGACGATCAGGACTCGTTGCGGACGAGGCATGGCAACACCTCCTGAGAACAGCCCAGTGGAGGCCACTGCTGGGATCACCCAAGTCCCAAGCGCTGACTCAGTCACCCCTTAGTGCGGGGCTTCCGCCCCACTGCTGTCCGGTGGTTTGGACGGTGGAGGGGACGATTTGTCTTCCTTAAAGATACCCGCAATTCGCCCGAACAAACCCTTTTTCTTTTTGTCGGCGGCCGTTCCCGCCTGCGGCCCGTTGGCAGCCTCGGCATCGGCTGGCGGGGGTGGCAGGGGTTTGTCGCCCAAGCCGAGAATACGGGTCAGAATCCCGCCCACTCCGCCAGGCTGGTCGCAGGTGTCGTGCGGTTCTGTCCCGGCAATGAAAGCTGCAGTGTAAGTCTCAGGGCAGGAAGGGGTTGCGAGGCGATTCGTAGCCTTGTCGAGCTGCACATCAACCACTCCGGCGGGCTGATCAAAAAACCGCACTGCCGCGTATTGGGGCAGGGTCACTGCCTTTTTCATGAACTCGGCCCAGATGGGGGCGGCCGTTTGAGCTCCGCTAAGGCGGATGTCGCTGTAATCGTCGTAACCCACCCACACAATGCACAGCAGGTTGCTGGTGAAGCCGGCGAACCAGCCGTCGTGAGAGGTTCCGGTCTTTCCGGCTGCAGGAGCATTGAAGCCGCGGGCGCGAACCGGGAAGCCGGTCCCGAAATTCAGCACGCCCTGCATCATGTCGATCATGACGTAGGCGGTGCGCGGATCGAGCACCTGACGTTTGTCGGTGTGGAAGTCCTGTAACACGTCACCTTTGGCATTGCGCACGGAGTTCACCAGGATAGGAGACAGCCGCACACCATCGTTTGCGAACACCGTGTAGGCCCCAGCCATGTCAAGGGGAGTCGCGTCGTAGGCGCCCAGGGCCATGGCGGGAGTCGCCTTCACGCTGGTAATCCCAGCCGTCTTGGCCAGATCGGCCACTTTGTCGTAGCCCACCTCTTCGGCCAGTTTCACGGTGGCGTTGTTCAGAGACAGCGCCAGGGCATAGCGCAGCGTGACCGGGCCGTGGTACTCCTCTTTGTAGTTGCGCGGCTCGTAGATCTGGTCGCCATATTGAAATGTGCTGGCCACATCATCCACCATGGAAGCCGGCGTCAATACCGCGCTGGAGCCATCGAGGGCCGTGTTCATCGCGGCTGCATACACAAAGGGCTTGAAGATCGAACCGGTCGGGCGTTTGGCCATGGCATGATTCAACTGGCTGAAGCCGTAGTTGCGACCGCCCACCAGGGCCAGCACCGCCCCAGTATGCGGGTCGATCGCCACCAATGCCACCTGCGCCTGCGGTCCCGGCGACACCTTCGTCTCGTACTTGTTCTTCCCTACCCGAACCCGGTGAGTGCGCAGCTTCGTGACCTGTTCGTCGACCAGCTTCATTCCCCCGTCCACGGCCTGGGCCGCGGCTTTCTGCAGGTCCGGATCGAGAGTGGTGTAAATGCGGTAGGACTGATCATTCAGTTCGTGTTCGGCAAATTTGTTGAGCAGAGTATCGCGGACCAGGTCGACGAAATAGGGCGCGTCGCTCGCCTCCACGTTGAGGGGGGCCAGCTTGAGCGGCGCCGCCTTGCCCTGGTCGGCGTCTTGGCGGGTGATGGCATGGGTGTCCACCATGGCATCCAGCACCACGTTGCGGCGTTCCTGGGCGCGCTCCGGGTGCCGGTAGGGTGACAGGTAACTGGGCGCCTGGATCAGGCCCGCCAGCATGGCGGCTTCCGGCAGCGTGATGTCTTTCAGGTCCTTGTTGAAGTAGGCCCGGGAGGCCTCGGCAAATCCGCTGATGGTGAACGATCCGCGCTGGCCCAGGTCCACGCGGTTGGCGTAGAACTCGAAGATCTCCTGCTTGCTGAACTTCTGCTCAAGCTCGAGTGCAATCATGATCTCGGCCAGCTTGCGCTTTACGGTTTTTTCCGGAGTAAGGAAGAATGCCCGCGAAAGCTGCATGGTGATTGTCGACCCGCCCTGCTCGTGGCGCTGGTGAGTCACGTCAATCAAGAACGCCTCTCCCAGGCGGACGAAATTTACACCGCTATGCTGGAAGAAGCGCCTGTCCTCGATGGCCACCACCGCGTCGACCATCACTTTCGGAATGTCATCGTACTTAACCAGCTGCCGCTTGGACCGCTGCTCGGAGTCGAACAACGCTGTCACCAGCTGCGGCTCCAATTCGTACGCCACCAGGGAACTGCCGCGGCTGCTGATGGAATCAATCTGGCCGTTCGCGATCAGAACCCGTGCCGGATCCGGGCTGTGGTACGACTCCGGACCCGGGGTGATCTCGATGCCGCTCGACAGCAGGCGGTAGGTACCCAGCCGCGAATCATCTTCCTTGTCGGAGTAGCCTGCGTGCTTGAGCTCTGCCGCGATCTCCCGGGAGCTGATCTTTTCCCCCGGGCGGAGCACTTTGGGCAGCGCGTAAATGCGTGCCGAGTTGCTGAACACCGGGCTGCTGAACCGCTTTTCGATCATGCGGTCATACTTCACGTAGAAGTACGAGAACGCACCCACCGCCACGACCGATACGGCTAGAAAGCCAAAGAGCGCAAAGCGCAACACGGGATCGCGCGGCAACCGCGAGGAGCGGTTTCCCGGTCCCGCCCTTTCTTTCGGGATCTTGAGTTTGATAGCCACGTTAGATGGGCGGAGCCAGCGCGACCCATTCCCGGCGCGGGGTTGTCCCCGATTGGAAGAGCGACCGGCGCACAAGGGTTGTCGGCCCGGCCAGAGCAAGGACGGCGGTCATCTTTTCACACCCGTTGCGGGAACCTGCCACCATTCTAACTCGAATGAGACCGTTTCGTTCCCCGACTGGCGAGCGCCTGGCGCGGCGCGCCCAGCCTCGCACCCAACTCTAGTTCGTGACCGCGAAAATCGGGTTATTCGCGACCGACAGTTGCGGAATGGAGTTGGAAGGCACCCCGGTCGTGGCGTCAACCGCCACCACCATGAGCCCGGTTGCCGTCTCACAGAACGCGGTCCCTCCCTGGTCGAACTCGCAATAGACGATCGAAGCCAAGTTGGTGAAGGGTGATCCGGCGATCGCGGTCAGCGCTCCGCTCGTGCTGTTCAGCTGGAAACCTTCAAAGGGCTGCAGGTTGCGCTGCGAATCCTCCTCGAAACTGTACACGAATTTCCCGCTGGGATGAATCGCCAGCCAGTACGGCGCGTTGGCCGTGGCGAAGGGGGAGTTGGTGACCGGCGTGGGCGTCCCGCTCGCCGTAGCCACCGAGGAGACATACAGGTTGTTGTCACCCGACAGGAAGCTAAAGCCGACAAAAAATTCGCTGGCTGCGCCCGTGGGCGAGGCTATCTGCCCGTAGTACAGGCTGGGAGGGAAGGGGCTTCCGGCAATCGCCTGAATGCCGCCGCTGGTCTGATCGATAGCGTAGACCCCAGTGTTCAGGACTCCGCTCCCCTGGTTGACGAACAGGTACTGGCCTTGTCCGTCGACCGTAGGAAACGCAGAGAAAAGGAGGCCGCTGGGAAACGGAGAGCTCGGATTCAGTGTCAACGCTCCGCTTGTCGCATTGATCTGGAAGACGGAAATGGCTCCGCTGCTGGAATCTCCCAGGAAGAGAAATCTGCCTTGCGGGTCGGCGGCCAGGTAGGAACCGCCTAAGGTCGGGAACGGACTGCCGCTGATCGGAGTGAGGGCGCCGGTCGTGCGGTTGATGGCGAAAGCCTGTATTTGGTTGAGGGTGGGCTGGGGAACGTATAGAAATTGCTTGTTCACAATGAGGAGGTTCTGGGAACTGTCGAGCGCGAAAGTGGGCGCAGTGAAAGTTGAAATCGCGGCGAACGTTCCGGTGGCACTCAGGGTGACGCCCTGAAGGCTGTTGGTCTGGGAGTCAGGCTGGCCCAGATAGTACAGAAAATCACTGATGCTTCCGTTGTTGCCCCCGCCCCCGCTCGAGCCGCAGACGCCGCCGCTGCCCGGTGCACCACCGCTTGTGCCATTCGAGCTTCCGCCGCTGCTACCGAAACCAGTCCCGCTGCAGCCGCTCTGGCTGCAACCGGCTGGAAGCAACGACAACCCCGCCACCAACATCAACAAAGCGATCCGTCGAGCTCTGGTCATGTGACTCTCCATCCCGAAGACGGTAGGTCGATAGCGAACGTCGGCGCGGCCGGGCAGCGATCGTCGGATCACGATAACCTGACCCGGGAAGGAGACCGTGCACCTGCACTGCGTGCGGCCGACCTACGGCCACTGTCCGGATGTTAGGGCGTGCTCTTGGAAGGAGACAACGTTACGCATGGCGCGGACAAATGGTAACCAAGCGGTAATCGCAGCCTGAGACAGTGCCGCGGCGACACCCAGCCCCGAAGCAAAGACACCACTGCGCGCTCCCCCCGGGCGGGGAAGTCCCTAGAACGCGCCTTTGTTCTTACTTACGGGATGGAAGTGCAGATCCAAAGGATAGCCGGGCAAGTCGACGTGCACACTGTAGTCGGTTTCAATGGTAACCGACCCGGTTCCGGTCTGTCCTATGCGCTGCACTTTGATGTCATCGCGCGCAACCGGGATCTCCAGGTCTTGCGCACTCCGGAACACGGCATCGCGAATTACGTCGTCGCCTTTGATGCTGTACGTACCCAGGCGGGCCTCGTTGTCAATGGCGTCCTGGAACTGGTAATTGGCGAAATACGGGGGGATGATTTCGGCGCCCACATAGACCAGCGCCACCACCAGCGACAACCCTAGAATCAGCTTGATTGTACCCATAATGCTTCCCGCTCGCGGCGCAGCCTCCGAAGCGGGAGCCTTCAGCGTGCCGGCCGGAGCAATTTCTCAAAGTGCCCCGTAATTGCGCTGATGCTAGCATCGTGCCGCTCGTGAGTCGAGCGCTGAACTACCTCCACAGTGCCTTCGGTAACCTTCTTCCCGACATTCACACGAAAGGGCGTGCCCACCAGGTCAGCGTCCTTGAACTTGACCCCTGGCCGTTCGTCCCTGTCGTCCAGTAACACGTCAAATCCGGCGGTCTCCAGGCGGCGGGCGATATCCTCCGCGGTGGTGCGTAGCTGGTCGTCGGAGACGTTGGTAGGCACCACCACGATCTCGAAGGGTGCAATTTGGGGTGGCAGCCAGAATCCGTCTGCATCATTATTCTGCTCGACCGCCGCCGTCAGGATCCGCTCCATGCCGATGCCGTAGCTGCCCATGATCGGCGTGACCTCCTTACCGTGGCGATCCAGCACGCGTGCCCCCATCGACTCGGAGTATTTGTAGCCCAGTTTGAAGATGTGGCCGACTTCGACCGCCGCGTCGATGCGCAAGGGACCGCCACAGTTGGGGCAGCCTTCTCCCGTCGTCACGCTGCGCAGATCTGCGTACGCAGTGGCATGAAAATTTCCCTCAGGCGTGACATTCTTAAGGTGGTAGTCCTGCTTGTTCGCGCCCGAGATCAGGTTCCTGCGGTCCTTCAGGGCCTCATCCACCAGCAGGATGGGCTTGTCCCCGTCCTTCAAACTCGTCGCCCATTCGATCCCGATCGGGCCCAAAAATCCCGCCGGCGAGCCAAATAGCGCCTCGATCTCCTCTGCTTGCATGGGGCGGGTTTCGCGCCCGGCGAGCGCAGTCGAGAGCTTGGCCTCGTTCATCTGATGATCGCCGCGCAGGAGCAGAATCACCGGCTGCGCCTTTCCCGTCCCTGTCGCCACCTCGCTCGCCATCAGTGCCAGTGTCTTGATCTTATTCTGGGGCGACACTCCCAGGTAACGGGCTACGTCCTCGATCGTCTTCTGTCCGGGCGTGTGCACCAGGAGCGGCTGTCCGTCACCCTCGGGCTTTAGATCCTCGACCGCCGCCAGCTTCGATGTGGCCTTCTCCAGATTGGCCGCGTAGTTGCACTTTTCGCAGCTGACCACCAGATCCTCTCCGGCGGGAGTGCGCACCACGAACTCGTGCGACTGCGACCCTCCCATGGCGCCCGAATGCGCCTCGACGACCACGTACCTCAGCCCGCAGCGGTCAAAGATCCGGCAATAAACGTCGTAGTGCTTCTGATAGGAAACGTCCAGACCGGCGGCATCCAGGTCGAACGAATACGAGTCTTTCATCGTGAACTGGCGCACCCGCAGCAGCCCGGACTTGGGCCGCGGCTCATCGCGGAACTTGGTCTGGATCTGGTACCAGATCTGCGGCAGCTGCTTGTAGCTGCGCAACTCTTTGCGTGCGATGTCCGTCATGACTTCTTCGTGCGTCATGCCCAGCGCCAGCTCCGCGCCCTTGCGATCCTGGAGCCGGAACATGTTGTCGCCCATCACCGCCCAGCGACCACTGGCCTCCCATAGCTCGCGAGGATGTAGGGTGGGCAGGAAAAACTCCTGCCCGATGGTGTTCATCTCCTGGCGCACTATGGCGATGATCTTGTTGAAGGACCGCTGCCCCATGAAGAGGTAGGAATAGATCCCGGCAGCGAGCTGCCGGATATAGCCCGCCCGGACCAGGAACTTGTGGCTGGCCACCTCCGCGTCCGCCGGGGCTTCGCGCAGGGTCGGAATGAACAATTCAGACCAACGGTGCATAGGTGCAGGTGGAGCTTGCGGGAATCAGGAATTTATTGTAGCAGCAGGCTTTCAGCCGTCGTGGGAGAGCCCGAAGCTTCAGGCGGCGAGTTCCTTCAGGATCTCTTTCCCCAGTTTCTGCGTCTCGCCGAAGAATCTCTGGTACTCGAGGAACAGACGGTTCAGCTCCAACGATTCCTCGGGCTTCAGCCGCTTGCGCAGGATCATGTCACGCACGTGGACGGGGTTCGGCAGCGTCGCCTCCTCCATCAGTTCTTCAAGCGCGGTCGTCGGATCGTAGTGGTACATGATAGAACTCCCAGCAGAATTGTAGCGCCCGCCTCTCGCCAGCGGCCCGGTGGACACCTCGCCCACCTAGCCGAAGGCGTTCCGCTCAAAGCATCTCGGTTCCCCACAGGTCATGCAGGTGCACGATGCCTTCAAGCTGCCCGCTGTTGTCGACCACCACCAGGGATGTGATCTTCTTCTCTTCCATGATGGCCAGCGCGGTGGCCGCGAACGCATGTGCTGCGATGGTCTTGGGACTGCGTATCATGCACTCAGCCGCCGTCAGGTCGAGCACATCCTTGCCGCGCTTCTCCAGAAGTCGCCGCAAGTCCCCATCGCTGATCACACCCAACAGTCTGCCGCCTTCGACCACAGTGGTGATGCCTAATTTTTTGCGCGACATCTCGTAGATGACTTCGGGCATCTTCGTCTGCGGGCGGACTTGGGGCACGGCTTCGCCAGTATGCATCAAAGACTCCACCCGCGCCAGGCGCTTGCCCAGTCTCCCCCCAGGATGCAGGTTGGCGAAGTCTTCTTCTTTGAACCCGCGTTTCTCAGAAAGCGCCACTGCGAGCGCGTCGCCCAGCGCCAGCATCGCGGTCGTGGAGGCCGTGGGCGCCAGCCCGAGAGAACAGGCCTCCTGGTCGACCGAACAATCCAGCGCCACCTCCGCCGCTTCCGCCAGGGTGGAGAAGGGAGTTCTTGGGGCGCCTCTGTTGCCCGTCGCAGCTATGCAGATCGCATCGCAGGTCATGCTGATCAACGGCACCTGCAAGCGCTTGATGTTGGCCAGCAGGCACAGGATTTCTTCCGTCTCTCCGCTGGCCGACAGCGCCAACACCACGTCTCCGCGGACCACCATGCCTAGGTCGCCGTGTACGGCATCCACCGGGTGCATGAACAGGGCCGGCGTCCCGATCGAGCTGAGCGTCGCCGCGATCTTGCGTGCGATGAGGCCGCTCTTGCCCATGCCCGTGACCACGACTCGCCCCTGGCAGGCGTACATCAGCTGCACTGCGCGATCGAAGGCCTCGGCCATGGGCCCGGCGATCCGCTCCGCCAGCGCCCGCAAGGCCTCCGCCTCGATGCGCACCACGTTCTCGCCTACGTGTTTCATGGAAAAAAAGGATGTTACCAAAAGCGATCGAGAGGAACGGGAAGAGCCTCACCTTCAGAAATGATCTTCCACTACCCGCACCTTTTCCGCCAGCCCCTTGGCCTGGATGGCCCGGTCCCAGGGACCGCTTTGCCAGTTGTCTTTCCGCCTCGCAGCCTGGATCCAGGGGGGTAATGTCAGCAGCAGCCTGTGCGACATGGCATGCAGGTAGGGTTCGTAGAGCAGACGGAGATGGTCCAGTTTCTGCCTGCTCTCTTCATCCTGTCGCAGTCGTACCCCCGCGGCCGCAAAAGCCTTCGTCATCCGCTCCAGATCCTCTTCCGGCAGGCGATCGGGGGCATGCGGGTCGTACTGAGCGTTCAGCACCTGGGTCAGGTCCACGGCTGCGTGCCGCGCCATGGCAAACGTCAGCCGCGCCTGCTCGCCTTGGATGCCCTCCACCCCGCTCATCACCAGAGAAGTGACGTCGAGCATGACCGTCAGGGCGCCCAACCAAGATTGGTTGCTGTGCTGGGAGCGGAAGAAACACACCACGGGATACGAGATTTGGCTGGAAAGCAAGTTCGCCGACCACCGCTCCCAGTCCCGAAAGATGCCGTCCAGCACCAGCGGGTCGGGACAGCAACCCAGCCGGGACAAGAACTCGGTTGCCGTGGGAGGCGATCCGGCGCGGGAATCCAGCAGGGAAATTTCCAGCTCCCGGGTGTTGAACGACGAGTAGATCACGGGCAGGTAGCCGATGACCACGCCCAGGAAGGCAAACCCCATGCCGGCCTCGGTCACCGCCAGCGCCCGCGCCACGCCGGACACTGGCACGATGTCACCGTAGCCCAGCGTGAAGAAGGTCTCGCCGCTGTGGTACAGGAGAATGCCAAACGTGACCGGCTCGTTGCCCAACCGCACGTGTTCGCCCAGGCCGTACTGCAACAGACCGAAGCCGAAGATCAGACAGGTCGCCCACAACACCAGCAGGACGATCGAAAACAGCGGACCGAAGTAGCCCAGAAATGTCTCCCGCCGCGTCGGGGACTGAATATGGTGCGCTGCTTTCAGCCAGGGCACCCAGACGTAACGAAAGAACCATGCCGTCAGCCTGAAGTGTCGGGACACGCGCCGCGGCAGCACGACGGTCTCAAACGCATCGAGCAGAACGGCAATGATGATCGCCAACCCGGCGATGGTGGTGAAAATGGGCATGCGGGCGTGTTCTGCGGATCAGATGAGCAAGGGATGGTAACAGATTCAACCCCTGACCCGAGTTTCCAGCCTCGTTAAGGATGCGTGTAGCCAGAAACCTCGGATTTTTTGGAGCTCGAGTCCCGAGCACACGGGGGACAAGGTTCCAGAGAGGGAGCAGAAATCCTGGAGGGACAACCGCCAGTCTATGGCGTCGCGTGTACCCGCGCCAGTCCCTTCTGCACCGCCAGCAGTTCCTTCAGCACGGACCGCAACTTGCGCGTATCCAGCGCATTCGCCCCGTCGGATTTGGCTTCTCTGGGATTGTCGTGCACTTCCATGAAGACACCGTCCACGCCCGCGGCCACCGCAGCCCGGGCCAGTACCGGAATGAACTCTGGCTGTCCGCCGCTCACCGGCGTGTCATCGTCCCCGTGGGTTGCGGAGGGCAATTGCACCGAGTGTGTTGCGTCGAAGACCACGGGCGCGAACTTACGCATGATCGAGAGCGAACGCATGTCGACCACCAGGTTGTTATAGCCGAAGGTGGAACCGCGCTCCGTCACGAAGACGCGATCATTGCCCGAGGCGCGGCACTTCTCCACCGCATGCTTCATGTCCCAGGGGGAGACGAACTGCCCCTTCTTGATGTTGATCACCCGTTCGCTCAGTGCTGCTGCCACGATGAGGTCGGTCTGCCGGCACAGAAAGGCCGGGATTTGCAGGATATCGGCGACCTCCGCAACCTGGGCCACGTCCGCCTTCTCATGCACATCGGTCAGCACAGGCACGTGCACTTCTTTTTTTACATTCTTCAGAATGCGCAGCCCCTCCACCAGGCCCGGCCCGCGATAACTCTGCAGGGAAGTCCGGTTCGCCTTGTCATAGGAGGCCTTGAAGATGAAGGGTAGGTTCAGCGAGCGGGTCACGCCCTTGATGATCTCGGCCATGCGAACGGCGTGGTCTTCGCTTTCGATGACGCAAGGGCCCGCGATCAGGAACAGCGTGCCCGATCCGATGCGCACATTGTCGAGTTGGAAGCTGATGGCCACGCGTTGGGATCGCTGAAACTGCGATTCAAATCCTAAACCACCAAAGGACACGAAGCGACACCAAGGAACCGTAAAGAACCTTTGATCGAGGCTGGCGCGGGCACCCTTGCCTGCGAACAACGTCCTTGGCAGTCGCCCCGACCAAGACCGAGGTTCACGAACCTGCAACCCTAGTGTACTTTGTGCCCGCGATGGTGAACGCCGCGGCCCGTTGCCTGCCCGGACCTCGATGCCGCGCTGCTCCCCTGCTGAAATCCCGCTCCGACTTCCCTCTTCGATCACTCGCTGCCGCGCGTGGCCGGGGGATCCCGCGGCCACGGACGGTGCCCGACAGGGTGCGAATCCCGATGGTGCGCTGGGCCATGGGCGGAGGCTATCTCAACGCCGGATTCAGGAAGTGATTCAGGTGATTCAGGTCTCTGGGTGCCCACGGCGCGCTTGGTGCGCTACCGTCTCCCGACCTTCTCCGGTCGGTGGAACATCTCCACCTCGGCCGCCTCTTTCTGCGCCCGGCGCTGCTGTCCATGCTCGTAGGAAGCGCGCACGAAGGCGCGGAAGAGCGGATGCGGCTCCAGTGGCTTCGACTTGAACTCGGGGTGGAACTGACAGCCAATAAAATAGGGATGGTCGGGGATTTCCACCATCTCCACGTAGGTGCCATCGGGGGTCGAGCCGGAGATCCGCAGCCCCCCGGCAGTCAGCGTGCCCTCATACTCGCGGTTGAACTCGTAGCGGTGACGGTGCCGTTCGCTGATCTCGGTCTGGCCATATACCCGATATGCCAACGTGCCCGGCTCGATCTTGCAGGGCCATGCGCCCAGCCGCATCGTGCCGCCCAATTCTTCCACGCCTCGCAGTTCGCGCAGCTTGTAGATCACGCGATGCGGCGTCGCCGGATCGAACTCGCTGGAGTTGGCGTCTTCCAGCCCGCAGACGTTGCGCGCAAATTCAATGCAGGCCGTCTGCATGCCGAGGCAGATGCCGAAGTACGGCACTTTCTTCTCCCGCGCATAGCGGATCGCGTTCAACATTCCGTCGATGCCACGCTTGCCGAAGCCGCCGGGTACCAGCAGGCCATCGTAGTCTTGCAATTGCGCCTCGTAGGAGTGGTCCGCCCCCGCAAGACCTTCGGCCTCGACCCAGTTCGCGTGTAGCCTGAGGCTGTGCGCCAGGGCGCCGTGCACCAGAGCTTCCTTCAGCGACTTGTAAGAATCCTCATACTCCACGTACTTCCCGACAATGCCCACCGTGACCTCGTCCTTCGGGTTGTAGACGCGATGCACCAGATCCTCCCACTGGGCGAGGTCGCGGTCTTTGGCTTCCAGGCGCAGATACTTGAGCACCAGAGTATCGACGCCCTCACGGGAGAAAACCAGCGGCACCTCGTAGATGGAGGCCACGTCCTTCGCCGTGATCACAGCCTCCTCGGCCACATTACAGAACAGCGCTATCTTCGACTTGATTTCCTTGCCCAGGAAGCGGTCCGTGCGGCATAGCAGCATATCGGGTTGAATCCCGATGCTGAGCAGTTCCTTCACCGAGTGCTGCGTCGGCTTGGTCTTCAGTTCCTGCGCCGCGGCAATGAAGGGTACCAGCGTCACGTGCACGAACAGTGTGTGGTCGCGGCCCAGTTCCTGGCGCATCTGGCGGATGGCCTCGAGGAAGGGCAGGGATTCGATGTCGCCCACCGTGCCGCCGATCTCGACGATGGCCACGTCCACATCCTGCGCCACCTTCTTCATGGCAGTCTTAATTTCGTTGGTCACATGCGGAATCACTTGTACCGTCTTGCCCAGGTAGTCGCCGCGGCGTTCCTTGGCGATGATCTGCTCGTAAAGGCGCCCGGTGGTCCAGTTGTTGTCGCGGGAGAGTTTGGCGTGGGTGAAGCGCTCGTAGTGCCCCAGATCGAGGTCGGTTTCGGCGCCGTCGTCGGTGACAAAGACTTCGCCGTGCTGGAAGGGTGACATGGTGCCAGGGTCGACATTCAGATAAGGGTCGAACTTCATCAGGTTGACCTTCAGTCCCCGGCTCTCGAGCAAACACCCGATCGAAGCTGCTGCCAGACCCTTGCCCAAAGAAGACACAACTCCGCCCGTCACAAAGATGTACTTGGCCGACATCCCTGCCTCGCTCTGAATTGTCTCTGGAATGTGGTGCAGGATGGGTGCACGATCAATTATGGCAGAAAAGCCTGTGGAAAGATACCGCTGGAAAGTTATTCGCGCTAATCGATACTTATGCAGAAAAAACCCGCCTGGGACGGCTTCTTCGCCCGTCGACCCGGCCAGAGGAACGAGCCCGGGTTTAGGAGACGGCAGCTCCGCGAACGTAAAATACCTGCTGGTTGCCCCTACCGCCTGAATTCGACCGCCTGTGTGTTGTCCTGGTCCGGACCCGCAACCCGCTGAACCTGGGCGCCGCAGCCCGCGCTATGAGCAATTTCGGCTTCTCCCGCCTCCGCGCGGTCGCGCCTTACGACCCGGCCTTCCGTGAAGCGCGCTCGGCGGTGGGCGCCTCGGCCATCCTCGCCGGGGCAAGTGAATATAAAAACGTGGCTGAAGCCGTCGCGGATTGCACATTGGTGGTCGGAACCACGGCCGCACGCGACCGCCAGCTTCAGCATCCGTTACGCCGGCTCGAGGCCGGGGCGAAGATCATCCGGAAACAACTTGCCTTGAGCCGGGTCGGGCTGCTGTTCGGTTCGGAGAAGCGCGGCCTCTCGAGCGATGATCTGAGCCACTGCCATTGGCTGCTGCGTATCCCAACCGTCGAAGAGCACGGCTCCATGAACCTCGGCCAGGCCGTCGCCGTTACTCTGTACGAACTGGTGCGGGCCTCTTCGCAGTCCAGCTCCGGGAAGCGCAAGCCCGCATCTAAGCCCGCATCTGCCGACGATCTCGAACGGCTCACCACCACCCTGCTGGACGCCCTTTTCGCCAGTGGCTACGTGAAGGCGGGCGCGGGTGCCTCCACCGAAATGAAGGCGCGCCGCCTCATCCGCCGGTTGAACTTCGAAGAGGCAGACGCCCAGGTCTGGCTGGGCATGCTGCGCCAGATCCGGTGGAAGCTCAAGTCGGAGTGAGAAGCCCGTGCTCCGCTAAAATACCCCATGCCCGATCTACCCCTGTGGAGCGAAAAGGATCAGGCCAGCCGCTTGGCGGAACTGGCCGCCGACACCTCCGATTCCGCCAAGGAACTGCCTCTGCGTCGCGACGTGCGCTCGCTCGGCATTCTCCTCGGGCGGGTACTGGTCGAGCAGGAAGGCGAATCGTTCTTTGGCATCGTCGAACAACTCCGGCGCCTTCTGATTCAGCACCGGGAACCGTCCCTGGCGCCGCCCGGCCACACCTCATCCGACAACAGCCTCATGTCTCGCGCGCAGCAGATGATTGGCAGCCTTTCGGTCGAGGACGCCTATCGCATCACCAAGGCTTTCGCCATCTATTTCGAGCTGACCAATCTTGCCGAGACCAACCATCGCAAGCGCCGCCGCCGCGCCGCTCGGCTCAGCGATCAGCCACCGCTGGAAGGCTCGTTTCGCGGCACCCTGGCCCGCCTGGGCGCCGCCGGAATCTCCGCCGCGGAGATCCTGAATGCTCTCGCCGGAGTGCGCGTGACCCCGGTCTTTACTGCACATCCTACCGAGGTCACGCGCCACACCGTTCGGCTGAAGCGCCGCCGCATCGCCGCCCTGCTCGAACGGCTGGACCAGTTGCCGCTCACCCCACAGGAAGCCGCCGAATCGGAAGGGCAAATCCTGGCTGAGATCACCGCCTTGTGGCAGACCGACGAAGTCCGCATGAAGCGGCCCACCGTGCGCGATGAGATCTATATGGGGCTCGACTATTTCCCCATGGTGCTGTTCGAAACCTTGCCCCGCCTGTATGCGGAACTTGAAGAAGGCGTCCGCCACGAAATCCATCACCCCGGGCACGACTGGCGGATGCCCGAACTCCTCCACTTCGGCTCCTGGATTGGCGGTGACCGAGACGGCAATCCTTCCGTCACCGCCGAATCTGCCCACGAAGCACTGCGCATGGCGCGTCACATCATCATCGATCACTATCTCGGTGAGATCACGCGGTTGGTCACACAGCTCAGCATGTCGCTGCGCCGGATCGGCATTAGCGCTGCTCTGGCGCAGCGTGTCGCCGAGTATGAGGGCAACCTCGGGGAGGAGCATTCCCGCTGGAAGCGCATCACCGAGGCCGAGGTGTACCGGCACTTCCTGGACCTGGTGGCGGCCCGGTTACGCGCCGCCCGCGACCACTCGGTGCGCGACCACGCCTACCAGTCTGCGCTCGAGTTTGAACACGACCTTGTGCTTTTGCGCGAAAGCCTGTGTGCGCACCGGGGACGCCGCTTGGCCGATCTGCAGCTTGACCCGCTCGTGCGGAAGGTGCGCACCTTCGGCTTTCATCTCTGCGCCTTGGATGTTCGCCAGCACGCCCGCGTGACCGGGCGGGTTCTCGCCGAACTGGCGTCTGCTCTGCGGTCCCAAACCAGCCCTGCCCAGTTGCCCGCGCAACCGTCCGAGGAGGCGGCGGAACTGCTGCGCACCCTGCGTACCATTTGTCAGCTGAAGAAGGCCTACCCCCCGGAGTCGATCCGCACGTTCATCATCAGCAACACGCAGTCCGAGCGCGATCTCCTCGCCGTGATTCAGCTGGCCGGGCTGAGCGGCATCTCCGTCGCCGCCAACCACGGCGATCCCGGCCTGATGCCGGTGCCCCTGTTCGAATCCATCGAGGCCTTGCGCGCCTCGGCCGGAGTCATGCACCGCATCTGGACCTTGCCCGAATACCAGCCCCTGCTCGACTCTTGGGACCGCGCCCAAGAAGTCATGCTGGGCTACTCCGACTCCAACAAGGACGGGGGCATGCTCACCAGCACCTGGGAACTGTACAGGGCCCAGCACGAGTTGCATTGCGCGGCCCGTGAGTGCAACGTGAAGCTGCGCCTGTTTCACGGACGCGGCGGCACCGTCGGCCGGGGTGGCGGCCCCACGCATGCCGCGATCCTCGCCCAGCCGCCTGGGGATTTCTCCGGCGAAATCCGCATCACCGAACAGGGCGAAGTCCTGAACTGGAAGTATGCCGATCCCATCCTCGCCGAATGGAATCTGGAAATCATGATCGCTGCCTGTCTCGAAGCCGTGCTTCGGCCGGCCGACCAGCCGCGGCAGCGCTCCCAGCTGTGGCACAAGGCGATGGAAACGCTGTCCGAGGATGCCTTCGCCTTCTACCGCTGTCACATCGCGGAGAACCCCGAAGTCCGCGACTATTTCGAACAGGCCACGCCGGTCAACGAACTCGAACACGCCCGCTTCGGCTCGCGCCCGGCGCGCCGCTCCCAGAACAGCCGCCTGGAGGACCTGCGCGCCATCCCCTGGGTCTTCGGCTGGATGCAGAGCCGGCACGCCGTCCCCGCCTGGTTCGGGGTCGGGCATGCGCTCGAGGGTTTCGCTGCCGCAGGCCCAGCCCAGGCCGAGTTGCTGCGCGAGATGGTGCACGGCTTCCCGCTGTTTTCCAGCATGGTACGCAACGTCGAAATCGCCATGGCCAAGGCCGATCTGTCCATCGCCCGTCTCTACGCTGGACTGGTGCCCGACGCCGCCCTCCGCGACCGCGTCTTCGGCATGCTGGCCGAGGAGTTCGAGCGTACCCGCCGCGTCCTTCTCACCCTCACCGGCCAAAAAGAATTGCTCGAGCAGAATCCCGTCCTCTACCGGTCCATCCGCTTGCGCAACCCGTATGTCGATCCCATGAGCCTGGTACAGGTCGAACTGCTGCGCCGCAAGCGCAGCGGTACTGCCGACCCCATGCTCGACTACGCCATCGCCGCCACCATCAACGGCATCGCCGCCGGCCTGCACAACACCGGCTGATCCCTGAAGCACATCAAGCCTTCGGTGGAGCGACGAGACGTCCTCGCCGCCAGCGGATTCCGTGCTTCGCCAACTGGCACTCGTGGGACAATTCCGGAAGCAGTCCGGCCAGGCATCTGACCTTCGCCGGGCAGCATCGCATTGGTTGGGAACGAGTCTATGCCTCGCCTACTGTGGAGCTGCACAAGCTGCCTGCTCGGGATCTTGTTCTTGTCCTGGCTCAGCTTCCTCTCTGCCCAGGAACTCGCCAAGCGCCTCATCCTCAAAGACGGTTCCTACCAGTCCTGCACGCAGTACGAAATCAAGGGAGATCGCGTGCGCTATTTGAGCGCCGAACGCGGAGAGTGGGAGGAACTGCCGAAATCGCTCGTAGACTGGCCCGCCACCGAGAAATACGAGAAAGACCGCGCCGCTGGAGCGTCCCTCCCTGAGGCCAGGGACCTCGACCAGGAACTGGAAGCCGAGCGCGCCGAGGAAGCCCTCCGCTCGCCCGAGATCCTGCCTGGCCTGCGGCTTCCGAAAGACGGCGGAGTCTTGCTGCTGGACAGCTTCCACGAGGGAGCGCAACTCGTCCCCCTGGAACAGAACGACAGCGGGCATCTCGATCCTGACCGCAAGGGCAACATCCTGCGCGCCACGGTCAACCCGATCGCCGGCAACAAGCAGATCATCGAGATCAAAGGCGGCCATGCCCGGGTGCAGTCGCACGTGCAAACTCCCACCATCTACATCAGCCTCGACTCCCACGACCCCGAGCAGGCGGCCTTGCCCTTCGACCGCTTCAAGATCGTGCGCCTGCAAACCAAGGGCGACAAACGCGTTGTGGGTGACGTCAAAACTGCCGTCTATGGAAAGGTCAGCCAGGAGGGCAACTTCATCCCCACCACCATCGCACGCATGAAAGGAGACTGGGTCAAGCTGTCCCCGACCGCGAACCTTGAAAACGGCGAGTACGCCGTGGTTGAAATGCTGGGCCAGGAGATGAATCTCATGGTGTGGGATTTCGGGGTAAATCCCAACGCTGGACCCAACCCCACCGCCTGGGGAGCGGAACTCAACCCGGCCGCGCCCCCACAGTCCGCAAAGCCCAAGGAACTGAAAAAGCGCGACAGCCAGTAAGACCGCGCAGGAAAGACTGCTAGTTTGCTGTGACCTCCAACTCCGAGTGCAGCGTGGCCGTGGAGTCCCCTCCTGCCCACACATCAAAGGTGCCTGCTTCTACGGCCCACTTCTTTGCCCACGGGCTCCAGAAGCTCAGCTCCTCCGGCCCCAGCGGAAATGTCAGCGTCTGCGTTTGGCCGGCAGCCAACGTGACCCGCCGGAACCCCTTCAGTTCCCGCACCGGCCGCGACGCCGATCCCGCGCGCTGGTGAATATAGACCTGTGCCACCACGTCGCCCGGGACCCGGCTTGTGTTCGTCACATCCACCGACACTTGCGTTGTCTCCCCCGCCTTGATCTGCGATTTGCTCAGCCGCAGGTTGCTGAACCGAAAGCTCGCGTAGCTCAGTCCGTAGCCGAACGGATAGAGCGGCTTGCTGGTGAGGTCCCAGTATCGCGACTTGAAATTGGGAGCATCCTCCGGGTCGTGCGTCCGGTTGCGGTTGTAGTAAAGCGGTTCCTGGCCGGCCACCTGCGGCCAGCTTACCGGCAGCTTTCCGCCCGGGTTTGCGTCGCCAAAGAGCACATCGGCCACGGCGTTGCCACCCTCCGTGCCCGGGTACCAGGCTTCGAGGATCGCCGACACGTGCTCCCCTGCCCAGCGTGTGTCGAGCGGACGGCCATTCAACAACACCAACACGACCGGCTTGCCCGTAGCCACTACGGCTTCGAGCATTCCTTCTTGTACTCCCGGCAGCTCGAGAGTTGCCCGCGACGCCGCCTCCCCGCTCATGTCCGCGGCCTCTCCCATCGCGGCAATCACCACGTCGGCTCGCCTGGCCGCTGCCACGGCGTTGCGCAAGGACTCTGCAATCTCTTCCGGCGTCGGCGCCGGTGGGTGCTTCTTGTGGGTGATGTTGTCAAGCAGCGCGGGATACAAGCGCTGCAACTGCGGCCCGCTGACCACTTCTAACTGAGCCTCCGCGCCCAGCTTGGTCTTCAATCCTTGCACCACCGTCACCGGGTGGCTCTTGGGATCGCCCCCGAGCAAACCCTCCACCGTCCAGCCGCCCTCGATATCCGTGGGAGAGTCAGCCAATGGCCCAATCACGGCCACCCGCTTCAGCGTCTTGGCCAGGGGCAGAGCATGGCCCTGGTTGCGCAACAGCACCATCGAGCGGGCTGCGAGCTTCCGCTCCAGGTCCCGGCTGGACTGTCGGTTCAGCGTCGCTTCCGCCTGGGTCTCGTCCGCATACCAGTGCTGGAAGAGCCCCAGTCGGATCTTCGCTTCCAGGATGGGCAGCACCGCGTCGTCGAGTTGCTTGGTGGTGATCCGGCCTGCGGCCATCAGCTTCGGCAGGTTCTCGATCAGGGTGTCGCTCGCCATGTCCATGTCCAGCCCGGCGCTGATCGCCCGGTAGGCTGCATCCTCGCGATCGGCGGCAAACCCGTGGGTCACGAGGTTGCCCACCGCCATGGCATCGGACACCACGAAGCCCTGGAAACCCCAATCGCCACGCAGCAGGTCGTGCAGCAGCCATCGATTGCCGCTGGCCGGTACATCGTTCAGGTCCATGTACGCGCTCATCACGCTGCCCACGCCCGCATGCACCGCCGCATGGAAGGGAACCAGGTAGACATTGCGCAGCAGTTCCTCGGGAACATAGGAGGAGTCATAGTCGCGACCGCCGTCAGCCGCGCCGTAACCGGCAAAGTGCTTGGCGCAAGCAAGCAGGCTCGTCGGTCCCAGAGCGGTTCCCTGGAATCCGCGTACCTGGGCCCGCGCCATGGCCGACCCCAGGTACGGATCTTCGCCCGCGCCTTCCACCATCCGGCCCCAGCGCGCGTCGCGTGCAATGTCCACCATGGGCGCGAACGTCCACTGGATGCCGGCCGCCCGGGAATCCTCCGCCGCCACCTGCTGCGCCTGTTCTTCAACCGAGGGATCCCACGACGAAGCCATCGCCAACGGCACCGGAAACACAGTACGATAGCCGTGGATCACGTCATAGCCCACCAGTAGCGGAATGTGCAGCCGCGACTTCTCCACCGCCAGGCGCTGCATTCGGTTGATCTCCTTCACATCCACCAGCCACAGAATCGAGCCCACTTGGCCTTTTTCGAGAGCCTCATCCGTTACCTTCTGGGCGTAGCCCTCGAACGTGACCCCGGAAGCCTGGTTCAACTGCCCAACCTTCTCCTCGGTCGTCATCTTCTCGAGGAGTTTCTCGGCTTGTTCACGAACGCCCTGCTCCATCGGTTGGGGAGATTGCGCTGCGATGAACGAAGTCAGCCAGACAACTGCCACACAGGCACCGAGTCCTGGAATTCTCACGGGCTCTCCTCGCCGGCCACGAGGAACCGCACTCTGCCAGCCGCGCCAGATTGTACAGCGTCCGGTTCCTCGCCCGGCCGGGCTGCCGGAAATGAGGTTCTTTCGGGGACATCGGAACGGTAGTTCGAATGGAGCAGTGGCCACCCCGTTGGGGTGGTTGTGTGACTCAGAAACTTACTCAGAGCGACTGCGAAGCCGCCCACAGTACAATCTGGTGCACAACTGGCTCGGCAGCTAAGGCCGCAGATCCCCCTGGAGCGTTCCTGCC
>DASPST010000091.1:0-21252 GCA_035623795.1 Terriglobales bacterium
AATTCGGAAATTCCCGGCCTCAAGAAGACGGGCGTGCAGGTGGGGCCCAAAGGCTTCATCCAGGTAAACCCGCAACTGCGAACCGATGACCCTTCGATCTACGCCATCGGTGACGTCATCGGTGAGCCCATGCTTGCCCACAAGGCTATGCACGAAGGACGCACCGCCGCAGAAGCCATCGCCGGCCACAGAGTGGCCTTCGAACCGCACGCCATTCCGGCCGTGGTGTTCACCGATCCAGAGATCGCCTGGGCCGGCCTGACCGAGACAGAAGCCAAAGACAGGGGACGCGAAGTCACCATCGCTAAGTTTCCCTGGGGGGCATCCGGCCGCGCCATCACCCTCGACCGCCCCGAGGGCATGACCAAGCTTATCCTCGACCCGAAATCTGAGCGCGTGCTGGGCGTGGGCATCGTGGGGACGGGTGCCGGTGAACTGATTGCGGAAGGCGTTCTCGCCATCGAGATGGCAGCCCTGGCAGGCGACCTGGAGTTGACCATTCATCCGCATCCGACTTTGTCAGAAACCGTCATGGAAGCCGCGGAGGTGTTCTTCGGGACGAGCACGGACGTGTATCGTCCGAAGCGCCGTTGAGGAGGTCGCCAGCAGCGGCCTTCCCCTTCGAGCTGTCGTTCACGATGCTGCCTGCCGTCATGCGTAAGATCCTTCATTTTCCAGAAGGAGGAGCCATGCCTTCTCTCGGCAACCGACTGTTGATCTGTCTTCTCACCTTGCTCGCCTGCTTGCCTGCAGCGGGCCAGAAACTGCCGGGATCGATTCTCCATCCACAGGCCGGAGCGGCCTCGGCACCGGTCGACCCTCTCGGCCGGCAAACTCCAAGCGGGTGCGTCTTTGGATTCCTCGAAGCGGTGCAACAAGGCAAGTATCAAACCGCCGGCCAGTACCTGCAGCTCAGTGCCTCCCGCCGCCAATCCGAGGGTGAAGAACTTGCCAAGCAGCTGAAGGCGGTGCTGGATCGCGCGCTGGTGGGAAGCTTGAAGAACATCAGCACCCAGCCCGAAGGCTCTAGCCAGGAAGGAGTGCCGCTGAACCAGGAGAAGATCGGCACGGTCTCCAATGGCGAGACCGACGTCGACGTCCTGCTCATTCGTGTCAACGATTCCACTGGCGGGAAAATCTGGCTGTTCTCCGCTGAGACCTTGGCTAAGATTCCCGACGTCTATGCCGACCTGGAGGCCCACCAGGTCGAGACCAGACTTCCCGCCGCGCTGCGAAATGAATTCCTGGGGATGCCGGTGTGGCAGTGGCTGGCTCTGTTTCTGGCCATTCCCGTCTCGGCTGGGCTAGCCTGGCTTCTGATCGAGCTCGCCCTCATTCCCGGTACACTCTGGCGTCGTTACCGGAATTTGCCGCAGCTTCGGCGCTGGGCCCTGGTGTCCGGACCGGTGTGGCTGATCGTCGGCGTAATCATCCACCGCATCCTTGCCGCCTACCTTCGTTTGCCGCTTCTCCACCGGCATTACTACTCCATGGTGGCGCGGGTTGTTTTTATCCTAGGCGCGGGGTGGCTGGCCCTCCGGCTGCTGGCTCGCGGCATGGAGTTGCTGCGCCATCGCGCTCTCGCCCGCGGCCATGCCGGCACCGGCTCCCTGGTGCTGCTGGGCCAGCGCATCCTCAAAGTCTTGGTCATCATCGTCGCCGGGCTGGCGATTCTGAGTGCGCTCGGATTCAACATGACCACGGCCCTGGCTGGCCTCGGCATCGGCGGCCTGGCTGTCGGCTTCGGCGCCCAGAAAACCATCGAGAATTTGTTCGGCGGAGTGTCGGTGTTGGGCGACGAAGTGATTCGCGTGGGCGACTTCTGCCGTGTCGGAGACCGAGCTGGCACGGTTGAGGATATTAGCCTGCGTTCCACTCGCATTCGAACCGTGGAGCGCACCGAACTCTCCGTCCCCAACGGTACCCTGGCCACGATCAACGTCGAGAACTTCACCCGCCGCGACAAAATCCTATTCAATCCCACGTTTGGCCTGCGCTATGAGACCTCCGCCGACCAGATGCGTTACCTGGTGGCTGAAATTCGGCGTCTCCTGTACCAGCACCCCAAAGTGGAGACGAGTTCCGCACGGGCGCGATTTGCCGGGTTTGGCGAGAACGCTCTCTCGGTCGAGATCTTCAGTTTCGTCCTCACCCAGGACTTCGCGGAGTTCACCGCCATTCGCGAAGATCTTCTGCTGCGAATGATGGACATTGTGGCCCGCTCGGGCACGGGATTCGCCTTCCCCTCCCGTACTGTATATTTGGGAAGAGATTCCGGTCTCGACCGGGGAGTCAGCGAAGCAGCCATCCAGAAGGTCCGGCAGTGGCGGCAAGAACGACAGTTGCCTTTCCCCGATTTTGCCCCCACCGAGATTGCCGAGTTGCGCGATTCTCTGCCCTACCCGCCGCCAGACTCGGCGATGGGCAACTCGCGCCGCTGAGCCAGGCTTACTACGGTAACTTGCTCGCGAGTCACCGTACTTCATAGCATCAAAGTGCTATGGCCACGCGTGTGCTCCTGTTGTGCGGAGAAGAAAAGGCGGTCCATGCGGTTGCTCGAATCCTGGACGAGTTGGAGCTCTCGTTCGAGCACTCCAGTGACTCCGCGTTTAGTCTGAAACGGCTCGCCAATCAGCGCTTCGACCTCCTCATTGTCGATTGTGACAATGCGCCCACCGCGACGCAGGTCTTCAACAGCGCTCGCTCGTCCCCGCTCAACAAGACCGCCATTACGATTGCCATCGTCGAGGGAAAGGCGGGCGTGCCCAACGCGTTTCGCTTGGGCGCAAGTCTGGTGCTGACCAAGCCCGTATCCCTGGAGCAGGCGCGCAATACGCTCCGGGCGGCGCTTGGCATGATTCAAAAAGACAGCGAAGCGAAGCCGGCGTCCTCCATGGCTGCGGCAGGCGCTTCTACGATTACCAGCGCAGTCCCGGTAGTGGCGCCGGCGGCGCCTGCGATCGCGGTTCCGGCGCCGGTCCCGCCCGCCAACTCTGCGCCGACTGCTTCCCCGGTGGCATCGGCTGCACCTCCGGTGCCTGCGCCCCCAGCCGCGATGCCTCCGGCTTCGCCGACGCCATTGCCTTTTGAATCGGCGAAGGAGGCGGCAGGTCCTGCGCCGGCACTGGCTCCCGCCTCCGGTGATAAGCTTTCGGCGAGCGTGCGTCTTCCGAATCCTACGTTCACGCGCGAAGCCAAGCCGGCCCTTACCGACTTCTCCGAGAGCCCGTCGTCTCCCTTGCCCAAGGACTCCGACCTTGACCCCAAGTTGGCAACCGATTCTCCCGCGCTCGGCAAGCTGAATTCGTCCTTGAATTGCAGTCGCCTCGAAACCAACCTGGCGAAGTCCAAGCCAGAGTTGGCAAAAGCAGAAGTACCGGAGTGGAGCGACGGCATGCTACCGGCCGTCGAGC
The DNA here is from genome assembly GCA_035623795.1 of Terriglobales bacterium. Classification (GTDB taxonomy): domain Bacteria; phylum Acidobacteriota; class Terriglobia; order Terriglobales; family Acidobacteriaceae; genus DASPST01. The sequence continues at coordinate 3,414 of DASPST010000091.1, forward strand.
ATTTCCCAGCAGATGAAACCGGGGAAACGCCCCAGACCCTGAGAAATGGCGCGGTGCCCTCCTTCGGAGGTCTGGCCAAGCGTCCGTTCGCGGGCATCGAAAAGAGGAAGTCCAGGCCGCAGGCCGTTCTGGTGGCTGCGCTCATTCTGGTGCTGATGGCCGCGGGTGGTTATGCGGCCTGGAGGACGCAACCCGGGTTTCATAACCTAGTCGGTGGGGGGTACACAAAGGTCAGGTCGCTCATGGGCAGACAGCCACAGGCGGCTGTGGCGCCGAAACCGCAACCCGCTCCCGACCAACCTGCACCAGTTCCTTCGGCAACGCAGCCTCAGCCGGAGTTGAACCAGACGGCAACAGCGCCGTCACAGACCCCCGCGGGAAACCCCGAGGACGCATCTACTCCCATTGCCAGCACGGTTCCAGCTCTGACGGCGAACGCCCCGAACGACGGCCATGAAGGTGACCGGCCCACGATGAGCTCAGACTCTGCTCAGAATGCGAAAGCGGCAACCGCTCCTTCCCGTTCCGGCGCTGCCAAATCTGTGCCGGTTCTCTCGGCTGCCTCCAACACGCCCGCGACTACCCGGACTTCCAGCGAGTTGCTGGAGGTCCCCGAGGACTACGCCGATGACCAGGTCATCCACCGTGTCCACCCAGTGTACCCCCGGCAGGCGCGCCTCAAGAAGCTGAAGGGTACGGTGGTCCTCGAGGCCATCGTGAACAAACAGGGGAAGGTCGACTCCCTGCAACTGCTCTCGGGCGATCCCATATTGGCCCAAGCGGCCTACGACGCAGTCAAGCAATGGCGCTACAAACCGTACTCCCACAACGGAGAGCCTTCGGAATTTCAGACGCGGGTCACAGTGGATTTCAAACTTCCGTAGCACCGGCATTTTGCGGAACCTGTCACGGTCTGAGACAGTTCTCGGGCTGCGCACGCGGCTTTGCATTACTGCCGTAACTTGCTGCTCCGGATAGCCATACCTACGATTACGCTATGGGTTACCAGGCGTTACTCTTCTGTCCCGATGAGAAGACAGCCCGCTCGGTATCACAGGTGCTCAGTGAACTGGATTTTTCCATCGAGCCCTGTACCGAGCCCTTTGGTGCAGTCAAGAAACTCATGGCACAACGCTTTGATGCGATTGTGGTCGACTGTGACAACGAGCAGAACGCGATGCTGCTGTTCAAGAGCGCGCGTAATTCGGGGGCTAATCAAGCTGCGCTGGCGGTCGCGGTTGTCGAAGGGCAGGCCGGAGTCGCCAAGGCCTTCCGCATCGGCGCCAATCTGGTCCTCACCAAGCCGATCAACGTCGAACAGGCAAAGGGTACGCTGCGGGTCGCTCGTGGATTGCTGAGAAAGGGAAGCGAGGCCGTCCGACCCACGGCCTCCCCCGGGACGGTTCGGACGAATGTCCGGCCAAGTCCCGGTGCGCCGCCCCGTGGTCAAACCCCGGCCATTCCGCCAGCACGCTCGACTACGCCGGCCGCCAAGCCACCGAAGGCGCCATCACCTACAGCAGTCGTGCCGTCAACCAGCGAGGCGCGAGACCAGGATCCAAGAAAAACTCAGGCCCCAGCCGGCGTTCACGAGGCCTCGCCAGCGGCCTCGGCTGTGCCGGCGAAGCCCGCCTACCCCTGGCAACGCGCCGCCCGGCCAGCGGCAGAGCCGACAGCGGTACGCAAAGCCGCAGAGACCCTGAACCCGGAGTTGCTGAAGGCACCCGGCAAGCCGATTTCTTCCGCACCTCCATCGTCTCCCGCTCGTCCAACCGGTGCGACACAATCGTTGGGACCGGCCGCCGCAGCGCCGGCCACTGCCAAAGAAAAAGAAACGGTCAAGCCCAGCGATATCACGGCGGCAAGTCCGGCGGCACAACCGGCAAGACCGCGGCCCCAGAACAGGGTCGCGACGGGAACCGAGGTCGAGGCGCCTACGGCGAGGACTCTGGTCCATCCCGACGTGGAGCCCCCTTCGTTCCCGGTCGGCTCATCCGACTGGGGAGAGGAGGACGAAGGCGGCAATAAAAAGGCGCTCGTGATCGTCGCTGCAGTCGTGCTGCTGGCGGCTTCAGCCGCCTATCTTGGCTGGAGAAACAGCGGCACGAAACACGCCGTGCAACCGTCCCTCTCGCCGGCGGCAGGAACCCTGACCGCTCCGGAGGCTGCGACCGATTCGAAGCCCGAAGACTCCACGCCGGTTGCGCCTACCGAGTCTGCCAATACCTCCGAGGACGCTTCCAGAACGGCTCCTACCGCTACGCCCAAGACATCGCCCGCGATCAAGGCGCATGGCAAGGAATCTTCCGCCGCTGTTCCTGAGACCCCCAAGCAAGAACCTGCTGCGGAACCTCTGGTGGTCAAGCGCGATAAGTCTTCTGCGACGGCTCCTCCCGTCTCCGCAGGGCCCTCCGAGCCAGTCCAGCCGCCCAGCACGGTTGGGGTCGTCGGCTCGGGCGACACCAAGGAATTAGCCAACATCAGCAACCTCGCGGTGGCGGTCCCGAAACCCGTCCCCCAACTGGTAAAGATCTCGCAAGGCGTTTCCGAGGGCCTGATCCTGAAGAAAGTGGCGCCAAAGTATCCTCCGCAGGCTATTCAGTTGCGCCTCCAAGGCTCGGTTGAACTGCAGGCCACCATCAGCAAGCAGGGCAACATCACCGACCTGAAGGTGCTGACCGGTGACAGCATGCTCGCGCACGCCGCCCAGGAGGCGGTGAAGCAGTGGAAATACAAGCCGTTTTATCTGAACGGGGAGCCGGTAGACGTGCAGACCATGATCACGGTCAATTTCACACTGCCCAACTAGCCGCCCGTCCGCCGTGGACGCTCACTTCAGATCAACCCTACCCCTGGTCTCAACTGCAATCGTCGCTACGGAGGCTTACACGCCGCGAACGCCTCTCGGCAAAACGAAATTCGTGGTATAGGGCGTGCAGATCCTCGCTCAACAAACGCACAATCTGCAGGCAGGTGCACGGATGTTCCCGCAGGTAGTTCAGGAAGCGGGCGCGCTCCCAAAAAGCAATCTCCACCGGACACGCTGCCTCCGCACTGACTTTGTGATTGGCCCCGGCGATGCACTCGCTCAGGCCTAGAACGGTACCCGGCCCGGCCTCAGCGAGGACTTGGCCGCCGGCGGCAGCGAATCGGATTCTTACACTGCCTTGCTGGATGAGGTAAACGCCCTGCGAGGCGACGCCCTGCTCGAAGATCAGCGCGCCCGCCGAATAGACGCGAACCTGCCGGCTGGCATCGAATTGCTTCCAGAAATCCCGGATCTCGGGCTGGTGCCAGCCGTCCTCTGCCACGTGATCCCCCGTGGCCCTCCTCAATACGCGAATACCAGCGGGCTATTCTGTGACGGCAGTCACAGTCTGCGGTGACGGACTTGTATTGTGGTTGGCTGCGGTTAAGATCAGGGGAGGTGCACCGGCCTCCTGCGCCACCCCCATCGATGACGCTGATTCGTAGCCTCCGGCCCAACGTGACTCGCGACGAGGCCATTCAGCTCTTCCACGCCGCCGGCCCCGTGCGCTTGCTCCGCGACCTATCCTGGGGCCCGCTGCGCTCCGTGGCCGAGGTCTACATTCCTTTTCACCTGTTTCAGGTCGGCATTCAGAATCGCGGCCGCGCGGAACAGTGCCTCCTCGGACTGGACGCCGTAGCCGGAACGCTGGATCTGTACGAGTTTCAGCACCTGCCCACCGATCCGGAGACGGTGTGCCTGGAAACGCGTAACTGTCCGGCGCCACGCCTGGCGCCCGAGCGCACATCCGAACTGGTGCTGGCTAAGCTCCGCCGCATTCTTTACGGACGAGGGTTTTTCCGCATGCGCGATCTGCACCTCTCGGTGGCGCCCCTTCCCGGCGAACTCCACATCCCGTATTGGTTGGCGTTTCGGGGCTCGGGCCAGGGCACGCGCGTGGCCGTCCTCGATGCCGTGCGCAGGCGCACCGAGGGAGCCAAGGTGCGCCGCCTCATCGAAGCCTGGCTGCTGGATGTGGACGAGCCGTAGCCGCACCCTCCCGGTGTCGCGAGTACTTTCGTAACTCGAATCTCAATTACGCATCAGGTTATCCTTAGCGTCACCCGCCCCCAACGCCAAATCGCGGCTTCCGGTAAGCACGCGCGGGCGAGGGCTTCGCCCGATAAGGCAACACAAAAATGGCGCGCAAAATTGGTCGCTTCGAAATCCTCAGCGAACTCGCGAAAGCCGATTCGGGCTGCGTGTACAAGGCAACAGACCCCGAATCCGGGCAAATCATCGCCCTGAAAACCCTCCATCTCGATGTGTTTGGCGACCATGCAGAAGAAGTCGTGCAGCGCCTTCTGCAGGAGGCGGAAACCACCAAGGACTTGAGCTCCTCCAACATCACGGCGATCTACGGCGCAGGGGAGATTGACGGGGAGTTCTGTTCCGCGATGGAGTATGTGCAGGGCAACAGTATCGCGACCATGCTGGCCCGCAAGGAAGGTTTCTCCATCTGGGACCTTTTAGACATCAGCCGCCAGGTTTGCCAGGCCCTCGACCTGGCCCATCAGCAGAACGTCTTCCACTTCAGTCTGGAACCCGCCAAGATCATGGTGACTTGGGATGGCACGGTGAAAATGCTGAGTTTTGGCATTTCCAGTACCGGCTACGTGGCCGCTCATGCGGTCGGCCCCATCCCATCGGTCCTGCAGTACATGTCCCCCGAGCAGATTGGAGGCGAGATGCTGGACGCACGCTCCAACCTGTTCACCTGGGGTGCAATCCTCTATGAGATGGTCACTGATCAGAAACCGTTCGAGGGCCCTGACGCCGACGCGGTCCGCAGCAAGATTCTGGAAGCGATGCCCGTGCCACCCGCGCAGCTGAACTCCAGGATCAACGAGGTCGCAAGCACCGTGATCATGAAGGCGCTGTCCAAAGATCCCGAGAAGCGCTATCAGAGCGGCCGGGAGATGGTGAACGATCTGGAGAAATGCCGCGAGAACACGGGGAGAGCACCGGCCAAGAAAGCCGGCGGGCCACCCAAGGGAATCGTTGCGCCGGAAAAAGCCAGAGCAGCAGCCGCAACCAAATTTGCGGGCGCTCCTCCGCAGAAGCAATCCCTTCCGGTGGCGCCGGCTTCGCCGGAGTTCGAGGTGTCGCCGGTCGCAACGCCGCATGGTGACCACCCGATGGCTCCCTCGCTCCGCGAGACAGAAACCTTTCAGGCCGACCCCGCACACCCGGCACACGAGCCCGAGATGAAGAAGACGGCGCTTCCGGCCAGGAGAGCGGCGGCGGCCGGAGCCGGAACCGCTGCCGCGAGGCCGGCAGCGCCCCAGCTCGATCCCAGCGTCGCTTCATCGACTGTAAAGGCATCTGTAGAAGCAGCGGAACAGGATAAAGGTGTGTTTTCACCCGATGCGGCCGAGTCTGACACTGACAAACCCCGGATCGCGATCGATCCCCTGATGGCGGACGACGGCGGAGAAGGCCGCCAGGGCGCGAGCTTTTCCGATCTGGAGGAACTGCCGCCGCTGAAAGAGGTCTACATCGCCCCGCCGGCGCCGAAGCCGGAGAACTCCGCGGAGGAACAGGCCCTTCCCTCGATCATTCTTCGGCCGGGAAGTCAGCCAGAAAAGCCCAAGGTTCAGCCGCGCGAGGTCGCGGAAAAGGCGATCAAGGAGATCAAGAGCGTCCCCCCCAAGCTGCTGCTGTACTCTGTCGCCGGAGCAATTGCCCTGATCCTGATCATCGCCGCTGCTCTGGCCTGGCACAGCTATACGCAGAACACCGACGAAGAGGGCCGTGTGCCGGCTCCCTCCGCCGCGCCTCAGAACCAGCCCGCGCCCGCTGAAACTCAGACACTGCCGGCTGAGCCGGCCCCAACACCGGTGCCACAGGCTGAAGGGCCACCGCCGGCTCATCCGGAACCGGCTGCTGCCACCTCCACCCGGGTGGCCGCACAGTCGCGCAACAAGAAGAACGCCAAAAAGGTCGCTCCGGCTCCAGCTATCATTCCCGGCCAGCTTTCGGTTGACTCCACGCCTCAAGGGGCACAGGTTCTAGTGGATGGCCGCAGCGACCCCAACTGGATCACACCTTACAATCTTAGCGACATGAGCCCGGGGCAGCACACCGTAGTGGTCAGCAAGGCAGGCTACGGCCTGGAGACTAGAACCGTCGAAGTCGCCTCCGGCAGCAAGTCCTTCCTGGCGGTTCACCTGGCGTCGTTGTCTTCCTCGGTCATGGTCGGCAGCGACCCGCCGGGCGCCTCTATCTACCTGGACGGCAAGGACACGCAGCGGGTGACCCCGTCGCAAGTAACGCTCGATAGGGGGACTCACACCATCCTGGTTCGCAAGGCCGGCTATCTCGACGAGACCACCTCAGCCACGGCCCAGCCCGGCCAAACCTACCACTTCAGCCCTACTCTCCGACCCCTCGGCGATGCGGATGATATACGGACTGTTGGCAAGGTCAGGAAGCTGTTTGGGGGCAAGAACGCCCAGACTGGCATGGGCAAGGTCAGCATCAAAACCAACCCCAAAGGTGCTCAGATCGCCGTCAACCGGCGCATGCTGGACAAGACTTCTCCGGTCGAAATCCTCCTTAAGCCCGGCAACTACATCGTCGACATCACCCTTACCGGCTATAAGCCGATGCAGAAAGTGATTGTGGTCGAACAGGACGGCAGCGTTTCGCTGGACGAAACCTTGTCACCACAGTAAGCCTCGACGTCGCCCCGGGTTCAACACAACAATCTACATTGCGCTTGTGTTCTGTTTGGCCAACTGGGGAAATGACAATCGTCATCACGGCGCGTGACAGAATCCACTGGCACGCAACCAGATGCTCCGCCATACAAGAGACCTTGAAAGCACCGCGAGCTCCGCGGTTGTCGCCGTCCGCTGTCATCGACTATGCTTGTGAAGAAGGGGCCGATCCGACGTCCTCCCGTCAGCGGCCGGGAATCGAGTTTGGGGCGCGTGCACAGCTTCCAGGGAGTTCGCAGATGACCCTCACGCGATTTGTGACCAAGAGCGCCTTCCGGAACCGGAGGCGCAGCCTGCTGACCGCGGCCAGCATCGCGTTTTCGCTGCTCCTGTTGACCTTCATGATGACCTTCTGGCGCGCATTCTACCTCGACAACGGCAGCGGAGAGTCGACGCAGCGGCTCATCACTCGTCACAAGGTCTCGTTGACCTTCTCCATGCCGATCTACTACGGGGAAAAGATTCGCTCCGCCCCCGGCGTGGTGGCCGTGGTTCCCACCCAGTGGTTTGGCGGAACCTACATCGACGACAAGCCCGAGCACTTCTTTGCCCAGTTTGCCACCGATCCCGAGGAGTTCTTCAGCGTCTACACCGACTTCAAGATTGCTCCCGACCAACTGGCGGCCTGGCAGCACGATCGGGCCGGGGCGGTCGTGGACAGCGAACTGGCCAAAAAGTTCCACTGGAAGCTGGGAGACCGCATCGTCATCATGGGCACCATCTGGCCCGTCAATCTCGAACTCAACATCCGCGGAATCTACACTGCTCCCCAGCCCACCCAGTCCGTGTATTTCGACCGCAAGTATTTCGAGGAGAGCGTCCCCGTGATGAAGGATCAGACGGGCACCTTCGGCATCTTGGCCGATTCCCCTGCGGATGTGCCCAAGATCGCAGCGGCGGTCGATGATATGTTTCACAATTCGCCCCAGCCCACCAAAACCGAGACCGAGAAGGCTTTCGGATTGGATTTCGTCGCCATGATGGGCAACGTCAAGGCGTTTATCCTCAGCATCTGCGGAGCCGTGGTTTTCACCACCTTGCTGGTTTCTGCCAACACCATCGCTATGTCGATCCGCGAACGCACGCGAGAAGTTGCGGTGCTGAAGACCCTCGGCTTCACTCGTCAGACGGTGCTTGGTCTTTTTGTGGGCGAGGCTGTCACTCTGGCCCTGATCGGGGGGCTGGTCGGCGTGATCCTCGGGATGGGACTGGTCTGGATGTTTGCCCATTCGCCACAGGCCGGCTTCTTCGTCGGCATCCGGGTCACTCCGTCTACCATGCTGGCAGCCCTGTTGATGGCCGCGCTGGTGGGCGCACTGAGCGCGCTGGTTCCGTCTTATCACGCTTCGCGGGTAGATATTGTGGAGGGCCTGCGCTACATCGGTTAGCGGAGTTCCAGGGATGGCAATTCCAATCAGCTACAACATCCGCAACCTGATCCTCCGCAAGGGGCTCACCATTATGACCGCGCTGGGCATTGCCCTGACGGTAACCACGGCCGTGTTCCTGATGGCCCTGATCGCCGGGCTCAACCGCGCTTTCGTCGCCAGTGGCGACCCGCTCAATGTCCTGGTCCTACGCAAAGGCTCAACCGCCGAACTCTCCGGGGGTTTCGATGCGTCCCTGTTTCCTACTCTGAAGGAACTTCCTGGCATCGCCAGCGACAGTCGCGGTGAGCCTACCGCTTCCGGCGAGTGGGTCGTGGTAATTGTGCTGCCCCGCAAGGACGGCACCGGGGACGTCAACGTCAGCGTGCGTGGCATGATGGTTCCGGGGGGCCTCGAGCTCCGTCCTCACGTCAAGCTGGTGGAAGGGCGCTGGTTCCAACCGGGACAGCGTGAGGTTGTGGTCGGCCAGAACGTGCACCGCCGTTTCAGCGGCGCCGGCGTGGGCGACACGATGGACTTCGGCAAGGGCCAATGGAAGGTGGTGGGAGTCTTCGACGCGGGTGGGACCGCGTATGACTCCGAAATATGGAGCGACGTGAACCAGATGGCCGCGGATTTCGACCGCCAGGGCGGGTATTCCTCCGCCTATCTGCGCGCCACCGATCCGGTCGCCGCCGACGCTCTCAAGCACCGCGTCAGCGACGACCAGCGGCTGAAGCTCGACGGGATGCTCGAGACCGACTATTACGCCACCCAGACCAAGTCTGGGGCGCCGATAAAGTACATCGGCTTCATCGTGGCCATCATCATGGCGATCGGATCCAGTTTCGCCGCGATGAATACGATGTATGCGGCGGTCGCCTATCGGGGGCGTGAAATTGCAACCTTGCGCGTAATCGGCTTTTCACGGCCGAGCATTTTGACGTCGTTCGTGCTGGAGTCGCTGCTGCTATCGTTTCTCGGCGCTGTCATCGGGATTGTTCTGATGTTGCCCTTCAATGGCATGACCACAGGTGTCGGGAACGCCGTTACTTTCAGCGAGATGGTTTTCAGCCTGAAGATGACCCCTGTCGTGGTTCTGGTCGCCATTCTCTTTGGCCTAGGAATGGGCCTGCTCGGCGGAATTTTCCCCGCCTGGCACGCGGCGCGGCAGAACATTCTGAATGCGTTGCGCGGCTGAGGGGGAAACTGTGCGCCCCGCCAGTGCGTATAAGTAATAATAGAGGAGGAGATCGGGGCTTTCGATAACCAACTTCGCCCGTAACCACTGTGCCGATTGACACCAAACACGAGGATCTCGAGAACCTGCGCATCGATCGCTCCCATCGCGGCGATGCCGAGGGTCAGGTACCCGTCTGGGCCAAGCGGATCATCCTGGGAGGCATATCGGTGGTCGTGCTTCTGGGTGTTGTCGCGCTGGCCTATCGCCTCCTTGCGCCCTCGGTGGCTGAGGTGGAGGTAGTCCGGGCAGTTCCGGAAAGCGGCGACGTCGGCGGCATCGTGCTCTCCAGCACCGGCTATGTCGTCGCCCACCACAAGATCAACGTAAACTCCAAGGTGACCGGCCGGGTCGCCTGGGTGGGTGTGGAGAAGGGCGACAAGGTTGAAGCGGGCCAAGTGCTGGTCCGGCTGGAAGACGAGGAATTCCGAGCCCAGTACGAGCAGGCACAGGGCGCCGTCCAGACAGCCCGAGCCTATCTCGAGGAACTGCAGAACGGATCTCGTCCTCAGGAAATCCAGCAGGCGCAGCACAATCTGGATGAGGCCCGCGCCACCACCGCCAACGACAAGATCACGCTCGACCGCACTCGTGAGCTGACCAACCAGGGCGTGCTCTCCCGCCAGGCCTTGGATGATGCCGGCGCGAAGTACGACGCTGATCAGCAGCGCGTCAACTCGCTCCAGCAGTCTTTGGCCCTGGCCAAGATTGGACCGCGGCCGGAAGAGATCGCCCGCGCCCGCGGCTCCTTGCTCCAGGCCACGGGTCAAGCCGCCTTCGCCAAGTCCCAGCTCGACGCCACCCTTATCCGCGCCCCGGTCAGCGGCACCATCCTGGAACGCAAAGCGGAAAAGGGCGAGCTCATCACCTCGACGTTTGCCAGCGGCGCCGAGGGCGGCCCCCAGGGATCCGTCGTCGCTCTCGCCGACCTCAATGACCTGCAGGTCGAACTCGATATCGCCCAGGACGATTTCGCCAAGCTCCATCCCAGGCAGAAGGCCATCGTCACCGTGGACGCCTTCCCCGACCTCAAGTACAACGGCGTAATTGCGGAAATTTCGCCCGAGGCCAACCGCCAGAAGGCCACTGTCCAGGTCAAAGTGCAGATTCTGAATCCCGATGAGCATCTTCGCCCCGACATGAACTCCACCGTCAAGTTTCTCGCTGAGACGGATAAGAGCACGGTCCAGCAGTCTGGCGTGGTTGTCCCCACCTCCGCGGTGCGCGATCACGATGGCAAGAAAGTCGTCTTCCTCGCCTTTAACGGTAAGGCTCGCATGAGGGAAGTCCACATCGTTAGCCAGCGCCGGGGTGGTTACCTGGTGAATGGCCTGGTGGGGGGCGAGAGCCTCATCACAGCCGGACCTGAGAACCTCAAAGATGGTCAACCGATCAAAATCAAAGGACAGTCTTCATGAGCGCGATGTCCCACACCAATATCGCGACCGGCACGAAAGTCGTCCAGGCGCGTAGTGTTACTAAGGTGTTTAAGCGCGATGCCTTCGAGGTAAAGGCGCTCGACGATGTCTCCATCGACATCGCCCAGGGAGAATTCCTGGCTCTCATGGGGCCTTCGGGCTCGGGCAAGACAACCCTCCTGAACATGATCGCCGCCATTGATCGTCCCAGCTCCGGAGAACTACTGGTCATGGGCGAGAACGTCTTCCGCTTCAACGATGGACAATCGGCCCGCTGGCGCAACGAGCACGTCGGCTATGTCTTCCAGACGTTCAACCTCATCCCCGTGCTCACGGCTTTTGAGAATGTAGAAATGCCTCTGTTGCTCACCAAGCTCTCGCCCGCCCAGAGGCGCGATCACGTCATGACCGCCCTCAAGCTCGTCGGTCTCGAAGACCGCGTCGACCATCTCCCGAAGCAGCTTTCCGGCGGACAGGAGCAGCGTGTCGCCATCGCCCGCGCCATCGTGAGCGACCCCACGCTGTTGCTCGCTGACGAGCCTACCGGCGACCTGGACAGCCACTCTGCCACAGAAGTCTTGGAAATCCTGAAGCGGCTCAACGAAGGCTTCAAAAAAACCATCGTGATGGTCACCCATGACCCGCACGCTGCTTCCTATGCCCACGTGATCCGCCACCTGGAAAAGGGCATGCTTCTGCCCCCCTAGGCGGAGCCTGTTTCGACTCGGATTTCCCGGTCGAGCGACGGCCCCCTCGCCCGTCCGACACCTGCGCGACCGAGATCATTCGCGGCGTCTCGCTGCCTCGCGCCCTCCGCTCTCCGAGCGGTAGTTAAATATTTTCCCGATCCTTATGCGATTCCGCGGCGCCCGTTGCTGTTTCACCTTTTCTTGAACTCTGGCGCGGTTCCCCTCGGCGCCAGCCTGCGCACCGTCCCCATCCACACGATCGCCGCCGCATATCCCGCCAGCACATCACTCGGCCAATGGACGCCCAGATAAATTCGCGACAGACCGATCATTCCCACCACCAGCGCAGCAGCCGCCCATACCGCAACTCGCTGCCACCTTTTCTTCAGCCGCGGGGTCAGCATTCCCGCCAGCAGCCCGTAAAAACAAAGCGAGATCAGGGCATGGCCGCTTGGGAAGGAGTAGCTCTGCGGCTTCGCGATGAAGAACGGATCCGGACGCGTGCGCTGAAAGACGAGTTTCAGGGCGCTGTCCAACACCAGGGCACCCGTCACGGTCAGTAGCAGGAGGCGAACGTAGTCTCTCGCTCCCCGCCAGGAGAAAATCCCCCATAGGAACAAGACTGCGGGCAGGACCGCCGTCCAGTCTCCCAAGTGAGTAACCCCACGCATGAACCCCGTGAGGGCAGGGGACGCATGTTGATGGACGGTGGCGCGGACGGTGTTATCAAATTCCTGGGTGTGCCGTTCCAGCACCTCCCCCGCCAGCCAGGAGAAGAGCGCCAGGCAAGCTAACGCGAGGCCCAGCCCCACCGGCACCACGGACTGCCATCGATAGTTGGAGGGCTCGCGCTCGGTCTCGACCATGGGTCGAGATTAGCAGAGCGCGCCTCGCCGACAACCAACCCCGAGAGTCGGCACGGAAGCGGGCTGTCCCTCGGGGCGCCAAAGACAGTTCTATCGCAACCAAGGCACGCCGGTTCAGGCGCGTGGAATACCGGACCGCACGCGCATTCCGTCCCCGGGTTCTGAGACCCATTGCCAGGCACGACGGCCATTTTCTCGGGTCAACGCGCGCGCCTCGCCGTAGTCCACCAGTCGATTCAGCACCGTGGTCACCGAGGCCAGCGGATCCTTATGCCGCGATAGCATTGGCGGAATTCGCTGCTGGATGAGTTCGCAGACTTCGCGCGCGCCCAGGGGACGGCTGGCTTCCATCAGCACCATGCGGCAAGCCTTGGTGAAGCCTGGTTGCCGCCCGCTGCTCTTGCGGTCGATCAGTTCCAGCAGTTCCTCGCTCAGCACCTCATCGCCAAACAGATTTGCCAGCCCGACAATGGTCTGCTTGACTGTTCCGATCCTTTTCATGATCTCAGACCGCTGGCGCAGCAGTTGGCGCAGCTCCTCGTGGGCTTGGCGTACCACCTCCAGCACGTGCGGATCGTGATGGCCGGGCAGTCCTTCGTTTCCATTGGCCCCGAGTTGGTTGCGTCCCGTCTCCATGGCACTACCCTCCGGGAAAAACAGCCTCTGCGCACCCCAGATGGTGCGCACGACCCCATTCTTTTTCCTGGTACGTTCCCAGTGCCCTCCCGGTTCCGTACCCCGATTCCTGATTTGCCGGTCGCCCCAGGCTCCCGCGTCCTCATCCGAAGAGCAGCCAAGGCCGGATGTGTTGTTTTAGACGTCCCGGCCAACGAAGGGTAAGCGGAGAAACGGAATCGTTGTGATCCCCTGAAACCTGTATCAAGAAGAGTGAGTGAGGGTTATGTTATGTCTCGAGCGTGCGATATCGAGCATGCAGGATCCACTTGATTCCCGCCCAGATCCGCTCAATCAAAGCGCAGGACGGAGACGTGTCTGGCTGAGTTAGGGGATAATAGATGCGTGGTCCCCGGTTGTTGCCTGGGGGCGAAGATGGATGAATGCTGGGGAGTTTTTTCATGATCCGCCACCTAGTAACTCTTCCCGCGCGATGCCTGCTCGTTTTCATATGGTGTGTCGGAAGCGCCGTCATGGCGGCGCAGGGACAGGACTTCAACTACAAGATCTCCACCGCCCAGGCGTGGACAGATACCGGCCTTGATCTTCATCCGGGCGACGAATTGCTGATTTCGGCGGCGGGTGCGAACGGGGATACGGACTGCAATCCCGACGGCAGCGCGGGCGCCCCCGCGGCGGCCGCGAAAGCCCCCCTAGCGACCGCGCCGCCGGGAGCACTGATCGCCCGCCTGGAGGAGAACGCAAGCCCGTTGCTGGTCGGCAGTCACGGCGAGTTGCGAACCACCGAATCCGGGCATCTCTACTTCGGCATCAATGCGGCGGGCACGCCTCCATGCCAGGGAAGCTTTGCGGTGAAAGTCCACTTAACGCCGGGAAAGGGCACACCGAGTGCGGCGGCTGCCAGCGGACCAACCGAGAACCTGACCGCACCGTCCGCCTCAACAGCAGCGCCCGCTGGACAAGCATCCGGCACGACCACCGGCCAGGGTCAGGCCGCCGGATCGGGGCAGGAAGTCAAAGATGTCAAAGGCGCCCTGATGACCGCGGCCCAGACGTGGCTCTCGGGACAACTGGGAACCGGCAGCAGTGCCTCGCCCGCCGCGGCCACCTCGGCCTCGGCGACGGCGGGAACGGCGACCGCCGCCACTCCAGCGCTGACGGTTGCCAGTGCGCCGCTCGACGCTCACCTGCGCAAGGACATCGACGGGCTGCCCCGGCGCGTCAACGACCAGATGCAGAACTTGGGGGACATGGTGAACTTCGTCATCGTGGGCTCGCAAAAGAAAATGCAGGACGCGCTAGCCGCGGCCGACTGGCATGTCGCCGATCGGGACGTCAAAGAATCGGTGATGAAGGCAGTCCTGGAGACTTACGAGAAGAAGGCTTACATGCAGATGCCGATGAGTGACCTCTACCTCTTCGGCCGGATCCAGGATTTCGGTTACGAGCAATCGGAACCCTACGCGGTTGTGGCCAGCCGTCATCACTTCCGCATCTGGAAGGCGCCCTTTCAGTGGAGTGGCCAGGAGGTGTGGGTAGGCGCGGGGACGCATGACATCGGCTTCGAAAAAGACCAGCGCAATGGCAGTATTACCCACAAGATTGATCCTGCGGTCGACGGCGAGCGCGATCACATCGGCTCTACTCTGCAACAGGCCAAGCAGACGAAAACCCTGACCTACTATCTGCCGCCCCACCCCGTCCAGGAATCAAAGAACGCGACCGGAGGCGGATACCACTCGGATGGCAGAATCCTGGTCATCGTTCTGAATTAACCAGGATGCAGGCTCCCCGGTTTCGGAACTTCTCGCCACCCGCCGCCTTCCCGGCGGGCGTCAAAGCACTTTCGCGTACTCGTCCTTGGCCTGCTTGAGCAGGGGGAGATCGGGATCGGCGTCCTTCCATAGGGCGAGAAAATCCTGGTAGGCGAGGCGGGCATGCGGCAGATCGCCCTGGGCAGCGTAGGCGTGCGCCAACCCCAGGTGGGCGATGGAAGACAATGGGTCGACCGGCTGCACCGCGCGGAGATCTAAGATCTTCTGAAAGGATTGCATCGCGTCCGCACCCTGGCCCGCGCGCAGGTAGGTGAGGCCACGTGCATACAACACGCCGCTATTCGCCCGCGCGTACACCGAAGCGGTGTTCAACAGGTCCGTAGCCTTGGCGGTGTCTGCGTGATTCAACGCGACCAGCGCGTTTATCAGCGGGACCAGCACATTCTGCACCAACGCGTCGTAGGGACGGGAGGCCGCAAGACGATTTGCGATCTCTTCGCCCTTGGCGTTGTCCCCAGCCAGAACGAGGGCGATGGCGACGTTGACATCGACATTCGGTGAATCGGACGCTTGCAGCACCCGATCCGCCGTCTCAATCGCCTCTTGCTTGAGACCGAAAACCGCCTCCCAAAGAGCCTGCTGGGCCTGGCCGGCAGTGACCGCCTCCTTCAGGTTGGCCTTCTCCGCCAGGGCTACCACCTTTTGGAGATAGTCGCGCTCCAGTTTCAACTGCCCGTGACACAGAGCCATATTGGCTCGCGCCATGGCCACCACGAATTCGCCCTCGGCTCCGGAATTCTGGACCAGCGCCAGTTCCTTGTCCGCAGTCGCAGCATCGTTCTGCGACCAGGCGAGGCCGGCCAGGATGAGGTGGAGGCTTGCGTTGTTGGGCAGGTGTTTCAACCCTTGGTTGGCCGTGGCTCGCGCCTCATCGACTCGGTTGAGGCCGGCATAGGCGGTTGCCAGGTTCACATAATTGGCCGCTCCATCCGGATCCAACGCCACTGCCTGCCGGGCGTTCTCCAATGCGTTCTCGTACTGGCCCAGAATGGCATTAAAGATGTTGGCCAGATTGTTGTAAGGAATCGAATCGCGCGGGTATGTCTGTTTGTAAAGTTCGTAGGCGGTGATGCCCTTATCCAGCTGCTGCGAGTCGGCATAGTAATGGGCGGTGATGTAAAGCTTTTCGCGTTCACTGGCGCGATCGCGTAGCTCGAACGCCTTCTTCCGGTTCTGCTCCGCCAGCACCGTCTGTCCAAGGTTCGTATAAGCGGTACCCAGCCGAGCGTAGGCCATGGCGAAGTTCGGATCCAGTTCGATGGCGTGCCGGTAGTAGCCGGCCGCGTCCAGTTCCTCTCCGGCGAGGTGCTTGCCGTCTCCCAGAGAGAAGGCCTTGAGTGCCTCCAGCGACGACGTGGTCGCCTCCGACAGCGGCTTGCCGTACTTCTGCACCGAGGCCAGCGACTCCCCTAGCTGGCTGCGCAGGCTGGATGCAGCCTTGTGCAAGGCATTGAGCACCTGCTCCTTGGAGGTGGCCTGAGCGTCGGAGCGGGCCAGCGAGTCTCCCGTCGCTGCATTCACGGCGTCGAGCGTGATGAGATACTGCGTTCCCAGGCTGGCGATCGATCCGGTCAGCATCGCCTTGATGCCGTCACGCTGGCAGATCTCGCGCCCCGCATCGGTGGTCACGCGATCATCGGGCGAGCGCCCCATGAACTGCAGCGTCTCGCGCACCTTCCGCTCAGGGAAGACGTTGATGTAGGGAGACTGCCCGAGGTCGACGGCCAAAGCCTTCTTGAGGGTTCCGTCGAAGACCGGATCGGCGGTGGTGTTGACGAAATCGGTAAGCAGGATGGCGTCCTTCTCGGTGAGCGCATGCCCGCGCCGGACATAGAAGGCGATCACACCTGCTACGATGACCATTAGCAGCCCGGCAGCCGCCAGGTACTTCCCCAGCGCAGACGACTCGGGGCGCGCTTGCGGGACGCGCAGCGTGCCCGAAGAGATGACGGCGTCGAGAGAACCGGAGTCACGCTGCAAGCGCTTCAAATCGGCGCGAACTTCAGCCGCGCTCTGGTAACGGAGATCGCGGTCTTTTTCGAGCAGCTTGTCGATCACTTCTACCAACCTTGGCGGCACATCCGGGTTGAGCCGCACCGCCGCGGTTGGGGTTCGGTTCAGAATGGAGTCGAAGATCACCGCGGGCGTTTCCCCGCGAAAAGGCAGCGTACCCGTCGCCATCTCATAGAGTACGGAGCCGAAGGAAAACAGGTCGCTGCGTGTGTCTAGCTCTTTGCCGCGGGCCTGCTCCGGTGACATGTAGGCCACCGTGCCCACGGTGGAACCGGGAGTCGTCAGCAGGTTGGATTCAACCGTGGCCGCGCCTCCCAGAGTGGTGCCGCCCAGAACGGCCTGAGGCTGGAGCGCATGTTTCGCCAGACCGAAGTCGAGAATCTTGGCCTGGTCGCGCCGGGTCACGAAGATGTTGGCCGGCTTGATGTCACGGTGGATGATGTTCTTGCTGTGGGCCGCATCCAAGGCGTCGGCAATCTGGGTGGCGAGAGGAAGCAGTTGATCGAGTTCCAGCGCCCTGCCCGCAATCCGGTGCTTCAGCGTCTCGCCCTCAAGCAACTCCATGGCGATGAAGTGCCGGCCCTCGGCCTGTCCGATCTCGTATATGGTGCAAATGTTGGGGTGATTGAGCGCTGAGGCGGCGCGCGCCTCGCGCTGAAAGCGTTCCAGGGCACCTGGGTCGTTTTCCATCTCCGGCGGCAGGAACTTCAGGGCAACGTGGCGCCCGAGGTTCACATCTTCCGCCTCGTAGACCACGCCCATCCCGCCGCCACCGAGCTGCGAGAGGATCCGGTAATGCGAAATTGTCTCACCAATCATGAAAGGCCGCCGCCCCGGCGCACCAACTGTCGATGGTAGGCTGGGCTCGGGGACAAGTCAACGCGCAGTCTTTTCCAATGCATGATGAGCCTGAAGCAGGGGGCTTGTTTCCAATACAAGATGAGCCCGGAGGGGTAAGGCATGCTGACGATGAATGATCAGCGTGCACGAAACGGAAAAGTTAAGCCTGCAACAAATTGAGAAGT
>DASPST010000112.1:0-133359 GCA_035623795.1 Terriglobales bacterium
CATTCCCCCGCTCAGCAAAATCAATTCACTTCCTGCACCTGCTAGACTTACCTTCACAGACCTTCAGAAAGGAGTCCCATCGGCTTCCTGCCTTTCCCTCCCTTCAGGCTCATTCTTGGATTGGAAAACACTATGACAATCCCGGAGAAAGCCGGATCACCGCGGCGACTCGCAGATCGCCGCCGGAGTCAGCCGCGAAGCCATGCCGCTTCCGCGTTTGCCTAACGCTCGCCGAATGCGCTTACACACTCGCGCAGGAACTCGGCCCCGACACGTTCTTCGAACTCGCGAAACGCAGGCAAAGACTCCAGCCGGAGGCTCAACTCGTCCTCCGATGCGCCGCCAGCGTGCTGCTCCGGACCAGCGCTGCGCAGGGCGGCGCTCAGCTTTGCGGCCGTGGTCACGTCAAAACTCTCAGAGACGATCACGGTGTTGTCGGCCCACTCTTCAACGATCACCGGACCTTCCTCGGTGGAAATCTGGGCGGCTCCCACCGGGCAAGCGGACACCGCGCAAGCGGGCACGGCTTCGACGGCAGCATGCTGGTAGCGCTTGGCGACGGTGGTGGCATAGAAGCGCGCAAAGCGCTCGGCGGACTCCTTCGTCTTCCAGCGCGAAAGGTAGAGCAGCGCTAGATCGGCCGTCGCGGGAGCCGGCTTGCTCGAACCGTGCGAGCGCTGAAATGCGACGTAGGAGCCACCCTGCCAGGCAGCAGCCAGATCATCACTGGCTCCGCGCTTCTCGCCGAACTGGCGCAGCAGTGCCCGGACGTCCAGTTCACCAAAGCTTCCTGAGTCGTACACCTCGTACACGCTGGTCACGATGCCGCGCACGTCCGGGATCACCACCGGCACAAGGTTCTCTCGCTCCAGGTACGCTCGGGGCTCCAGGACTTCATGAGTGTTCCGCGGGGGGTGGGCAAACATGCCGGCGAACGCAGCCGACTTCCCGGATTTCGCCAGCACCTCCCCCTCGAAGATCAGGCCTTCGCGGTAGGGGAAGCTGCCGGCCTCGCGCAGGACCATGGGCGCTTTGTGCATCATCTCCGTGTCGATCGTGGCCATGACCGCGGGTTCGGACATCTCGGCCACCACCCCCGGCGTGTTCTGCAGGTTGCGCCCGAAGGGTGCCAGCAGAAAGTCGATGTAGACCACCATCGCCTGGCCCTCTACCACCGCGTGCCGGGCGGTCTCGGCCTCATCGGCGCCGCTGCTGCGCGCCCAGGTCTTCAAGCCGTAGTTCTGATCCTGGAGCGCGTGGGTAAGTTCGTGAGCCAGAATTGGACCCTGGTGCTCGAAGGAAACGGTGTTGAGCAGGGAGATGGTCTTGGTCTCTTCGTCGTACAAGCCCGCGACCTGCTGGCCGTTGGCCTTCACCAGGAAGTCGCGCAGGTCGAACTCGCGAGGCAGGAGGCCGAACTTCTTCATGGTCAGCTCGGCCCGGGCAAAGCGCTGCAGGTTTTCGGCTTTGGCCAGCCGTTCCTTGGTGAACCTCTCTATGTCGGACGGGCCCACCAGCTGCCGCTTGACCGCCGTCCGCCGTGGAAATCCCGTATCTTTGCTGGCGAATTCCAGGACCTCATCCACATGCTTGAACAAATCCTTGGCCTCCTCGGCCGTCATCTTCACCTCTGGCGGCTTCTCCTTGCGCATCTTGCGCGCCATCTCGCCGAGGCTTGGCTGGCTTTGCCCATTGGCATCCGGGGCAGCAGGATCCTGCTGCGCCGAGACAGCAGAGGTGAAAGCCAGACCCATCGCCAACAGGGTCACACCAAACACACGGTGCATTGCATTCTCCTGACGGGGGGCTGAAAAGATTTTCTGGAATAACCGTGGCCAGGGGAACTCTCAAGCAAGCGCCGCCGTTACCGACGTAATGGGCCGGGGCCGGGATCCCGCGCTCACTCCAGTTGACAGACCATCAAACGGGTGTTCTGGTAGGGGCAATCCAGACCGGCAAGGCCGGGTTGCTCCAGCACCACCCAGTTCACGCCGAAGTGGTGCTTCAGCCGTAACAGGTCAGCGGGTTGAAACTTCGTCCAGCCATCCTGGGCTCGCACTTGTTCCCACCAAGTTGCGGCCAGCTTGGGAAACATGCTCACCGCTCCGCTGTCTTTGACCCGGTCGGCCAGCCGGGAGCGCTCCGCGATCGCCCGGAATCCGTGCTGATCCTCTCCGCGCGCATTCATGTGGTCGGGATTGAGCGCGAAGTACGCATCGATCGGCGTGTGTGCACGAATCCACTCAAACCCCTCGACCCACTCGTTGTGCGGCGCCCGGCCCGGCCACTCCAGGTGTGGCGTAGCCGGAAACAGCTCCCGTTGGGGGAACCACATGCCCGCGCAAATGGCAGCAAACAGCGCTGCCCAAGCCCAAACCCGGCCGCGCAAAACAAACTGCCCTAATAGGCCTCCCGCGATAACGAACAGCAGGATGTACGCCAGCTGCAGGCAGCGCATGGGCTGCAACTCCGCAAATCGCGCCAGCCCAGGCACGCTGGAAATCAACAACGCCGGAAGGAAGAACATCAGGACGAACACGATGGTCGTTCGGCACAGGACGGCGACAGCGGGCAGATCTCTCGATGTCGCCACTCGCTCGAACCAGCCCAACAAGACCAGCGGTCCCGCAATCCCCAACCACTCGTACCACTCCCAGCGCGTCACAAAGAAATAGGAATGGCTGCCCAGGACCTCGCGATAGGCCCCGCTGACCGGGGGAAACGAGGTCAGCAGCGGGGGCAGCACCAGTTCTGGTTGTGCCTCGCCGGCCCGCGTCCGGCCCCGCCCCAGCCCCAGAAGCAACGCCGCGTAGGCCAGGGCGAACACCACCATAAGGGGATGAATGGCCGCAGTAAATGCCGCCCAGAGCGCAGCCCGCCCAAACTTCCGTTCCATCACGTTGATGACGATGAAAAGAGCGCCTGGCGTGGACAGCGACCGCGGGCTTAAGTACTGGTCCATGATGTAGAGCGCCGTGCCCGCCACCGGGATCGTGAGCAGGGACGCAACCAGCGCGACTCCGCCCCAGCGCGCTCGACGATCGGCAAAACAGATCCGTCCCAGCTCCCAGCAGGCCAGCAGCAATAGGAAAATCGCGGAGAAATGCCACGCCAGTAGTGCCCCATCCAGCGAGAGCCCGGTCAGTTTGACCGATCCGGCGATCAGGTTCGGGAACAACGTCATCCCGGCATGCGAGGCGAAAAACTCCGCGTTATGCGGATACAGGGCCGGGTTGAGGGCTGTCTTGATTCCGGGAACGTAGATCTCGGCATCCTCGACATAGGGATGATAGCCGTGCACCAAGACGGCTCCAGCGGCGAATACGAGCAGGATGGCAGCGTCGCTGCGGGTTGGATGATTCTCGGCGATCTGGCACTCCGAGCCCGGTCTAAGTTCGCTTCCAGATTTATCATGCCATACGTCCTCAATCCCGGTTCGAGCTGACAACTTCGGGGATGTGCGGCGCGGGCACGGCTGCTACACTTGCGCTTTATGCTGTCCGGATTTGCCACCCCCGGGGCCACCGCGCATTATCGTGACCGCTTCCCGGCGCTCCGCGATGCCGGACACTTCCGTCGGGCGGAACACGTGCCAGAGGCCGGCGACTTGTGGCTCTCCTCGATCGGCTTGGGCACCTACCTCGGCGAACCCGACGACAGCGCCGACCGGGAATATACCGAGGCCATCGTCACTGCCTTGCGCTCGGGCATCAACGTGCTCGACACCGCCATCAACTACCGTCATCAACGCTCCGAACGGAACATTGGATCAGCGCTGGGGGGGTTGCTGGAATCCGGAGCGTTCCAACGCGATGAGGTGTTGGTGTGTACCAAAGCGGGATATCTCTCCTTCGACGGAGGCTTACCTGCCGACCCGCGCGCGTATTTCCTGCGCGAATACGTCGAACCGGGAATTCTCGATCCCCGCGAGCTGGCAGGCGGCATGCATTGCCTGGCGCCCGCCTACCTGGAAAACCAGATTGCGCGCTCCCGCAACAACCTCGGCCTGGAGACTCTCGATCTCCTCTACCTCCACAACCCGGAGTCGCAGCTGGCGGATATCTCCCCGGACCTGTTCCATCAGAGACTGAAGCTCGCCTTCGCAGCCTTGGAGCGCAGCGTCCACGCCGGCAGGCTGCGCTATTACGGGATGGCCACCTGGAACGCGTTCCGGGTGCCGGAAGGATCGCGCGACTACATCAGCCTTCCGTCGGTCGTGGCCGCGGCCCACGAAGTGGGGGGCGAGCATCATCACTTCCGTTTCATTCAGCTGCCTTTCAACCTGGCGATGGCGGAGGCGTACGGTCTGGCCAACCAGACGGTGGGCAGAAAAAGCCTCTCGTTGCTCACCGCGGCAGCCCACCTCGGCCTACGGGTGATGGGCAGCGCCACCCTACACCAGGGGCAGCTCACCCGCGGCCTCCCCAGTGAGCTGCGCCAGAGCCTGGGCATGAAAACCGACGCCGAGAATGCCATCCAGTTCGCGCGGTCCGCGCCCGGGCTTTCCACGGCCCTGATTGGAATGGGACACAAGGAACACGTGACGGCCAACCTCCGACCCGCCCTCGTACCCCTCGCCCCGCCTGAAGAATGGACCAGACTGTTCCGGGAAGCCTAGCGCGGCCAACTGCAGAGTCCCGCCCAAGGTCCCCAGAGCTGGCACGCCTTCACTCGCCTCCACATCCGGGATATGGCCGGGGAACAGAGTGGTTGAAGGTGGGGGCAAGCGCCTTCCAGGCTGCGCCAGACGTTGGTCTGACCGGAGGGCTTGTGAGGGAGCGGTCTTCCCAGTCCTGGTCCAGCAACCCGGCCGCCTACTTCAGATTCTGCAACCTCGTCTGCGCCACCGAAGCGGCGTCGCCAGCAGGGTTTTGCTGGCGGATCTGCTCGTAAATCCGCTTTGCTTCCTGCGGCTGCTGCGTGTTCTCGTAGAGCTGAGCCAGGGCCAGTTGCGCCGTGGCCTTGCTCACCGTGACCGTGGGCTTATCGATCAGTTCCTTGTAGAGGTGGATGGCGTTCGGAGTGCGCTGGTCAGATGCGTACAGATTGGCGAGCGCGAGTTTGGCCAGCGCCGCCAGATCGCTTGGCCCACTGGCGGCTTGCTTCAGTTCTCGCTCCGCTGTGGCTGTATCGCCTAGGTCGATCGCCGTCGTGCCCAGCAGATACCGGGCTACCTCGGCCGTGCGCGTGTGCGGATATTCATCCACGATGGCTCGCAGCTGTTTGGTTGCGGCAACAGCGCGCGCCTGGCCCGAGTTGAAGCTTGGCACATCCGGCTGCGGCGGAGTGCCAGCGGGCACAATCGCCGTATCCAGCGTGCGCACCACCCGGGTCAGTTCCGAGCTGGCTTTCTGGTTCTGCTGCTCCAGGTGGTACCAGCCGGAGAGTGCCCCGCCGACGACCGCCACGGCGATAATCCCGCCTAGGACGAGCTTGGATTTGTGCTCGACCGTCCAGTGAACCGTTTTCCCGGCGGCATCCAACGTGGCCCGGCTGAATTTGTCTTGTTTCAGTTGTCGGCGTGTTTCGGCGCGCACGAACTTCCCTTCTGGGGAGAGAGGTAGGCTGACCTGATGTCAGTCTAACAGGGGAAAAAAGCCAGCGTCAAAAATCCAGGCCGCAAGCCAAACCCGCCTGTGGCGGGCGGCTCCGCGGCTTGGCGCCCTACCTCGGCGCTTCCTCCAGCAACCCCTGTTCCAGTTTCTCCTGGCACTCGATGCAATGGCGGGTCCAGGGCACGGCTTCCAACCGCTTGGAGTTGATCTCCTTGCCGCAGGAGATACAATCGCCAAAACTTCCTTCCCGGATCCGGGAAAGCGCTCCTTCCACCATCTGCAGCAGCTGGCGCTCGTTATTGCTCTGGTGAAAGAGGAACTCCTTGTTATAGGAACTGGCAGCCTTGTCGGCGATGTCCTGCGTCGAATCCTCGTCCGCCGACCGCCCGTCCTGTTCGGTGCGCGAGACCGTCCGCCGCAACTCCTGCTGCCGCGTCTCCAGTCTTTTCCTGAAGTAATCCAGCTTCTTTTTTTCCATCGACGATCGCTTCACTGCTCAGAGCAGTTCTCCATGCTGTGGTCAAACGAAAATAATATGCGCTCAAAATGAGATGCGTCAACAGGGGGAAGCGACTGGGGAAATTGGGAAGGCCCTTCTCGGGTTCCGATTTGGAACGCTCAGCGCGGGAGGGGTTCCGGCATGGCGGCCAGGGCGTAACCCATCACCGCCATAGCCGCTGCGTTCTCGCGCAGCTCCTGCGGCACGATCTTGTCCAGCGTGTCCGCCGCGGTGTGATGGTAATCGAAGTACGTTCGCACATCCTGCATGATGCCCAATGTGGGGACTCCCGCTTTGGACATGGAAGAAATGTCCGCGCCCGGCGCCATCGAGATAGGCTTGATCAGGTTGGCTCCGAAGCTTGCCAGCACCTCCTGCACAGGATGCAATGCTTCCTGCGCCCCGAAACTCATTTTCACGGAAAAGCCCAGCGGATGTCCCGCTCCCAGATCGCTCTCGATGGCAGCCACGTGATCGGAAAACTCCGCGCCGTGATCGGCGGTATATGTGTCTCGGCCGCGGCCACCGTTCTCCTCGTCCATCCAGGCGATGACCCGCATCGTGCGCCTGGGCTGGAGATGGAGCCGGGTGAGCAAGTGGGCGGTCTCCATGGCTACGGCGACCCCGGCCGCGTCATCCATGGCGCCTGTCCCCAAGTCCCAAGAGTCCAGGTGTCCGGAGATCACCACCACCTGTTCGGGATGCTCGCGCCCTTTTAGATCGGCCACCACGTTGTAACTGGTCACCTCTGGCAGGCTGCTTGGAGTGAGGGTCAGGTACATGAGAACCTTGCCTTGCGCAGCCAGATGGGAGATCAGGTCAGCGTCCTCAGCCGTCACGGCTCCTGCCGGAATTCCCGCTGGATCGCTCCAGCCGGTGTGTGGCAGGCGGTATTCGGCGCCGCCCACCGAGCGGACCAGCGAGGCCAGTCCTCCCATGGCAGCGACCGCCTTGGCGCCGGCGCTGCGGTAGACGACCGCCTCGCCATACGCATCCAGGGCCAAGCCGTTGGCCGCCTTTCGGCGGTCAAAGGGAAAGTTGAAGAGCACGATCTTCCCGGCGATCTTGTTTCGCCCGAGGGCGTTCAGCTCGTCGAAGCTATTCGCAACAACCACCTCTCCCGTGATGCCCTGCGGGGGCGTCGCCGTGCTTCCACCCAGAGCCGTCACCACAATCTTCTGCGTGGTTCCGGGCGACTGCCCGGGAAATTCCACAAGCTGGGCGCTCTCCGCGCCACGCACCCAGTGAGGGACCTTCATCTGTTCCAGGCTCACCTCGAGACCCAACTTCCGCAACTCGTCGGCAACGTATTCCACCGCGCGCTGCGCCTGCGCAGAACCGCTCGGTCGCGGCCCGATGCTCTCGCATAGATGAGCCGCCTGCCGGTAGGCATAGTCATCGGCCAGGGCAGCGTCTCGCAGTGCCGTCAATTCCTCAACCAGAGCCGGCGGCAAGACCTTCTTGTCGCGGGTCAGGGTGCCGGGACCATGCGACTGCCCTCGGGTGCCTGGTCGCGCGATCGCCAAAACCAACAGGAGGAGAACCGCCCAAAAAGCCGCCCTGCTTGGAATGGCCCGCCGGAGAAACCGGCTCGTCCCCATCGCTCCGCTCTTACCACTGGGATATCTCACTCGACGCTCCCCGGCGCATCGCCGCGCTGCAGGACACTGGGCTCTGCCGGACACGACGCCGACAGACCAGCGCTGCGCCGGGCACGAGTGTAACAATTCCGGAGTGGAAGAAGGCGGGGGCTTAGTGTTGGCTGTGCAGCCGGCGACTTCAGTGGCGGGGGTCCGCCATGGCTGGCAGAAGCACGTCCAATCGGCACGATGGGACGGGGATAGCGGGCGTGCTCAGAAGTCGGGTCGAGTTCCTCCGCAAGCAGATGGATTCCTGGCCCCAAAGCTTCGATCTCTGCCTTCACGCGCTCAATCGTGAGCTGCCTTTCCGCAGAACCTGGTAAACACCCTCATCACGGCCCCCCCCAACACGACTTCCCATGGGGCATATCGGGGAGATGGGAAAGTCGAGCAAATGCCGTGCCGAGAATTAACTTGCGGCCCCAAAAAAAGCGACCCCATTTCTGGGGCCGCTCATCAAAGAGGCAGAAAAGGCGGGAATGTCAGGCAAGACCATACAAGGCGCCGTTCTGGCCACCAGCACGGCAAATCGGGAATTGTAGAGAACGTTGGAAGAGAGTGAAGGTCATCTGCTGTCTGCGGCCTCTTTTGTACCTGCCTGCGGTGCACTTGCTGCGCCAAAGACCCGCGTCACAATGCCCGGTGATCCGAATTCTGGTAAGTGATTGCTGGAAAGGCGCTTAGATTTGCTCGCCGAAGTTGCGGCCAGACCCGCCGCTAAGTTTGTTCGACTGGCTGAACTGCAGAATCATGCACATTGGGTGCACAGCACTGCTTTCCCTCGGCCTAAGCCGGTTTCCCCGAGGAACTTGCTAGCTATTCCCGGCAACCGTCCGCAACTTCCCCGGCAGGAAATGGTAGGGCGGCCAGGGACCGCTGATGGCCAACTCGCAATTCTTCAGTTGCTTGGCCGCGGTGGTGTAGCGGTTCTGGTATTTCTCCACCGATTTGGAGTCGATGAGGTGAGCGATGTCGATGAGCATTCCGTCGGCGGAAACCTTCTTGCAGCTAACTTCTTCATCCAGAGGATTGAACAGCTTGTGCACCTGCACGGAAAGCGCCCGCGCTTTGGTTTGCCGTTCCCGCTCTCGGGAGGCCTTTTCGCGCAGCTTGGAGAGGTATTCAGGGCCGACGGTGTCCGGCAGGATCACCTCCGTCATGGCCTCCCGCAACGAACCGTCCCGGATCACCAGTTTGAGGCGCATCTCCGACTTGCCGCGCAACTTCGCCACGCTTTGCCCGAAAGTGCGCCGGTTCGCGCGCACCGCCTGCCGCAGCGCTTCGTCGCTGTCAAAGATCGTGCCGAAGCGAAAGGGCAAGACGGTCGAATTCCGGAAGCAGACGCTCACCACGCGGGCGTGCTCGAGCACGCTCTTCTCGTCCAGCGTCTGGGTCTCCCGCTCAAACTCGCTGACGATCACCGCAAATTCTCCGCTGGGATAGCTCAGAACCGGCGCAGCATCCACACCTTGAATCCCATCCAGCACGAAAGGACGGCGGGCACGGGTTCCGTTGAGAAGAGGATGCTCGGTGAGGCAGTATGCGTACCACGACATATCGATATCTCCGAATCTGAGTAGAGCAGGGGCGAACCTTCTCTACACAATCGAAAGTGAGAACCGACATTCGACTTTGGAAGAAAGGGCGGTACCGCGACGAGAATGGACGCGACCTGCCGCGTCCACCTGGCATCTTACTGCTTCGCCCGGAGAAATTGCAACAACTTCGTGGCATTTATTCGATTCAATAGCGGGAATTTCCCGTTCCTGACCACCCGTCATCACAGGCTGCGTCTCAAATGGATACGATTTCTCCCGGCAGTTTCCGGCAGGTCCTGCCGCGGAGCGGGGGTTTTATTGCTCTAATACAGCCCGTTCTTGCTGCGCGATGGTCACCACGCGCAGCATGTCGTCCCACGGAGCTGGCTTTCCTGTCCAAATTTCGAACTGCCGCGCCGCCTGGTGGACGAACATCTCGATGCCCGGGATGACCTGCAGGCCTCGCGCCCGGGCCGACCGCAGGAGCCGGGTCTCCGCCGGCTCGTAAACCATTTCGAACACAAAGCGGGTATTGATTTCATCGTCGTTCAGAGGCGACTCGCGCGTGTTGCCCATGCCGATTGGCGTCGCATTGATGATCACATCAAAGGACATCTTTTTCAGGTCTGGGCGATGAATGCTGCGCGCGTGTGCTTGTCGTGCCAGACGTTGCGCCGGACCGGATGTGCGATTCAGGATGTAGACCTCCGAGCCCCGTTCCTTCAGCCCGAATACGGCGGCTCGCGCCGCGCCCCCGGCACCTAGAACCAGCACTTTGGCCCCGTCGAGGGGAAGGCGCTGCTCCAGAGGACGAACCACCCCGGCGGTATCCGTGTTGAATCCGTAGAGCTTTCCGTCCTGTGCTCGGACCACCGTGTTGCAGGCCCCGATCTTGGCGCTGTGCGAGTCGGTGTTGTCCAGATGAGCCAGAATGGACTCCTTGTACGGCATCGTGATGCTAAGCCCGTGAATGGGGATATCCCGCACACAGCTAAGCAAGTCCTTCAGTGTCTTGGCATGCAGCGCCAGGTAAACTGCGTTAACGTTCTCCCGCCGCAACGCAGCGTTCATAATGATCGGCGACAACGAGTGGGCGACCGGGTCGCCCGCCACCCCGAAAACTCGCGTCGCCGCGTCCACCTGGTCGATGCGATAGACGCTGCGTAGTTCCTGGGCTGTGACCTGTCCG
The DNA here is from genome assembly GCA_035623795.1 of Terriglobales bacterium. GTDB lineage: Bacteria > Acidobacteriota > Terriglobia > Terriglobales > Acidobacteriaceae > DASPST01. The sequence continues at coordinate 10,422 of DASPST010000112.1, forward strand.
GGAGCGGTTTTTTCGTCCGGGCTGACGGCCGCGAAGGTGAACGTGCTTCCGGCTCGCACCGCCAGCACGCGGCTGATGATGCCCTGTTCGCCCATGCACAGGCCCATGACCGAGTGCCCTTCACTGGCTCTCTCCAGGAATTTCATCATCACCACGTTGTCGTAAAGCGTCGTGGCCGTAGACACAATCTTGTAGAAGTCGGCCGGGAAAGCCTTCATCTTCTGCAGCGTCTCGTCCAGTTTCCGGGTCGCGTGAAAGTCGTGAAATGACAGGATAAGCGCCCCCCGGGTCCGTAACTTCTGCAGATGCTGAGGGTTGGAATGGGCGGCACTTTGCAGTTCAACGTCCACCAGTTGGCAACCCGCCCCCGCCGCCTTGCCCAACAGCTCCAACTGCGACGCGACCGTGCCGCGAAACTTCCCCCCGTTCGCTGCCCGCCGGCAGGTTGCGATAACCACCGCTTGCGGATGCATCTCGAAGAAACGCTTGATTTTAGGAATAACCTGCCCCGGCCGCGACAGGTAGTCGAGGCGAAACTCGAGGAAGGGATTCCCCCGGACCAGGTTCTCGGCCTTTTCCATGAGGCCGCTGGGATCGGCAGCGGTGATGGCCAGACATACCCGTGGCATGCGCAGGGGTAGAAACCGGGGCACGTAGCTGATCGCGGAGCTCATCGGGGCGACAAGACGAAGCCGGCGCGATATTACAGGGGCGTAATTGCACATGCAACCAGGGACTACCGAATTTGCCGGCGGAAAAACTTTTGGCGAACCGCCCTTACACCCTCGTAACCTTGACCCTCCCGGAGAGCCTTGTTAGCTTCCGTCTGAAACCCCTGTGTCGCAAGCACTTGGTTGGGGACTGGCCCGGGGTTACCCACCTCGGCTCGGAGGTAAGATGAAGAAAACAGGGCTGTTAATTCTGTTGCTGGCGGCCTCGGCTTGGGCGCAGGACGCCTCGGTTACGTCGGCGTCCAGCTCCAATGAAGCGGCGGCGCCACAAGGAACGGCGCCAACGTCGACCACCTTCCCCACTGAGCGCATCCAGATGCCCACGTACGCTGACTTGTACTGCGCCGGTTTTATTAACAAGCAGATTCTGCCCAACGCCAATTACGTCGCTGGCGGGCTCTCGACGCCCAATACCACCAAGTTCGTGACCGGTGACATCGTGTACTTGGCGGGAACCGGATACTCGGTCGGCGCCCAGTTCACCATCCTGCGTGAATTACAGGACCAGAACCGTTACGAGGTCTTTCCCGGGCAGCGCCGGACTCTGGCCGCCACCGGGCAACCCTACGGAGAGATCGGCCGGGTCCGGGTCGTGGACACGCGCAGCAAGATGGCAATCGCGCAAGTTGAGTTCAGCTGCGATACGATCAACCCCGGTGACATCGCCGTACCTTTTGCCGAGAAGACAGCGGTTTCTTTTCATCCGCCGGCACGTTTCGATCAGTTCGCTCCCTCCAGCGGAAAGCTCACTGGGCGCATTGTCCTGGCTCGCGACTTTGACTCCGTCATCGGGCCTGGAATGAAGGTCTATATGAACGTGGGGGCGAATCAGGGCGTCAAAGTGGGCGACTACTTCCGCGCCGTCCGCAGCTACGAAGCCGACCTTCATGATCCGGTTGATTCTCTCTCATTCATGGCCTCCACGGCCGAGGATACCCAGAAGAGTCCGCCCAGCATCGAAGGCAACTGGATGACCAAGACCCGGACGTGGGGGCACCATGGCCCCGACATTCACGTGAACGACTTACCGCGGCGCGCCGTGGGCGAGCTCGTGATTATCGGCGTGACACCTACCACTTCTACGGGAATGATCGTGTTTGCCCTCGAAGATGTCCACGTCGGAGATAACGTCGAACTCGACGAGCTTCAGCCATAGCCTTCGGTTCCGCGTTTGCAACCGGGGAGGGGGATGAATCTCTCCCCTACTCCTCTGAGCTTTCTGCCCAAGCCGAAGAGAAGCCGAGCCTGCACAACACCGGATCGGGAAACAACGTTGTGCGGCGTGATATTGTCTCCGGGGCCAAGCCGGCGCGCGATTTTTTTCACACACCTGGGGCACGGCGCTGGCATCCAATGGGGAATGCAAAGTGGTCAGGTTCGCCCTGGAATGACCGTGAGGGAGTGGCTCGCGTCGTGGGGAAGCATTTTGCGTGGCCGGGCACCGATGTTGTCAATCGAGATTACGCGTGAGTGCCCGCTCAGCTGCCCTGGCTGTTATGCGTACGGGGACACCCACCTGGGAGGAGAGACGACGCTGCGGCAACTCTCCGATCTGCGTGGCGACGCGCTGGTCAAGGGCGTCCTGGGGCTGGTGGAAAAGCACCGGCCGCTGCACGTCTCCCTGGTGGGCGGGGAGCCGCTCATCCGGCATCGCGAACTCAGCCGCATCCTTCCGGTGTTGAGCGCCCGCGGCATTTTCAGCATGGTCGTCACCAGCGCGGTGATTCCCATTCCCAGAGAGTGGATGAGCCTCAGGCGGCTGAAGGTCGCGGTCTCGGTGGACGGTCTGCCAGAACATCACAACGTGCGTCGCAAGCCGGCCACCTATGAGCGGATCTTGGAGAACATCCGCGAGTGCACGGTCAATATTCACTGGACCATCACACACGCCATGCTGCAACGCCAGGGGTATATGGAGGAGTACCTCTCCTTCTGGAGCGCACGCGCGGAGGTGAGCCGCATCTGGGTCAGCCTGTACAGCCCGCAGTTGGGAGAAAGCAGCGCGGAAATTCTGAGCGAAAAGGACCGGGCGCTGGCCGCCGACGAGCTTTTCCGGCTGGGCAGGAGGTATCCGAAGCTGCTGGCGGGGCGCGTGTCGCAGGCCTTTCGTACCCCTCCGGCGAATCCGCGGGAATGCCTGTTTTCGAAGATGTCGGTCAACTACTCGGCGGATCTGGGGACGCGGGTCGAACCCTGCATCTTCGGGGGAACTCCGGATTGCAGTCAATGCGGGTGCGTGGCGTCTGCGGGTCTGCAGGGAGCGGAGGCGACGAAGCTGGTCGGGTCGTTAAAGATCCGCCACCTGGTGCGCGGTTCCATGGCTGTGGGTGCGCTCATGAACCGGATGCGCGACCGGGTGCAGCCCTCTCGTTGGAGAGCAAGCGTCCCGATGCCCGACGCCCTGGTGCAAATTGCTCTGGACGAGGGCGGCCAGATCCCCAAGGCGTCATGAAGGTTGCCGATTCGGGGGCGATGCCGCGAGCGGACGCGGTGTCAGACTTTCTTGAGCTTGCGGCTCACCCAGATCAGGACCACGGCTCCGAGGATCGCGGTCACCAGCGAAGGGATCAATCCTCCGCCACTATAGAGGCCCAGCAGGCGCAGGAGGAAGCCGCCGACGACTGCTCCGGTCATGCCCAGCACGATCTCCATGCCGGTTCCGTAACCTCCAGCGCCCATGATTCGGCCCGCCGCCCAGCCGGCGATGAGACCGATGATCACCCACCACAGCAGCGCGAAAAGCATGGAAGCCTCCTTGGGAACTCAGGCTGTGTTCGCTCCGCCTCCAGCGGGAGGGGCCGCAGATTACGTCTGTGGCCTGCGGATTGTCAAGGCCGGCTGAGTCTTGGAGAAGGTGTGATTAAATCGAAGTATGTTCGCCCGCAAGATTCACGTGCAGTATGAGGAAAACGATCGATGCCAGGCCTGCCCGCTGAAGTGGATGGACAGCTTCAGCATGCGGAATTTCACCAACGCCAGCATCTTTGACGACACATTGCCGGTGGAGGATGGCTGGATGGAGATAGGGGCGCGCGTCCCGCTCGACGAACTGCGGGATGCGATGGCGGACTGGTTGCGACGCAAGAGTTACTTGCCCCGGGGCGCACGCCTGGTGATCACGGAGCTCGCGAAAAACCAGAGAGCTAACCGCTAGCCCGGCTCCCGAAGCAGCCTCGGCGCCAGCAGTCCCCTAGTCCCGTTTCAGGGCCGTGGCGATCGGTGTCGCCTTGTCGCGCGCCGCGTCCCGCAGTTCTTCCGCCCATTCGGAGCTGCGATCGACGGCATCCTGCACGCGGTTTTTCGCTTCCTTGCCCCAGTCGTGGAGCGCGTCGCGCGCATCTTCCGCCTTGCGCCGCAGGTCCTTGCGCATCTGCTTGCCGGCCTTGGGAGCGATCAGCAGGGCAACCAGCGCCCCGACGCCCAGGCCGATCATCAGGAAGGTGACGGCCGTGCCGACATTGGTTTTGTCAGAAGACTCGTATTTTCCGATCCGCATATAGGCCACCTTTCGGGGGGGGAGACCCGGCGCTCAAGACCTGAGCGTCATCCCTTCCCCACTCCCCGCAGAGGAAATTCTATTGTAGTCCCTGGCACCGTGCGTGCGGCGGGCAGGATGTGCGGCTGGAGCCAAGACCTATCTGGGCGCAAACGCCTGGCGCTCGCGAATCAGCACCCTGACGGCGGTGGTGAATGACGCTTGGATGACGGAAGCCTCCCTTTTCGGCAGGCTCTGCAACAGGACGATAGCTCCTTGGAGCAGCGACCACAAGGCGAGGATCAGCGGGTAATGGTCCTGAGGAAGGCCGCCGTACCATTCGGCGGATTTCTCTAATGCCAATTGCAAAGTGGGTCGAGGCTCGTTCAGCTTGGCAACCAGGTCGGAAGACAGCAGTTCGAAGTCATGCGGATTCGCGAGGCAATACGTGAGCACGCGTTGGCAGAGTTCTCCCAGGGACCGGCTGGGCCGGGTCTCCTCGACCAGCCTCTGCTGGCTGCGCTGGACCAGGACGCGAAGAATCTCCTCCCGGTTGCGAAAACGCTGGTAGAGGGTGGGCGTGGTGGTGCCGGCCGCCCGGGCCACGGCCCGCATGGTCAGGGCTTTCTCACCGCCCCGGTGAAAGAGGCGGTCGGCGGTGCTGAGAATGCGTCCCTCCAATTGCGGATCAGAATGCCTGGGCATGGCGGTGAGATATATTTGACATTGTTAAACTAACGCTGTATAAATATCAAGTATACACGGCCCTCCCCCATGGCCCAGCTCAATCTTGGAGGAATTGGAGATGTACTCACCGGACGACCCGAAGGATCGGGTCGCGATCGTGCAAATGAACAGCGAACTGCGCCACGCGGAGCTGGAACTGCTCAGTGCCCAGTGCGCGACCGACCGTCTCCGCCTGCGCTTTTCGCCGCTCGACATCGCCCGCTATGCCGAGCGCAAAATCCTGGGGAAAGCGGTGGAGATCGCGGGCTGCCTGCATCGTTACTACTCATCTTTGCACCAGCAGGCGCCCACCGACCGGGCCGGCGAAGGAGCTCCCCTGCGGTGGATGCTGCCGGTGAGAAACCCGGCTTTCCCCAAGGGATACGCCAATCCCGAGGGTGATGCGAACGACCTGGACTATTCCATTGTGACCACGGCGAGTCCCGAAATGGCCTGGAGAGTCTTCACTGACTGCGACCGTTGGTCCAGGTTTTCTGACTTTTATGGCAGCCTCCGCTGGATCGAGGGCAAACCATGGCAGCCCGGGAGTTGCTTGCTGATTGAGGTCGTGCGCCCGATCCGGACCGAGATCGAACACCGCATCACAACCTCAGTGCCGGCCCGGCGTTTGAGTTGGATCGACCGCGGACTGGGGACGACGATAGAACAGTGGGTCCAGTTCGAGGCCTTGCCCCAAGGCGGCACGCGGGTTCACACCTGGGCGGAGTTCGCCGGAATCGCGCGGCTGATCGCGGGACGGCCGCTGCGCCAGGTGCTGCTGGATTTCACCACCAACTGGTACGAGAGCTACCGGGCGGAGTGCGATCGGGCCGATGCCGCAGCCGCGAAATGACGCGGCATCGGGTCCTGTTTCGAATACCTGACAGACATCCCTGCGGCGTGTAGAATCAGGAGCTTGAGTCCTGTGTCCGGCGGATCATGTGGCCGTCCCGCCACCGCCGGCCCCAATCGAGCCCCATCTTTCGAGGAGACTGCAAGCCGCAATGTCGATTCCGGCCACTCAACTTCGCCCCGGCATGATCATCAAACATAACAATGATCTGCACTCCGTCTTCAGCGTCGAACACCGCACTCCGGGGAATCTGCGCGCGTTCATCCAGGCCAAGCTGCGCAACCTGAGGACGGGCGCCATGTTCGAGCACCGTTTTCGTTCCGCCGACCCGATCGACAAGATCAGCGTGGACGAAGTCAACATGGAGTATCTGTACAACGATGGGGACGACTACTACTTCATGAACACGGAGAACTTCGAGCAGACCCACCTAACCCGCGACATCCTGGGGGACTCGGTGGAATACCTGACGGCGAACCTGCAGATCAAGGTGGAGTTTTTCGACGGCAAGCCGGTGGGAATTGAACTGCCGCAGACCGTGATTTTGACCGTGGTCGAGACCGAGCCTGGCCTGAAAAGCGCCACCGCCTCCAGCGTGACCAAGCCGGCCAAGACCGAGACCGGGCTGGTGGTACAGGTGCCGCCGTTCATCAACGAAGGCGAGAAGATCAAAGTGGACACCGCGGAAGGCGTGTACCTGTCGCGGGCGTAGGCGGTAAGAATTCCGGCAGCCAGAGGCTGCTTGCGTGATCCGCGCGGCGGCAGCGCTGAAGACGGGGTCTCCGACCGAAGTGCCGGTCCGGTTGGAACGCGCGAGGGACGCCCGTCGCTCCACCGTCGCCGAGGTTCTGGGTAGCTTCTGATGGCGCGGTGCCAAGCCGACCTTCGGCACTCGGGGTGGGGAGGAGGGCACCGCATTTACACGAGTCTTGGGGCGCCCCCGGCTACAGTTGATCGGAGTTCCCCTACAAGTATGAGGGATGCCGTCGAAGCTCGCCGTTTCCTGATCGCGGGACGCGTGCAGGGCGTGGGCTTCCGCTGGTTTGTGGAGCGTGAAGCTCACATCCTGGGAATCGCCGGCTGGGTGCGCAACAACGCCGACGGGCGCGTCGAAGTTCACGCGCAGGGTACCGCCGCGCAGCTTTCCAGCTTGCGCGCGCGGTTGGAAGAGGGACCGCGGGCGGCGCGCGTCGAGCGGGTGGACGAAACGGAAGCCCGGCTGGAGAAAGGTTTGGCGTTATTTCGCATTGAAGGAGCCTGGTGAATGTCCAAGTTGGGCCTGAATTCCGAGCAACTGAAGAAGCTGATTCGCGAAGTGCCGGATTTCCCCAAGAAAGGGATCCTGTTCTACGACATCACCACACTGCTTAAGGACAAAGCAGGCTTTGCCACGCTGATCGACCTTTTCTCGGAGCATTACATCGGCCGGCAGATTGACCTGATCCTGGGGATGGAAGCGCGGGGCTTCATTTTCGGACCGGCGCTCGCCTATCGGCTGAACGCGGGCTTCGTTCCCGTTCGGAAGCCGGGCAAGTTGCCGGCCGCCACGGCTCGTGTGGAGTATGAACTGGAATACGGGAGCAATGTGCTCGAAGTGCACCAGGATGCGATTCAGAAGGGCCAGCGTGTTCTGATCGTGGATGACCTGCTGGCGACGGGCGGAACGGCGGAAGCCACGGCCAGGCTGGTCAAGTCGCTGGGCGGCGAGATCGCAGGCTTGGCGTTTGTGGTTGAACTTGACTTCCTCAAGGGCCGGGACAAGCTCCAAGCCCACGATGTCTTCTCTCTCCTGCACTACGACAAATAGGTGGTTTTTTTTCACGCGCTCCGGAAGCTCCCTCGAACTAGGACGCCCGTCGCTCCAGCGGCTCGCATCCGTTCGATGGGACCGAACGCTAGCGGAAGATGCCGCTGAAGAATCCCTTTACTTTTCCGAAGAAGCCGCGATGCTGGTTGGACTGCGCCCCTGATGTGCTTGGCGCGGGCTGGTCCTTGGGGGCGGGGCTCGCCGGTTCCGGTCCTGCCGAGGGATGGACGGTCTGGTTTGGCGGCACGGATCCCGTCGGCGAATTCTTGGCCTGCTGCCCGGGCACGGGATCGGTGGCGCGGAAAACGAACGGGGCCTCCACCTGAATGTGAGTCTCGCCGGGCTTGCCCGGAGGCAACGGAGCAGTCTCGCGGCCGCCGGACGAGAACTGAACCGGCGATTGCGCGTCGCCGGGCCCCTTCGCTGGCTGATTGGCCAGGGGGGCGGATGGGTTGGAGGTGGACAGTCGGACGTTGCTGGGCAGGCTGGCATCGGAGATGGGCTCAGGCCGCGGCAGCGACGCCAGCATCACCGGCTCGCGCGGCCGCGGACAGCCACAGTCAACCGGCACATCCGCCTGCACCTGGTCGATGTGGCCCTTGCGGAACAGGACCTGCTCCGTCGGCTTCACCTGGTAAGTGCGGTTTCCCATGAGCTCCGACACGATGGCGGACGCGGTGTTCCCTTCGAGCGTGCGTACGCAGGTATCGCCCTGGGAGTCGGAGCTGACAGCATAGTGAAATTCGCCGGGTCCGGCTAAGAGGATGCGGAAGTCGGGGGTGAACACCGAGTCGGCGGAAGCGTCGAGGCGGTAATGAGCTTCCATGGCACCGGTGTTCATGCTGACCATGAGCTCGCGGCCACTCTTGGACGCGGTCACCGCAAGTGTGGTACGGGGACAGACGAGGATCTCGCCGCCACGCGTAATGCTCAGCACGGTGGGATCGGGGCCGGTGGTAATAGACGACCCGTTAGCGACCCGCGTGCCCGCCATCACGATCGAGCCGCCCCCGCCCGAGCTGACCGGGATCACTGCCGGCGGCGGCGCCGAAGTGTAGGAGGTAACGCTCGGAGTGGGCGCCGGCGCCGGCGCGGGCACGAGCTGGGGCGGCGCCGGAGGCGCCGGTGGCTTCAGACGCACCATCAGACGATTCCCGGCCGCGTCCCAGGTGAAAGCTCGCGCCTCAACCAGATCTACTACAACCCGGGCCAGCGGCGGGTCTTCGCGGAACTGATCGATGCGGAGACTGGTCACCTGATCCCGCTGGATGGAGGTGCGTCTCTCCAACGTTCCAATGCTGGAGTTGGGAAGATCAATGATCAGACGGGGCGGGCCGTCAAGCGCCCGAATGGAGGGAATGACCGGGTGCGTGGTGAGGATTTGGACCGCGGGTCCGTCCTGGTCCGTAACGACGGTTACGCTGCGCAGGGTCGCGGGACGGCCGGAGGCGTTCGAGATGCCTGTGATCGGGCCCGATTCCCAAGGTCCGAACTCGGGCCTGGTTCTGCGGCTCGGAGCATCCGCAGGTGCGGTACCCGGAGCCGGCACGGGGTTGGAGCCGCCCGCCGTCGGTGCCGTAGTGCTCTGGGGCGGAGGCTGAGCAGGCCGTGGGGCAGACACCTGCCCGCTCATGCAAGGAGCCACGGCAAGAACCGACACCAGCAGGAAGGAGACGCCAAATTGGGGGCCAAATGCAGGCAAGGGTGCTACCCAACCGCCAAACAGGCTGACTACCTGAACTTTATCATTCGTGCCCGGGGGAGAGGAAGGCACGGACGGGCACGTCGGGTCAGGACTCGGACAGGAATTCGTACTCGTCGATGACGGCAGCCACCGCCACTTTGCCGTTCGGGCCGCCCGAATCCAGGCGCACCACCTTGCCTTTACAGCGGACACGAATGCTCTCCGTGAGCGTGATTTCCGCGGGGAGGGTCAGAGTGAACTCAATCGGAGACCCGGTGGCAATGGGGGAGTCCACGTAGAAGGAGATGCCGCGGGCACTGACGTCGCGCGTCTGCGCGGACTTCTCCTGGGTCCCGTTATCAGTATAGGTCACAGCTACCGGAAGTCGCAGGGCAAAACGACGAGTTGCCCGCTTTTCCTGCCGGGCCTCGGCCATGCAGTCCCCTCCCCAGGAAACCTTGTAAGCATCGCTTGGCAGGGGCAGACTGTCAAGACCACTAAAAGGGGGGGGCGTTCAGCAGCCGGCGCCGTTCCCGACTACAATGAGAAAGGTGGTCTTCGTTCTCGACAACTACGACTCTTTCACTTACAACCTGGTGCAGTATCTCGGGGAACTTGGAGCCCAGGTGGTAGTGCGGCGCAATGACCAGGTGACAGTAGCCGAAGTTGAGGCCTTGCGCCCGGAGCGGATCGTGCTCTCGCCGGGACCGTGCACGCCCCAGAAGGCGGGCGTCAGCCTCGAACTGATCCGCCATTTTGCCGGCAAAGTACCGCTACTGGGAGTGTGCCTGGGGCACCAGGCGATTGGCGCTGCCTTTGGCGGGAAGGTCATTCGGGCCAGGATGGTCATGCACGGCAAGACCAGCCGGGTGCAGCACGATGGCACGACGATTTTCCGCGGTCTGGAGTCGCCCATGACGGCCACGCGCTATCACTCGTTGGTTGTTGCCGAGGAAAGCCTCCCGCGAGAACTGGAAGTTAGCGCGTATACGCTGGAGCAAGATGGCACGCGCGTAATTATGGGTTTGCGGCACCGGAGGTATCCGGTAGAAGGCGTCCAATTTCACCCGGAGAGCGTCCTCACAGGCGACGGGAAGAAACTCATCCGCAACTACCTGGAACGGAACTAGAGCGCCTCAGCAATACCGTATTCTGCGCCACCTCGGCCTCAGCGGCAGAGCCGTAGTTGCTTGACGCCTGTAACCGCAGCCCTCTGCCACCCCGGCCCGGGCACCATCAAACCTGAACACGCTCTCACGGCCCCTTGGCTGATCAGGCGTTTCCTCTCCTGGCCAGTTCGACGGCGCGCAACAGCGCCTGGGCCTTGTTGAGGCATTCCTGAAATTCCTTTTCCGGATTGGAATCGGCCACGATACCGGCGCCGACCTGCAGGTAGGCCTGCTGCCCCCTCATCAGCAAGGTACGAATGGCGATGCAGGAATCGAGATTACCTACAAAGTCGGCATAGAGGATGGAGCCGCCATAGATGCCGCGGCGCGTGGGTTCGAGTTCCTCGATGATCTGCATCGCGCGCACCTTAGGCGCGCCACTGAGCGTGCCGGCGGGGAAGCAGGCAGCGAAGGCATCGAGTGCGTCGAGGTCATCACGTAGTTTCCCCTCCAGGGCTGACACCAGGTGCATGACGTGGGAGTAGCGCTCCACGTACATCAGATCGCGGACTTTCACGGACCCGTATTCGCTGACCCGGCCGAGATCGTTGCGGCCCAGGTCGACCAGCATGACGTGCTCGGCGCGCTCCTTTTCGTCGGTGCGCATCAGCTGTTCAAGACGCTGATCTTCGGCTTCGTTCTCCCCGCGGGGATGAGTTCCCGCGATGGGACGGTATTCCAGCTTCTGTCCCGTGACCCGGACCAGCATCTCGGGGGAAGAGCCGAGCACGTGCGTATCCCCCATGCGCAGAAAATAGAGGTAGGGCGAAGGATTCACCGTGCGCAGCGCCCGGTACAGGGTGAAGGGAGCGACGCCGGGGCGAAAATCGAGGCGCTGGGAGAGCACAACCTGGAAGATGTCGCCGGCGACGATGTACTGCTTGGCTTTCTCCACGCTTTGCAAGAAGCGGTCGCGGGTGGTGCGGGCGTTCACCTTCCACCGGCCCTTGCGAGCTGGCGCACGCTGCCAGAGCGCCGGGCGGAGGCCGGCGGCGAGGCGCTTCTCGATGGCGGCAATATCCTTCAAAGCATGCCCGTAAGCGCGCTTCGGTGTCTCGCGGGTGACGTCCGCCACGGCAATGATGTGAATCTGATGGCGGAGGTGGTCAAACGCCAGCAGGCGATCAAAGAACATCAGCACGCAGTCAGGGAGCGAGAGGTCGTCGCCGGCGTGTTCGCCAATGTTTTCCAACTGCCGGACCACGTCGTAAGCAAAGTAGCCCACGGCACCGGCGGTGAAGGGCGGGAGTCCGGGCAGGTTCGCGGGGCGGTGCGCGCGCAGCAGTTGCTTCAAGGTCTGAAAGACGCTGCCTTGGCAGCGTTGCCGACGGCGGCCGCGTTCGATCATGATCTGATCCCCGCGCGCGGAAACACACATGTAGGGGCGGGCCCCCAGGAAGGTGTAGCGGCCGATCTGTTCGCCACGCTCGACTGACTCCAGCAGGAAGGCGTAGGGCTGGTTTTCGGCGATAGCGAGGAAGGCGGAGACCGGGGTCAACAGGTCCGCGGCTACCGACTTGACCACTGGAACCAGCGTGGCTTCGCGCGCGAGACGGGAGAATTCAACGTAGTCGGGCCGGAGCATGCGAGCGTCCAAATTATAGGGCACGGGTCGCGAGCCCCAGCAAGACGGTGTCCCAGCCAGGGGCGCGTGGCAAACCGGCTGGCGAAAAGGTGGGCTGCCCACCCAGCGGGCGCCAAGGCGGTCCAGTGTGGACCGTACGCCAACCGGCCGCAACCCCTTGGTTTCCTGCTGGAACCAGCGTAACAATTGACGCCGGAATTGTCGCGTTGGAAGATTAGCCTTCAGCCGAAACGTTGCCAGCGGGGGCCTATGCGGATCAAGTTCTGGGGGGTGCGCGGATCCACACCCACTCCCCAAGCCGGGAACTTGCGCTATGGAGGAAACACCTCCTGTGTCGAGGTGCGCTTCGCAGAAAGTCTCTACGTCTTCGACTGCGGAACCGGCTTCCGCGCGCTGGGGCAGCAACTGGAGAGTGCGGCGGACGGCAGGCCCATCTTGGCACATATTCTGGTCTCGCACTTCCACTGGGACCACATCCAGGGCATCCCATTTTTCCGACCCCTCTACGAGGATGACCGCAACTGTTTCGTCTTCCACTCCTCCCCCCGCACGCGCAGCCTGAAACGAGTGATGGAAGAGCAGATGTCTTCTCCATACTTCCCGGTCGACATGAGCCAGATGAAGGCGCAGCGCAGCTTTCACGACCTCGAGGAGGGGCGGACGCAGCTCGATGATCACGCCACGGTGCAGGCCCGGTGGCTGAACCATCCCCAGGGGTGCATGGGATTCCGGCTGGAGACCAGGGAGGGCATCCTGGTCTATGCCACCGACAACGAACCCGGCGATGACACCTTCGACAAGAACGTGCGCTGCCTGGCGGAGGGTGCCGACGTGCTTATCTACGACGCGCAGTACCTGCCGGAGGAGTATGAAGCCCGGCGGCGGGGTTGGGGGCACAGCCACTGGCGCGAGGCGGTCGACATCGCGATGGGCAGCGGGGCCAGGGAACTGATCCTGTTTCACCACGATCCGGACCACGACGACAGCGTGATCGACAAAGTGGTACAGGACGCGCGCAACTACTATCCCCGGGTGCGGGCGGCGGCCGAGGGCATGGAAATTAAGCTCTGATGGGTGGCCTGAGGGTAGCGCCTGCGAACCCTTGACTCCTGAGCCAAGGCATCGCCCTTGCCTGCCCGCCAACTCCCTCATATACTCCAACCTTTGCGCGGGCCCGAAGTACCGGAGGGTCCGATCGCGCGCCCGAGCGCACGCAGTTGGGAGACTTCGATGAGTTCCACGAAAACTATGGTGATGGAGCAGGAAACCAATCCCTGGGAAGCGCAGGCCGCGCGCTTCGACCTTGCCGCTCACAAGCTGAACCTGGACGAGGGGTTGTGGAAGGTGCTGCGTTATCCCACGCGCGAGATCATCCTGCACATCCCGGTGCAGATGGACAACGGACAGCTCGAGGTGTTCACCGGTTTCCGGGTGCAGCACTCCATTGCGAGGGGCCCGGCGAAGGGCGGAATCCGCTACGCACCCGACGTGACCCTCGACGAGGTGCGGGCTCTGGCGAGTTGGATGACCTGGAAGTGCGCGGTGGTGAACATCCCATTCGGCGGGGCGAAAGGGGGCGTGATTTGTGATCCGCACCGCATGTCGATGGGCGAACTGGAGCGCATGACGCGGCGGTACACGGCAGAACTGGTGGAATTCATCGGCCCGGAGAAGGACGTGCCCGCACCCGACGTGAACACCAACGAGCAGGTTATGGCATGGATGATGGACACCTATTCGATGCACATGCGGCAGACCGTGACGGCAGTGGTGACGGGCAAACCCATCAACATTGGAGGATCGCGCGGTCGGCGGGAAGCGACCGGGCGCGGCGTGCTTATCGTTTGCGACGAAGCCATCAAGAAGCTGGGCCTGAACCGCGACGGGACGCGAGTCGTGGTGCAGGGTTTCGGCAACGTGGGATCGAACGCGGCGCGCCTGATGGGGGAAGCCGGTTACCAGATCGTCGGCATCGATGAAGTGGGTGGCGGGCTGGGCAACAAGAACGGGATCGACGTGGAAGCACTCTGGGAGTACCGCCAGAAGAATGGCACGATCCAGGGCTTTCCCGGGGCGGAGAAATATCCGGCAGGCGAGCTGCTTACGGCCGATTGCGAAATTCTGATCCCAGCGGCGACTGAAAACCAGGTCACCAGCCGCAACGTGGACCGGGTGAAATGCAAGATCCTGGCGGAGGGGGCGAACGGACCCACCACGGCGGCCGCGGACGAGGTGCTCACCGAGAAGCGGATCTTCGTCATCCCCGACATTCTGGCCAACGCTGGCGGGGTCACAACCTCGTATTTCGAGTGGGTGCAGGATCGCCAGGGATACTTCTGGAGCGAGTCGGTCGTGAACCAGCAACTGGAAGACATCATGAAGTCGTCCTTCCAGGACGTGGTCCGATACGCCGAGACCCATCACGTCAACAATCGGATCGCCGCCTACATGCTGGCAATCGATCGGGTGGCCTACACCATCAAACAGCGCGGCATCTACGCTTAAGGCGGACGGCGGGCCTCGGACCCTGGACTGCGGGCGCCGGGGTGATCGCACTGCCAGATCCAAATTCCTTCCTGCCGGACCGGGCGCAGGGTCTCAGCCTGAAGCTGCGCTTTGAGGTCCACCACTTGGGGTCCGAAACCGGGGTTGACCCGAATGTCCGGGACTGGCATGATTCTGCGCGCGAAGGTAGGGACGACCTCTTTGCGTTTGCCTGCAGTTCTTCATCCCGCGGCGAGCTGAGTATGCTTCCCACCTCGCAGTTTGCCATTCGGGCTCGTTTCGACGCTTGAGAGAGGAAACCATCATGACCCGATTCCTGCAGAAAGGCAGCATTCAGGCAGCGGCATTGAGCCTTTTGCTGGCATTGTCGGCATTGCCGGCATCCGCCAGGCCACAGTCAACCCCAGACCAGAGCACGGACACGAATACCAGCAAGAAGGCCTCCAAGAAATCAAAGTCGAGTGCTTCAGGGTCGGACCAGTCGGCAGCCACCGCGAAGGCGACCACGAAATCCTCCCCGTCCAAGAAGCCGCAGTCAGAGCCCAGCGCGGCAACATCCGGCAGTACCGCTTCCAAGAAGAGCTCGAAGAAGAAGTCGACAGAGGCTACTGCTACGGGGGATGAGGCGGCCGGCACGGCAACCGCAGAGAGCAGCTCGAAGAAGAGCAAGAAGAGCTCCAGTTCGGCCAGCGAGGCCGGCGAATCCGCTGCCTCGGAAGGCGCGGCCGGGACGTCCAAGAAGAGTAGCAAGAAGAAAGCAGCGAGCGATGCGAGTGCGGCTGCTCCGGCCGCGTCGAGCACACGAGCGGGAGAAGAAGGTTCCACGGCATCCACCAGGAAAAGCAGCAAGAGCCAGAAATCCACAAACGAAATGAACCCAGCGCCGCCGTCGCCGCCCGCGGCCGGCTCTCCCGCATCCAAGGAGCCCTCGGCGGCGGCTCCGCCAGCGTCCACACCCCCACCCAAGCCAGCCGCCAGCACCAGCACAGCCAAGAATACTTCCAGTAAGGCGCCGCCCACTGGGGCTGCGTCAAGCGCTGACATTGCCGCCGCAAAATCCAGCGGCAAGGTCTGGGTCAATCTTGACAGCGGGATTTACCACAAAGGGGGCAGGTATTACGGGAACACGAAGAACGGCAAGTTCATGAGCGAGGCGGATGCAAAAGCGGCCGGTTACAAGGAATCCAAGCAAGACTAAAAGGAGAAGTCATGAGGCGCAGGGAACGGATAACGCATATCCTGGTGGCTGCCTTGGGGTTGGGGCTGCTCTCGGCGACGGGCGTACTGCCGCGCGCTGCGGCACAGCAGAGCAAGCAGACGTCTGCGGCCAAGGCGGCGTCGTCGGCAGAGTTGTTGGACATCAATGCAGCCAGCAAGGAACAACTCGAAGCCTTGCCCGGAATTGGTACCAAGTATTCGCAAAAGATCATCGATGGCCGTCCCTACAAGGCGAAGACAGACCTGGTAAGGAAAAAGATCATCCCCCAGGCGACCTATGACAAGATCAAGGATCTGATCATCGCAAAACAGAAATAAGAAGCTCTGGGCGTTCCCGTTTGTGTTCTGACGCCCGCGCCTGAAGGTGGGCGTCAGCTGTGGTTGCGAAATTCAGGGGAGGTAGCGAATGGGCTTGCTCGACGATATGGAAAACAAGGCGCTCGCCAGTTTGCTGGGTGGCAGTTCGAACCCACTGGCGGCCAGCGTCCTGCAGATGATCAGTAACCACCCGGGGGGACTGCCTGGGCTGCTGCAGTCCTTCCACGACAAGGGCCTGGGCGACATCGTGTCTTCGTGGGTCGGCACGGGACAGAACCTGCCGATCTCGGCCGAGCAAGTTCAGCATGTGCTGGGCAGCGATCAAATCAAGGCGCTGGCCAGCAAAGCGGGGATCAGTCCCGACATCGCCGGCTCATCCCTGGCCCAGTTCCTGCCCATGCTGATTGATAAGCTGACGCCCAACGGACAAGTTCCCCCCCAGGCCAGCCTGCTGGAGACCGGGATGAGCCTGCTAAAGTCTCTGGGCCGGACGGGCACCGAGGGATAGATGTCTTTGCGCGAGGGATCGGCCCGGCGGTCAAAGAACCGGTTCCTCGCTCCTCGGAAGGCAGGCTGGTCGGGGAACCCGATTCTTCTCGAACCTGCCCTTCCCTTGATTGCTTTCCGCTTGGATCGTGGAGGATAATCAGCTATCGCTGGTTTGTGTTTCCCGCAGCGGCGAGCGACCCGCGGTGAACCTGCCCAACTCCATCACGTTCATTCGTATCTTCAGCATTCCGCTCCTGATCTGGATGCTGTCCACCCGGCACCTGAGCAGCGCGTACGGTGCCAAGGAGTTGCTGGCGTCGGCGGTCTTCATCTGCGCGTCCATCACGGATGGGATTGACGGGTACCTAGCCCGCAAGCGGGGACAGATCACGACCATGGGCATTCTGTTGGACCCGTTGGCCGACAAGATGCTCATCGCCTCGGCCTACGTGACGCTGGTGCAATTCAATCCCGCACTGGTGCCTGCGTGGGTGGCGGTGATCGTCATCGGGCGCGAGTTTCTGGTGAGTGGATTACGCGGGATCGCGGCCTCGGAGGGCTTCACCATCGAGGCCAGCGATCTGGGCAAGTTCAAAATGGTTGTCCAGATCGTCTCGGTAGTGGCTGTGATCCTGGCCCACCGCTGGAAGGAATGGCCGCTGCTGGGCGCCTATTTTTTCCCCGTGTACTGGATCGCCTGGACCGCGATCTGGTTCATGGTCTGTCTGTCCCTGATTTCGGCAGTCGACTACTTCGCCGCCTTCTGGTCCAAGATTGACCGGAGGGTGGTGCGCCGACGCCGCCGGGCCTTCATCCTGAGCCGGAGGAAGGGCAATGTCGCGACCACGCCACAACTCAACAACTCCACCGGTCTCGATATCGCCGCCCATCCCAGCGGAAGCGAATGAGTTTTCCGCGAGCGAGCGGGAACTGCTGCTAAGGCTGGCGCACCAGTCCATTGCAGCGCTCGTCGAGGGCCGTCCGTTCGATCCCGAAAGCCCTTCGCCCCACCTGGCGGAACCCCGCGGGGTTTTCACCACACTCTATCTCAGCGGCCAAATACGGGGCTGTGTGGGCTATGTCTTCCCGGTGACTCCGCTTTTCCGGGCGGTGACGGAGACCGCACGGGCATCTGCGTCGGAGGATTCCCGTTTCCTTCCCATTCGTTTGGAGGAAGTCCCCAGCCTGGGAGTCTCCCTGAGCGTACTTTCCCCGCTGGCTCCAATCGAGGCGCACCAGGTCGAGGTGGGACGGCACGGACTGTTCATCAGCCGGGGCGGGCACCGTGGCTTGCTGCTTCCTCAAGTGCCGGTTGAACACGGCTGGGACCGCCTGACATTTCTCGAACAAACCTGCCGGAAAGCGGGACTTCGGCTGGACGCCTGGAGCCACGGAGCAACGCTCGAGTGCTTCACGGCGGAAGTCTTCGGCGACCCAGAGACGTGCGGGTGAGAATCCCCCGCAGGTCTGTCCGGAGGCAGCTTCCTTTTGGCTCCCGATGGCATCTCACCTTAGGCACCAGCCGTGGGCACAAAAGTAATTGGCTTTTGCGACCCAGTTGCGCTACTGTTCGAAAATATCCCCCGGGGAGAGGGCAGATGGAATTGCTGATTGTGACAATTGTGATCCTGGTGGCAGCTTCACAGATCCCTGGTGATTTGCACGTGGTGTTCTTCCGCTGAGAAGCTGGCAGGAGAGAGGCATCTGACTCGCGAAGCGCGCCCACTTCCCGCCGGCACGATCTGGGTTATCTTTGCTTCGGCGCCCGCAGCCGCTTTTCCAGCTGATCGACCTCGCTCTGTAACTCTTCGGGCAAGTGCGACCCGAACTGCGCCAGATGCCGGCGGATCAGCGGTATCTCGCCCAGCCACCCCTCCACGTCGACACCGAGCAACAGACCGAGCGTAGCGGCCGACATGTCGAGGCCCTGCATATCGAGATCCCCCGGTTCCGGGAGGCGTCCGATGGGTGTGTCCGCCGCGTGCGCGCGTTCATCGCAGCGCTCGAAGATCCATTTCAAAACCCGGCTGTTCTCCCCGTAGCCCGGCCACAGATATTTGCCGTTTTCATCCGACCGGAACCAGTTCACGTAAAAAATCTTGGGCAGGCGCGCCGAGCGCCGGCCGATCTTCAGCCAATGTCCGAAGTAGTCGCCCATGTGGTAGCCGCAGAAAGGCAGCATGGCCATGGGATCGCGCCGCAGCTGACCCACCGCGCCTGCCGCGGCTGCCGTGGTTTCGCTGCTGGCGGTGGCGCCCAGGAACGTCCCGTGCTGCCAGTCGAAAGCCTCCGTCACCAGGGGCACAACGCCCGCGCGCCTTCCGCCGAACAGGATCGCATCGATGGGCACACCCTGGGGATCCTCCCACTCGGGCGCGATCACCGGGCACTGGGAGGCCGGGGCGGTAAAACGGGCATTGGGATGCGCGGCTCTCCGTCCCGATTCCGGCGTCCAGCAACGGCGCAGCCAATCCACCAATTCCGTCGGCTTCCCCTCGGTCATGCCCTCCCACCAGATGTCGCCATCGGGAGTCATGGCGCAGTTGGTGAAGATGGAGTTTCTGGTGGCGGTAAGCATGGCATTGCGGTTGGATTTCATGCTCGTCCCCGGCGCCACTCCGAAGAAACCGTATTCCGGGTTGATGGCGTATAACCGCCCGTCGGCCCCGAACTTCAACCACGCGATGTCGTCTCCGATGGTCTCGACTTTCCATCCTGGTATGGTCGGAATCAGCATCGCCAGGTTGGTTTTTCCGCACGCCGAGGGAAACGCCCCGCTGAAGTATTTCACCCGTCCTGACGGGCTTATCATCTTCAGAATGAGCATGTGCTCGGCCATCCAGCCTTCATCGCGCGCCTGCACCGAGGCGATGCGCAGGGCGTGGCACTTCTTCCCCAGCAGCGCGTTACCGCCGTAGCCCGAGCCGTAGGACCAGATCTCCCGTGTCTCGGGAAAATGGCAGATGTATTTGTGTTCCGCGTTGCACGGCCAGGGCGAATCCGGATCATTGCTGCCCAGCGGCGCGCCCACCGAATGCAACCCGCGCACAAATTCCCCGTCTTCGCCCAGCGCTTCCAGCACCGCCGTCCCTACCCGTGCCATAAGGTGCATGTTGGCCACCACGTATGGAGAGTCCGTGATCTCCACTCCGATCTTGGCCATGGGAGATCCGATGGGGCCCATGCTGTAAGGGATCACGTACAGCGTCCGCCCCGCCATCGATCCGGCATAGAGACCTCGCAGCCTGGCCTGCATTCGCGCCGGATCTTCCCAGTTGTTGGTGGGGCCCGCCTCTTCCTTCGTGCGGGAACAGATGAAGGTCCGGTCTTCGACCCGCGCCACGTCGGCCGGATTCGACCGCACCAGCACGCTGTGTGGCCGCTTTTCCTCGCTCAGCGGAACCGCCGCGCCCAGCAACACCATGAGCCGCAGCATCGTCTCGTATTCCTGCCGCGACCCATCACACCAGTGGAGGCGCTGCGGCTTGCACATCTGGGCCGCTTCGTCCACCCAGCGCGCCAGTTTCCGGTGCTTGTGGTCGCTGCTGTACGGTTCGACTTCCATGGTAAGAGTGGACATGCAGGCATCTCCTCGCGTCGCAAACGACAGAAAAGAGGGCTATGCGGGAAAAGCTGCGGGTCAAACAATTGACTGGCCGGCACATGATCGTTAGCCGCCCGCGGCGCCGATAGCGCAAAATTTTGGCCGAACTCTCTCGAGTTCGGCGACTCCGCTATTGTCCCTCATCCTCGACGCGATTCCAAGTGCAGCTCCGGACCGGTGCCGACCGCCCGGTCGGGCCGGGAAATTGGATTCTGCCCGACCTTTCGCCAGCCGCGGTGGAGCGACGGGCAGGCCTGTCCTGAGCTTGCCCTCGCCTGTCACCCCGTTAACCCGCGATTCGCCCCGGATCCCATCGGGTCAAACCCAGGCCTTCGATGGGGCGGGACTGCTGCTCCACGAAAAGACGGACTCCCCCCGACGCGTGCGTGAATCCTCGGGGTCCCCCGCGCGCCGCCAGACTGGAAAGCTGAGCCGGGGGGCAGTCGGTGGCGGCAGGTTGGAAGTGACCGAGTTGAGAACGAACCGCGCGGGGCGTGCCCCCGGATTGCAGATGACCGAAGTCGGAGGGCAGACGTGACTAGGGCTCCAATGCAACCCGTTTGATCCGCCGGCCAACACGCAGGATCACCTGGCTGGGAACCTTGACCGTGACTGAAGGACCAGTCACCAATCGGCCGTCCAAGCTGACGGCCTTTTCCTTCCGCTTCCGGTTTGCCTCCGAGGCCGACCCAGTCAAACCTGCCTTGACGATCAGCCTGTCGACGCGAATCACCCACGCGGGTCCATCCGTTCGGCGACCAGCTGCGGCTGATGCGGCTTCGTCGCCGGACTGCGGAACCACATCCGCCAGCCGAACCGAGACGGTCTCCAAGTGGTTCGGCACTTCGTCCTTCTGAAACTGCTTCGCCCAGTCCTCGCCCGCCTCCGCCGCGGCGTCCGCCGAGTGGAAATCGCTCACAATGCGCCACGCCAGGTTTTTCTTCGCCTGCATGGGATGCAGCACGCCATTCGCCACCTCGCGCTGCATCTTATCGATCTCCGGCAATTGAACGTCGGTGAGCAGTTCGTAATACCGCCACATCATGGCGTCGGAGATCGACATGATCTTGCCGTACATTTCCCGCGCCGGCTCGTGGATGTCAACGGCGTTGTCCAGCGATTTCGACATCTTGTTCACGCCGTCCAGCCCTTCGAGAATCGGCGTGGTCAACACGACCTGCGATTCCTGTCCGTAAGCGCGTTGCAGCTCTCGGCCCACCAGCAGGTTGAATTTCTGGTCCGTCCCACCCAGCTCCACATCGGCCTCCAGCGCCACCGAGTCGTATCCCTGGGCCAGCGGATAAAGCAGCTCGTGCATGGCGATGGGCTTCTCTTCCCGGAAGCGCTTATGGAAGTCCTCGCGCTCGAGTATCTGCGAGACCGTGTACTTCGCGCTGAGGCGGATAAAGTCTTCGGCGGTGAACTTCGAGAACCAGCGGCTGTTGAAATCGACGACCGTCTTGACCGGGTCGAGGATCTTGAAGACCTGTCCCTTGTAGGTCTCGGCGTTCTGGTCGATCTGTTCGCGGCTGAGCGGCGGACGGGTGACGGCCCGGCCCGTTGGATCGCCGATCATGGCGGTAAAGTCACCGATCAGGAAGACGACGGTGTGCCCCAGGTCCTGAAAGTGCTTCAGCTTGCGCAGCAGCACGGTGTGGCCGAGGTGGAGATCGGGCGCGGTGGGATCGAAGCCCGCCTTCACGCGCAAGGGCTTGCCGGTCGAGCGCGAGCGCTCCAGCTTGGCGCGCAGTTCACTCTCTCGGATGATCTCGGCAGCGCCCTTCTTGAGGTACCTAAGTTGGTCGTCAACCGGGGCGAAGTTGGACATGCGGTTTGATTATAGCGATCCGCTCTCGGCTGTCAGCCCTCGGCGGCACCACGGGCGGCGGCACCTGCGGGTCTCTGCCCTGAATTTCTGGTAGGCTCTTGCGGCGAACATGCGCGCCGCCGCCATCTTCGGGCTGGGATCGTCGCCGCGCGATCTGCGCCCCTTCCAGAAGAATGGCCAGGTCGAATGGGTGGTCGGCCTTCCTGCGAGCGCTGAGGGGCTGGACGCGATCCTGGTCTTCGGTGGCGACGGCACAGTCCACCGCCATCTCGACCCTTTGGTGAAGCTCGGACTGCCGCTGCTGGTCGTTCCCGCGGGCAGCGGCAACGATTTCGCGCGCGCCCTGGGCATACACCGGGAGCGCGACTCGCGGCGAGCGTGGGAACGATTCGCGAGCAGCGCAAGGAACGTGAGGACGATTGACCTCGGGGTGATGAAGCCGCTGAGCCCGGAACCATCTGTCTCCGCTCCGCCCGGGGCCGCGGCTGGCCAGCGTTTTTTTTCCTGCGCGGGCGGAGTTGGTCTCGACGGAGAGATTTCGCGTCGAGCCAACGCGCTGCCGCGCTGGCTTCGGGCGCATGGGGGTTATGCTTTGAGTCTCCCGCCAGCACTCCTCGGCTTCCGCCCCTTTGCCGTGAAACTGTCAGCAACCCAGGACCCATCGGGTGCTTTCGCGGGGCAGAGCGAGCGCAAGGTCGTGGCGGTGGTGTTCGCCAACACGCCGGTGTACGGCGGCGGAATGCGCATCGCGCCCAAGGCAGCGATGGATGATGGTTTGCTCGATGCTTGCCTCATCGGGGACATTGGCAAGATCAAGCTCGTGACCCTGTTCCCCTCCGTGTACCTGGGACGGCACCTGGGGATCCGGGAGGTCGAGTACTTTACCGCCGGGCGGGCGCTGGTCGAAACCGAGGTTCCCATGGACGTCTACGCCGACGGCGAGTTCGTCTGCCGCACGCCGGTAGAGTTCGGCGTGGCCCCCGGCGTACTGCCAGTCATCGTGCCTTGATCTTCTGCTCGGCAGCCTTCTCAGCCCCGACTGTTGCGCCAGCGACTTTCTGCTCAGCGACCTTCCGCGCAACGGCCGCGAACAGCCGTTGTGTGGCCGGGGCTTGCAGGCCGTGGCGAGCCGCGCCGCGCAAGATCGGGCGGCCAATGGCGTCGAGTTCCGGCGGCCTGCCCCGTTCCACGTCCTTCTGCATGGAGCTGCGCATGCCGGGCGGCAGCGCTCGGGCCACGGCGAGCGTCGCCTCCGCGTCGACCTTGGCACCCTCAGCGGTGGCCACGGCGCAAGCTTCCCGCAGGCAGGATTCGAGCTCGGCACGCCAGTGCGGGTCGGCCACGACCTCTCCGGTGGTCGCGCCGGCCGCTGACGTGGTTAAGGCAAGCGGGGCCAGGAAGACCAGCTTGCTCCACATCAGCGTAGGCTCGTCCTCGATAAACTGGCAGGTAAAGCCAATCCGCTGCAGTTCGCCAACCGTGCCGCCCAGTTGCTGCCGGCCTCGGGCCGAAACGTTGAGGCGCATAAACGGGGCGCGATGGACGATGTGTCCCGGCGCCACGCGCTCGGTCTCGCCCGCGATGGTGGCCGGGACAACGCGCTCCGTGCCATAGCGCTCGCGCAGCAGCGCAATATGGTCAACCCCGTTAAGCAAAGGCACGATTGCCTGCGCCGCGTCGGCTCCGGGCAGGGAGCGCAGAGCGACTTCCAGTTGCGTGGCTTTCACCGTGATCCAGAGAATGTCCGAAGGCGGCACCTTGGCCGCACGCCGGACCGGCACCGTGAAGTTGCCAAAAGGACTGTCCAGCCGGAGATGTTCGGGATACTGTTGCAACGCCTCGGGTCGAACCACGACCGTGACAGATTCGCCGGAGCGACCCAGGCAGGCGCCGATCAACCCGCCGACGCCGCCGGGACCGAGAATGGCGTGGTGCATTCCCTATTATGCTCCCGTTATGCTCCCGAATCGGGAGTGGGGACGCGAACCCTAGCCTGACGCTACCTCGGCACCAGCGCCAGGAGTCGGCGGTCGCCAGAGCTGCGACCTTGCAGTGCGGCTTGGGACCTCGGGTGGCGAAACTCAGGACAGCACTACCGATAGGGGTCTTCGCGGGCCAGGGCGCGCGCTACCGCTTCGGGCCGAGTGCAAAGAGCCGACGCCCTCAGCCTGCAGCATGCAGACGCCGGTGCTACACTACCGGCTCAGGATGACGGACGAGAAGCGATCGCGCACGTGGCTTTGGGTCGTGATTGGGGGAGGGACGTTGTTCCTTTTCCTGCTGGCGGTGTTTGCCTTGGTGTATGTGACGCTACACACCGGCGAGAACGCCCGGCTCACCGGCTTTGGCGACAAGATTGGCGTGGTGGACCTGGAGGGCATCATTCTGACGCCGGACCCAGTGGTGGAACAGCTCCGGAAATTCGCCGACGACGATTCGGTCAAGGCCATCATCCTGCATGTGAACTCGCCGGGCGGAGGCGTGGCGGCCTCGGAGGAGATCTACCGCGAGGTGAGGCGCATCCGCGACGACAAGAAGAAGCGCGTGGTGGCTTCCATCGAGACCGTGGGTGCTAGCGGCGCCTACTACGTCTCCTCCGCCACCAACAGGATCTATGCCGACAACGGCAGCGTGGTCGGCTCGATCGGCGTGATCGCCGAGTGGGTCAACTACGGCGATCTGCTGCGCTGGGCTAAGCTGAGAGATGTCACCTTGAAGGCGGGCGAGTTCAAGGACACCGGCTCGCCGGTGCGGGAGATGAATCCAGCCGAAAGGCAATACCTGCAGGGCATGATCGACAATATGCATACGCAGTTCATCCAGGCAGTGGCGGACGGGCGCAGGATGAAGGTCGACGATGTGAAAGCCATCGCCAACGGCAAAGTGTGGACGGGAGAGCAGGCACTAACCATGAAACTGGTCGATCAGATTGGCGATTTCCGGACGGCGGTGGAGGAGACGGCCAAGTCGGTAGGCATCAAGGGCGAGCCGAACCTGGTGCGGCCGGAGAAAGAGCGCCGGACGCTGCTCGACCTGCTCTTCGGCGACGTTTCGCAGTGGCTCCCGTCAAGAGACCGACTGATGGAGCAACAGGTCGGGTTTTATTACGTCTGGAAGTGACCCAGCACTCAGTTTGCCGCTTCTCGGGTGTTCTGTTCGTTGGCTCTACAGGTCTCAATCCTTCCGCGATCAGGGAGTGGCGAAGGGGAGGGCGCCTTTATTTCCGAGTCCACATGGAACTTGCGCGAAGTACCTGAAATTTGAGAAGGTTATCGGTGCCCCGGAGAGGGTCGACGGTTCGGCGCGGCCCACCCCTCCAATCTCACGGTGTAGCGGAGAAGCGACATGACAAAAGCGGACCTGATCGACGAAGTCTCCCGGCTGGCGGAGTTGACGCGGAAAGACAGCGAAGTCATCGTGGAGACGATCTTTGACAGCATCGTGCGGTCGCTGCGGGTGGGCGACAAGATCGAGATCCGTGGATTCGGCAGCTTCCGCACGCGGCAACGGAAGCCCCGGGTGGGACGCAATCCGAAGACCGGGGACCGAGTAGACGTCCCGGCCAAGAAAATCCCATTTTTCAAACCCAGCAAGGAGTTGAAAGACCTGGTCAACCACGGGGAAGGTGCTGCGGTTGAGCCGTCGGCACCTGCCCCCGCGCAGTAGCGTCTTCCCCCCTGACCGCAGAGGCTGCGGCCACCCGGCTTGGGGAAAATCTGAAGCCGCACCTTTTCGCAGCAGGCAACCGAGCAGATACGCGAGCGTTTCGGCATGAGGCTGCCCGCGCTACACCGAGCCAGGCTTCCTCATCGGTCTTCTCGTTCGGAAAAAGCGATGGGCAAGGGCTATTTCACACCCGAGTTTTTCCACTTCCTCAAGCAGTTGAAGCGAAACAACCGGCGCGAGTGGTTTCTCACGCACAAGGAGCGCTACGAGGAACTGGGGAGGTTGCCCAGCCTGCGGTTGATCACCGACCTGGAGTTCCGCATGCACGCCATCAGCCCGTGGATCGTGGTCAGCGCCAAACCCCACGGAGGATCGCTGATGCGCATTTATCGCGACATCCGCTTCTCGCCCGACAAGCGTCCATACAAGACGAATGTGGGGATGAATTTCCCGCACGCGGGCGCCAGCGAGGCCATCCATGGCGCGGGCTACTACTTGCATCTCTCGCCCGAGGAGAGCTTCCTGACGGGAGGGGCGTGGCATCCCGATCCACGGTCTCTGGCGAAGATCCGGGACGCCATCGCGTGGAAAGCCGCAGAGTGGAAGAAGGCGACGCGCGGGCTGGAGTTGGGGGGAGATCAGTTGAGCCGGGCGCCGCGCGGCTATCGCGAGGATCATCCCATGATCGCTCACTTGAAGCGGAAGGACTTCATTGCCTCGATCACGTTCCAGGAAAAGCAGGTGTGCGGCGCGGGATTTCTGACGGATATCACAACGGCGGCGCGCAAGCTGGCGCCTCTGGTGGGGTTTCTGGCGCGGGCTGAGGGGCTCCAGTTTTGATGTGGAGTGGCCTGGCAAAGGACCCAACCGCAGTCCGTGCTCGGCAAATCAGAAAGTGCGGCCCTGGCGGCCAGCGTTAGCGAATTCCAACCACGCCCATGAGTCTTCCCGTCATGCCCTGCTGGGCGCGATAGGAGAACAGCAGGTCGGTGTGGCAGGCCGTACAGAGCGGGATGGCTTCGATGCTCCGGGCGGGAACGCCGGTGGCGAGCAACTGGCGGCGGTTGGCTTCGACCAGATCGAATAGCAGCTTCACCGTAGGCCGGCTGTGGCCTGGCGGGCGCGCGCTCAGGAACAGCAGCGGATACTTCCGGCGCACTGGGTCGACATCTCTGATCTCACGAAACAAGGTGCTTGCGTAGGCAAACTGCGACTCGAACTCCTGGCGCACCTCCTCCCCCACCTCATAGCAGCAGCTGTGAATGCCGGGGCCGATCGCGGCCCGGAGATCCCACGGACGGCTGCCAAAGCGGCGAAGCATTTCACCGACCGCTTTTTCGACGATGCGCTGCACGGTTCCCCGCCAGCCGGCGTGGAAGACCCCGACGGCGCGGCGTCGCGCGTCAACCAGGATCACCGGCAGGCAGTCGGCAGTTTGCACGGCCAGCAGCAGCCCAGGGCTGGCCGTGAGGAGGCCATCGCCCATGAGCGGGTGTCCGGGTGGGGTATCTACCCGGTGAATGAGATCGGAGTGCACTTGCCGCAGAGTGACGAGCGTGCCCGGCGTCTTGCCGCCAGTCAGGCACGCCAGAAACCGGTTTCGGTTACGGGTGACGACAGAGTGCTTGTCGTCTCGAGTGAAGCCCAGGTTGAGGGCGTGGCCGCCATACCCTCGAGACGAGCCGCCGCAGCGCGTGGAGAATCCGTGGATCAGCCAGGGCAGGGCCTTCAGACGGTTGGCCCGAAGGATGATCATTTCGGACTTGGCAGGAAGCCGGTTCGGCACCGGACCATCTTAGCGAACGGTCCAAGAACGAAACAAAGAAGTACTTCTCAGGCGGAAGTGGCGGCGCCAACTCCACGCGGGCAACTCCTGCTACACGTTAGTTAGCTTTTGCCCAGCCTGCCGAGGCTGGTGCATGGCGAACATCCTGTTTGGGCGCAGGGTGAGGGCTCTGGGGGCACGCGAGTTCTGGCGCACCTGCTATGGCGCGGGCACGGGTGCATCCAGCCCGGACTGCGCAAACCGCGGCACGAGTCAAGCTGACGGGGAATCGGCGGACCTCCAAAACCCGGGGACGCTTTCAAATCGGCAGGGGGGCCGCCGCCCGGCGCCGCCGCTGATCTCCACCGACAACCAGCACCTGCCCGGCGGAGATCTCCCTATGCCAGTGAGTGCAGGAAAGAACCGGCAGTAGGCAGGATGCCCGCCTCGTCGGCGCGGCGCCCCAAACAGAGGCGCGCCGCCTGCGGAACCTCGCTGTGGGGCTGCTGCGCCTCATCGCGGGTCCGATTCCGGCCTTTCGCCTCTGGTTCTTATGGAGGGAAATTTCGTGTCCTTGTAGGTCCGGTTGAAGATGCCGAACATCAGCGCAATTACGGGGAACACGGTCCAGCTGGCCTCGGGACCCAGCGGACCACCGGTGAGCCATTGTGGGCCTTGCCAGCGGGTGTCGAGCAGTCGACCGATGGCGAATTGCCCGGCATTCTGTCCTGACCACACGAAAAGATTGGCAAAGTCGAAGGCCGCATGAAAGCCGATCGCAAAGGCCAGTGAGCCGGTGCGACGCAGCGTGAGGCAGAGAAAGAAACTGAGCAAGGCGGTGGAAACGAAGTCTTCCCAGCGTTCATATGGCTTCAGAAAGTAATGCAACGCACCAAAGCCCAGGGAGATGACGCTGGCGGCTACCCAGAACCCGATGCCCTCGGCCAACGTGGAAAGCAGATAAGCGCGAAACTGAATCTCCTCGGAGAACCCGAGGAGTAGATTGGCGACGATCCAGAGGCCGGTAAAGTACCAGAGCTCATCGCCGTGGATGGCTAATCCTAGGATGCGATAGCCGCCGAAAACCGCAATCGAACCAACAACCGCCGAAGTCGCACCCAACCCCCAAGCAATGCCGACCCAGAAATCACGACCGAAGGCATTGCGCAGCGGGATGCCATAGCTGGCGAGCCGGCGACGCTCGATGCGCGCCATAATCCAGGTGGGGATTCCCGCCAGCAAGAGCCCTTCCAGTTCCTGGTAGATGAGGCCGAACGGGTGCAGGAATGGCAGTTGCGTGAGAGCAGACAGGGTCGGAATTCTGTGAACCATCCAGTTCGCCAGGAAACCGAGGGCGACAAAGATGCCGACGAAGAGGAGAAGACGCCAGCCGCT
Source organism: Terriglobales bacterium (assembly GCA_035623795.1). Classification (GTDB taxonomy): domain Bacteria; phylum Acidobacteriota; class Terriglobia; order Terriglobales; family Acidobacteriaceae; genus DASPST01. The sequence goes on from DASPST010000112.1 coordinate 39,240, forward strand.
ACGCAGGCCGCGGGCACCGAAGAAGATGTTTTTCATCTCGACATGTACGCTCCCCTGTGCGGGTCTGTTCCAGCATGGGATGGCGTGAAACAGAGATTGTTCGACAGCTGGCCAGGTCTGCCGGAGGGATGGTGCTATAGTTTGTGGGTTCCTTATGTACAGTGACTTCACGGCCACGGACCGCTGCAGTAAGAAGCCAGTGCACTGTGTATACCAGGCGCTGATCGTGGCTATTGCCACGCGGCACGCGGATGCGGTGGACGTCAAGTTTCTGGCAGATGGGCGCCCGGTGTGGGTGGCGCTTCCGCACCCGGCCTGGGGGGAATACCAGAGACGTACCGGTCGGTGCATCACCGACCCCCTGGCGATCGAGATTGCGGGCCATTACCTGAAGACCGCACTGGAGTCGGGAGAAGGCGTGGGGCGAGAGATGTACTCCCTCACGGTCGCCGAGACCCTCGAACACCTGGAAGCGGTGGTGAGCGCGGCGGAAACCGCCGGGGGCTCAGAGCTAGGGCGGGAGGCGGGCTAGAGCGCGTGGTGCTCGCGCAGCATGCGATAGACCAGCGCCACGGGCAAGCCCACGACGTTGGCGTAATCTCCCTCAACGCGCGGGATCCAGCGCGAAGCTCTGCCCTGGATCGCGTAGGCGCCCGCCTTGTCCATGGGCTCTCCGCTGGCGATGTAGTCGCGGATGTCATCTTCACCCAGTGCGATCATGGTGACCAGCGTGGTTTCCGAGCGCACATCCTCGATCGCCTTGGCCGCCAGACACACTCCGGTGGTAACTTCGTGCGTCCGGCCAGAGAGCAAACGCAGCATGCGCGCGGCGTCGGCTTCATCGACGGGCTTGCCTAGGATCTCCCCGTCGACCACGACGATCGTGTCCGCCCCCAGCACCCATTCGCCAGGATGAGCGTGGGAGACGGCAAGCGCCTTCTCTCGGGCCAGCCGTTCGACGCAGGCGCGGGGTGTCTCCCCGGCAAGCGGAATTTCGGAAAGGCCGGTCGGCACCACGCGGAAGGTGATGCCCGCGTTGCGCAGCAGTTCCCGTCGTCGCGGAGAAGTGGAGGCGAGGATGAGCATTTCGTGTCCCGAGACCCTATTCTTCCCCCACACGCCCCCGCACCGATTCGATCAGCTTGGCAGAGTCGTAGCCGACGCCGTCCTTGAATACGGTCTCCACGTTCTCGATGTCCTCGATTTTGCGGGAGGGATCGCCCTTGATGACCACAAGGTCAGCCTGTTTGCCGGGCGCGATGGTGCCGATGCGGTCGGCCTCGCCGAGAAACTGCGCGCCATTGGCGGTTGCGATGTGGATGGCCTCCAACGCGGTGAATCCGGCTTCGACCAGTAACTCTACCTCGCGCTGGTCTCCGAAGCCTGCCAGGACGCCGCCCATGCCCGTGGGATCCTCTCCGGCCAGCAGCTGGCCTCCGGCTTTGACGAACGCCCGTTCGAACTCCATTTCCTTGCGCAAGGCAGGGCCCCAGGGCGAGCTGTCGCTCTGGTAGCGCTGGCGGATTCGGGCTGCGTCCTCGGAGCGTACTTTGTTTGCGAGCAGCGCGGTGCGTGCGTCGGGTGAAAGGGCGTCGAGCACTCGCGGCTGTAGCGAGGGCCGGCCGGGCACGAACGTTTCGAACACCGACAAGGTGGACGTCACGGCCACATGCTTCTGTACCAGGTCCAGGATCATGTCATGTACCGGTCCGCGGTTTACATCGAGGCCGGCGAGGAAGGCGACGTCGGTCGGTTCCGGCTCGGGACAGTCCCCGGATTTTTTGCGGGGAAAGAACTCGGTGTCCACAAGCAGTCCGTGTTCCAGGTCGTCGATGCCCAGGGCGGCTGCCTCCCGGAATCCGACAGAACAGAGGTGCCCTGTCACCTTGGCGCCGCGCTGGTGCGCGGCAGCGATCGCGGCCGACATTTCGTCGGCGGTAATAAAGTTGTAGATCTTGAAGTTGTCCACACCCTGGTCCAGCCAGTAGTTGACCATGCGGCTGGCGTCCTGCGGGCCGGTGAGCTGATGCATCTGCAAAGCCCGCGAGCCTTTGCCCTCCAGGTAAGGCCCGGTCACGTGCATCTTCGGCCCGGGCATGGCGGTCGCATCGATCGCCTTTTTGAGTTCGAGATCGGTATAGGCCTCGAGCGCGCCGGTGGTGCGAACCGTGGTTACGCCTCCCGCCAGGTAGAGCCGGGGGAAGCTGTAGGCCATCTCGCCGTAAATGCCGTGGCCCACGGGATAAAACATGTGGTCATGCATGCCTACCAGGCCCGGGGTCACACTGTATCCCGTCAAGTCCAGTACCTGCGCATCTTCCGGGGTTGCGACCCGGGTTGCGTCACCCACCGAGGCGATCCTCCCCCCAGAGAGGATGATGGTCTGGTCGTCGCGCGCTGGCGCTCCCGTGCCATCGATGACGCGGACATGGGTGAGGGCAACGGTCGTTGCGCTTACTTTCACGAAAGGTTGCACTTCCTTCGAGAACGTCTGCCCTTCAAGCCAGAGCGCACTCGACGCCACGACGGCCACCAGCACAATCCTGCGCATGCTTCCTCCTTGCTGACGGAGCGCGATTGTACAGGAAGGGCGGCGACCTGAGCGACGCACCGGAGGTGAGCGCCGAGCACGCGCTACACCAGATCGGTGTACCCCATGTTCGGAGAGGCCTGCCCTCGCAAATCCTCCTGCTAAAATTGAGGATTGGCCATTTAGTTATGGACGCCGCCTACATCCGCAACTTCGCCATCATCGCGCACATCGACCACGGGAAATCGACGCTGGCCGACCGCCTGCTCGAGCTTACCGGAGCCCTGGCGGCGCGCGAGATGCAGGAACAGGTCCTCGATGCCATGGACTTGGAGCGGGAGCGCGGCATCACCATCAAGGCGCATGCCGTCCGCATGATGTACCAGGCCAAGGACGGCCAGACCTACCAGCTCAATCTGATCGACACTCCGGGCCATGTCGACTTCTCCTACGAAGTCTCGCGTTCTCTGGCCTCCTGCGAAGGCGCGCTGCTGGTGGTTGATGCCTCGCAGGGCGTGGAGGCCCAGACCCTGGCCAACTCGTATCTCGCCATCAACCACGGGCTGGAGATCATCCCGGTCATCAACAAGATCGACCTGCAGAGCGCCGACATCCTGCGCACGCGGGAGATGATCGAGAGCGCGGTGGGCCTCGACGCCTCCGCCGCCCTGCTCATCAGCGCCAAGACCGGCCAGGGTGTGCCCGACCTGCTCGAAACCATCGTCCAACGCATTCCGCCGCCCAAAGGACAGCCGCAACGGCACCTGCAGGCGCTCATCTTTGATTCTTGGTTCGATCCCTATCGCGGCGTGGTCGTGCTGGCCCGCGTGTTCCAGGGCACGCTGCATAAGCACCAGAAAATCCGACTGTGGTCGAACGGGCGCGTTTTCGAGGTGGAAGCGCTGGGCGTGCTCACGCCCAAGCCGGTGGAGGTCGACGAACTGGTGGCCGGCGAAGTCGGCTTCTTGATCGCCAACATCAAGAACGTTGCCGACAGCAAAATCGGCGACACCATCACCGACGACGACCGTCCTGCGATCGAAGCGCTGCCGGGCTTTGAAGAAATCAAGCCCATGGTCTTCGCCGGCCTGTACACGGTGGATGCCCACCAACATACGCAGCTGCGCGAGGCGTTGGAGAAACTCCGGCTCAATGATTCGTCGTTTTTTTTCGAGCCGGAAAGTTCCGCGGCGCTGGGCTTCGGTTTTCGCTGCGGATTCCTCGGGCTGCTGCACATGGAGATCATCCAGGAGCGCCTGGAGCGAGAATACAACCTCGACCTGATCACCACGGCGCCAGGGGTGCGTTACAAGATCACCAAGACCGACGGCGAACTCATCGAAGTGGATAATCCTTCGCGTTGGCCCGACCAGAGCGAAATCGGCAACATCGAAGAGCCCGTCATCCTCGCCGTCATCCTCACCAACGAGGAGTTCGTGGGCGGCATCCTCAAGCTGGTGGAAGAGAAGCGCGGCAAGCAGAAGAGTTTCGAATACGTGAGCGGCTCGCGCGTCATGCTGCAATACGAGCTGCCTCTGAACGAGATTGTCCTCGATTTCTACGACCGACTGAAGTCGGTCTCCCGCGGATACGCGTCGCTCGACTACCACCTCGCCGGGTACTGGGAGTCGCCGATGGTAAAGCTGGATATCCTGGTGGCCGGCGAGCCGGTGGACGCGCTGTCGCTGATCGTGCATCGCGACTTGGCCTACGAGCGCGGCCGCGCCCTCGCTGCCAAGATGAAGGAACTCATCCCCCGCCAGATGTTTGAGGTGGCGATCCAGGCCGCTGTGGGCGCCAAGATCATCGCGCGCGAGACCGTCCCGGCCATGCGCAAGAACGTTCTGGCCAAGTGTTACGGCGGCGACATCACGCGCAAACGCAAGCTGCTCGAGAAGCAGAAGGAAGGCAAGAAGCGCATGAAGCGCATCGGGCGCGTGGACATTCCCCAGGAGGCCTTCCTGGCCGTGCTCAAGGTGGGGGAAGGCAGCGGCTAGCGACTCGGACACTCCGGCCCGCCTGACCCGGGGGGCCCGTGTCGGCCTTCGTGTAGCCGAGGCCGCTTGGCAAAGAGAATGGCTCTCCCTGTGGATTGAAACCCATTTCCGCCTCTAGGGTGCTCCGCTCGAAGTTAGCCTCGCGGGCAGTTTGGGCAGGGTTGAGGCGGGAAGTGGGTAACTTCCGATCCGAAAAAGATACCCGGTTCGCCGTATGTCTCTGGCTCCGTGAAAGATGCTGGCCAATCGCCAAATGTGCAAATCTCCAAAGCGATTCAGCGCGTCATGATCGATGGAAACAATTTCTTTACATTGGATAACAGAGCCATAAGTTGTTTGGATCTAGTCAATTACGTCGGGCGTAACGCTCGATCGTCACCGACCGGATGGTTTTTCGAGAGACCGGCGAGAACCGACAATTTAAGCTTCCACAGGCTTTTCCACAGGCGCTGGCAGTTGGCATGGCCCCGCATCACAGTGACCCGGGGGCACATTACTCCTCGGGGGCCAGCCCGCCTTCCGCCAGCGATTCAAACCGCGTCGAACTCTTCAGGAACGCCATGTGAATCCGCCCGGTCGGGCCGTTTCGCTGTTTGCCAATGATGATTTCGGCCCGCCCCTGCAGGTCGGGATCATCCGGTTTGTAGATCTCTTCCCGGAAGATGAACACGACCAGGTCGGCGTCCTGCTCGATCGAGCCTGATTCGCGCAGGTCGGCCAACTGTGGCCGGTGGTCGCCGCCGCGGCTTTCTGGAGCGCGGCTCAACTGGGACAAGGCAATGATGGGCACATGCAGTTCCTTGGCCAGAGCTTTCAGACCCCGCGAAATCGACGAGACTTCTTGCGTCCGGTTCTCGTAGCGCGTGCCTCCGCCTGACATCAGTTGCAGGTAGTCGACCACCAGGAGGTCGAGCGCCCCGGCGGCCTGTTGCAGCCGCCGCGCTTTGGCTCGCATCTCGCTCAAGGCAATGCCGGGAGTGTCGTCGATATAGATGTGCGAACTGGCCAGCTCTTCCATGGCGCGGACAACCTTATGCATGTCCTCGCGCCACAGCGACCCCGTCCGCATCTTGTGCGAATCCACCCGAGCTCGCGAACAAAGCAGCCGCAGCAGGAGCGCTTCCCGCGACATCTCGAGCGAGAAAATTCCCACGACCTTCTTGTCCTCGATGGCAGCATTTTCCGCGATGTTCATGGCTAAGGCGGTCTTGCCCATGGAGGGACGTGCCGCGAGGATGATCAGGTCCGACTTCTGCAGGCCGCTGGTCATCTCGTCGAGATCAGGGTAATGGCTAGCCAGTCCGGTGATCCGCTGGCCGCGCAGTAGCAGCGCATCCACGCTGCCGAAGGAATCGCGCACGATGTCCGGAATACCCTGGAAGCCGCGGCCAATGCGCTTTTCCGAGAGCTGGAAGATGGCCGCTTCGGCTTCGTTCAGGATGTCTTCGGCCGGATCAGATTGCTCGGCCGCCCGCGCAATGGCGGCGTTGGCGGCGTGGATGAGCCCGCGCAGCAACGCCTTGTCGCGCACGATCTTGACGTAGTGTTCGATCGAAGGGCGGTCCGGCACGCCGTCGAGCAGCGCTGAAATGTAGGCGGCGTCGCCGACCGCGGGCAGTTCTTTCTGCCGCTCCAGCTCGTTCACTAGGGTGATCATGTCGATCGGCCGCGCGGACTCGGCCAGGTCGACCATGCGCGCGTAAATGCGGCGATGTGCGTCCAGGGAGAAATCCTCGGGGCGCAGGTGCTCAGCAGCTTCGTTGTAAGAGTGGTTATCGAGCAGGATGGCGCCGAGAATCGAGCGCTCGGCGTCTACGTTCGCGGGCAGTCTGCTGATGCTGTAATCGGTCGTGGCCAAGGTTCGTCTACTTGTGGTTCAGGCAAAACCAATATCGTCGAGCGCGGCTGGTGATACTACGCGCGCTGCTGCTGTGAATGCCAAGCGCGCCTTTGGAAAACAGGCTCGCAAGCGGAAATTTCCCGGTCGCTCATTTGCAGTCGGTTGCAGCGACACTCCGGCCCGCAGTCCGGTGTCGGCACGCCCAGTTCCCGCCCAAGGTTGTCTGGAAGTATAGGCGAACGGAAGGCGAATGGGCAACAGGCGCCCCACGACGTAAAAATGCAGCCCGAGCCAGCCACCCGGGCTGCACTTGTTTGGCGTATCTTCCGTCTGCCCGCCCCACGCCGCTAGGCGTGGCCGTGAAACCACCGCCCGCGCCCCCTAAAGGGCATAGCGATGATCCACCTCTCAGGCCGCCAGCCGCAGAGCAAACCTGCGACTCAGCCTGCGGCACCGCGGTGGCCAGCGACCAGTCCTGCCGTGTGTGGAGGACTCGCTGAGGAGGCCGCAACGCCCGGGCAACCAAGCGTGTCCGAAGACACACCTGGAGAACCCTCCCGACAACTCACCCTCGAGAATTGCCAGGAGCCGCCAGCTATACCTCAGTGCTCTGGCAAGGCATCCAAGAAGATAACGCTGTGTCTGCCCGGTACTCTGCGGCAAGGCGGTTTGACCTTCAAGCAAAAAGCGTGGCGGTTGTGTGCAGAAGCTGTGGATGCCCAGATTTCCTTGTGGAAACGTCTGGAAAAACCGTCCGAAATTCGCTGCGCTTCCTGGTAACGGAGCACAAATTTGTCCGCCCCGCAGGATTCGTAAGCTGATGGAGGTGGAGTGATTGCGGATGGGTTGTAGCAAGGGCCGAAGGGGATGAGTGCCGATTCGCGGAGGCTCTACACAAAAAAGCCGAAGGCTGAGAAGATCGAGCGGATGGCGCCGATGAAGAGCACGCCGTTCCGCTCACCCTCCGCATTTCGGGCCTGGCTGGAGAAGAACCACGACCGCGAAACGGAGCTGTGGGTGGGCCTCTACAACCAGCGGGCGCGCCAGTCCGGGATTACATATGGCGAAGCGCTGGATGAAGCGCTGTGTTTCGGGTGGATCGATGGTGTGCGCAGGAGCGTAAACCACACCACCTACGCCGTGCGCTTCACGCCCCGCAAACCCGAGAGCAAGTGGAGCGCAGTTAACATCAAGCGCGGGAACGAATTGAGGAGGTCGGGACGCATGGCGGCGGCTGGGCTCCGGGTCTTTGAGCAGCGCAAGCAGAACATCGCCGGATATTCAGGCGAGGAAAGACCCACTCAACTGAGTGGATCCTACGAGCAGCAGTTCAGAATGAATGCAAGAGCCTGGGCCTTCTTCCGCGCGCAGGCGCCCTGGTACCAGCGAAGCTCCAGCTTCTGGGTGCTGAGCGCGAAGCGAGAAGCGACCCGGCAGCGGCGGTTGCAGATCCTGATCGGCGATTCGGCCCAGGGGCGACGACTGAAGATACTCACCCGGAAAGGCGACAAGGGCCGGTGACGAGCACAAAATAAAAGAGGGCTAAGATTGGCGCCCTGCATCTGGATTGAGGCTAACGGCGGCCAACCGCATTTGCCATACCGGTTTCCCGCCCACTACAATCGTCCGGCACCTCCAAATCCGGCTGTGCTTTCCGTCAACGACCGCGAGGATCCTTGAACCGCATGATCGCCATCTATCCCGGCTCGTTCGACCCCCCTACCAACGGGCACCTGGACCTGATCGAGCGCGGGAGCAAGATCTTCGACGAGCTGGTGGTGGCGATCCTGCGCAATCCGGAGAAAGCTCCGCTGTTCAGCGTGGCCGAGCGCGTCAGCATGCTAGAGCAGCTCACCGAGCCTTTCCGCAACGTGCGGGTGGACACCTTTGATGGGCTGATGGTGGATTACGCGGCGCGGGTGGAAGCAACCTGCGTGCTGCGCGGCATCCGGGCCATCAGCGACTACGAGTACGAGCTGCAGATGGCGCTGATGAACCGCAAGCTGCGGCCGGAACTGGAGACGGTGTTCATGATGCCGGCCGACAAGTACTCCTACCTGAGCTCACGGCTGGTGCGAGAGGTAGCGCAGGTCGGCGGCTCGGTGAGGGGCCTGGTGCCGGAGCGGGTGGAGCAGGGATTGCACGCCAAGCTCGATCCCGCCTACAAGCTGGGGGACATGGCCGGTGCAGTTCAGGCGGAAGTTCGCAAATCCAGATCGAGGAAGAAGGCATGAGTCCGGCGGCAACAGACACGAAGACGAGCGAAGCAACGCAGGCGGTGAAGCTGACCGAACGCATCAACCGGATCGAACCCTCGGCCACGATGGCGGTGGTGGCCGAAGCGGACCAGCTGCGCAGCCAGGGCATCGACGTGGTCGATTTCGGGGCGGGTGAGCCGCACTTTGCCACATCGCAGCACGTGAAGGACGCGGCCATCGCAGCCATTCGGGCCAACTTCAGCAAGTACACCGCGGTGGCCGGGATGCCGGAACTGCGCGACGCGATTGTCCACCGGCACGCGGTCGACTTTGATTCCGACTACCGCCGCGAACAGGTGATCGCCTCGGTCGGGGGCAAACATGCGCTGTTCAACGCGCTGCAGGTGCTGGTGGATCACGGTGACGAGGTGATTCTGCCGGTACCATATTGGGTGAGCTTCAAGGACATCATCCGCTACGCAGGCGGAACGCCGGTACTGGTGGAGGCCGATGAGTCGCGCAATTTCGCCCTGACCACGGAGATGGTGGCGCGCGCGATCACGCCGCGTACGAAGGCGATCATCCTCAATTCTCCGTCGAATCCATCGGGCGCTGTGATGAGGCCGGACGACCTGACGGAAATGGTGCGCGTAGCGCATGCCCGTGGGATCTGGGTGGTGTCCGACGAGTGCTACGTGTACCTCAACTACAGCGGAAAGCGCTTCTCGGTGGGGTCGCTCCGCGAGTACCGGGAGCGGATGGTGATTCTGGGGTCGCTGTCGAAGACCTATGCCATGACTGGCTGGCGGCTGGGGTACGCGCTGGCGCCGGCCACGGTGGTGAGCGCCATGGCCAAGCTGCAAAGCCAGTCGACTTCGAACCCGACTTCGTTCGTGCAGAAGGCAGCGGTGGCTGCGCTGAAGGGGCCGCAGGAGTGCGTGGAAGAGATGAAACAGGAGTACATCCGGCTGCGCGATCACGTGGTCAAGGGGTTGCGGGCCATCCCGGGAGTTCAATGCACGCTGCCGGAAGGCGCGTTTTACGCGTATCCCAACGTGTCGTCGTTCTTCGGACGAGGTGGGGTGAAGAGTGCTTCCGACCTCGCTGGCAAGTTGCTCCGCGAGGCGCACGTGGCTACCGTTCCGGGGGAGGGATTCGGGACGCAGGAGCACATCCGGGTGTCATATCCGACCACGGTAGCGGAGCTGGACCGGGGGCTAGAACGGATGCGGAGGTTTTTCGCGGCGCTCTGAGGGAAAGCGGGCCTAGGTCGCAGAGAACGCAGATAGAGAGGACGGACGGCGGGGACGCACAGCCGCCACGCCGGCGCCACCAAGCGGGACGGGGTTGCCCGGCTGCACGGGTTGTGACCGAGGGGAGCGCCTGCCGCACACCTGTCCGGCCTGCAACGCCGCGGTCGCTCCTTCCATGACCGATCTATATCCACTGCGAATGGTGCCAGTGTTCGACCCGCGTCCGTGGGGCACGACGGATTTGTCGCCGATTTATCCGGACCACAAGTTTGACGAGAAAATCGGCGAAGCTTGGCTGACCGGCGAGCAGTGCAAAGTGGCCAACGGGCCTCTGGCGGGGAAGACACTGGCGCAGCTCAGCCACGAGTACGGGCGTGAGTTGGTGGGCGAGGCGGCGCGGAATCCGCAACGTTTTCCTCTGCTGCTAAAGTTTCTGTTTCCCCACGACAAGCTCTCGGTGCAGGTGCATCCTGATGACGCGGAGGCGCAGCGCAGGGGGCAGCCGTGGGGGAAGACGGAGTGCTGGTACGTGGCGGCTGCCCGGCCGGGGGCGCAGCTCGCGCTCGGCCTCAAGCCGGGAGTGACCCGTGCGCAACTGGAGCGGGCCATCCATGAGAAGCACGCAGAAAAACTGCTGCACTGGATCCACATCTATCCTGGAGAGATGATTTACGTGGCCGGGGGCACGGTGCACACCCTGGGCCCGGGGGCGATCCTGGTGGAGACGCAGCAGCAGTCCGATACCACGTATCGTCTGTACGACTACGAGCGGCCCCGCACGCTGCACCTGCAGGAAGGTCTGGCGGCGGTGAAGGAGAAGGTGGCGTCCGGCAAGGTGATCCGGCCGGCGCCCGTGCAGGTGCCGGGCACGCAGAATACGCGCTCTCCGCTGATCGCAGCTCCTTACTTCGCGGTGGATCTGCTGGGGCTGAAGGAACCGCAGGAATTTGGCACGCGGGACGAGTCTGGCAGGAGTTCGGCGCAGATTCTGGTTGCGGTCGAAGGCTGTGGGATCGTGGAGGCGCCGCACATGGCAGCGGTCACGTTGGCCAAGGGCGATGCGGCGGTGGTTCCGGCGGGGGTGGAGAAGGTCATGGTGCGGCCGCAGTGGTCGGTGGAGTTCCTGAAGGCGTACGTGCCGGGGCGGGCGCTGCCCGAGCCGGAAACCAGACTTTAGCAGGATGGATGGCTGATTTCTGATTGGCAATTGCCGGCTAAGAATCGAGTCGATTGTCGGTCCTGAATGCTCAAACTGCAGTGAACAAACGCATCCACTTTTATCCTGTGATCCTGGCGGGGGGGAGAGGCACCCGGTTCTGGCCACTGAGCCGGAAGCGGCGGGCGAAGCAACTGCTGGCGCTTGATGGGAAGCGGACCATGCTCCAGCAGACGGTGAGCCGGCTGCTGCCGCTGGCTCCGGCGCGGCGATTCTGGATCATCACGAATCAGGACTTGCGGCCTGCGATCCTGCGGCAAGTGGCGAAGGTTCCCCAGGGACAGATTGTCGCCGAACCCCTGGGACGCAATACCGCGCCGGCCATCGGGCTGGCGGCGTTTGTGTTACGACGCCAAGATCCGGAAGCGGTGCTGGGGTTGTTTCCCTCGGACCACGTGATCAGCGACGAGCGGCGCTACCGCGAGACCATTGCGCGAGGTGTCGAGATCGCGGCGGCGGGAGAGAACATTGTCGTGCTGGGGATTCAGCCCACCCGGCCTGAGACAGGCTATGGATACATCGAGGCGGGGGCGCGGGTGGGCGCGCACGCGGTGCAGGTGAGGCGCTTCACCGAGAAACCCGATGCCCGGCGGGCGACGGAATTCCTGGAAGCGGGGAATTACTACTGGAACAGTGGCATGTTTCTGTGGCGGGCGCAGACGCTGGCCCAGGCGCTGTACGAACATCTTCCCGATACGGCAGTGCGATTGGAGCAGATTGCGGGGGCATTGGGCACCCGGAGGTTTGCGCGCACGTTACGCCGGCTGTATCCCCAGTGCGAGAACACCAGCATCGATTACGCGGTGCTGGAGCCGCGCTCGGCGAAGGGAGAAGGCGCCTCGAATATTTTCTGCCTGCCCGCCAGTTTCGGCTGGAACGACCTGGGCTCGTGGACCGCGCTGCACGAGTACCAGGCAGGGCAGGACCCGCGTGCGGACGGTAACCTGATTTCCAGCGAGGGCAGCTTTGCGCTGGATGCGCGCGGCAACTACGTGTATGCTCCGGGCAAATTCGTGGCTGCCGTCGGCGTAGAGGATCTGGTCGTGGTGGACACGGACGATGCGTTGCTGATCACCACCCGCCAGCGGGCCCAGGATGTGGGCCAGGTGGTGAAGCATCTGGATGAGAACAAGCTCTCAAGGCTGACTTGAAGTTCGAGCGCTGAGCTGCGAGCAAGCCTGTCGTCTAGGCAACACTCCAGCCGGGGGCTAGCCGAGCGAGAGGGGCAGACAGCGGCGCCACCGATTCACGACCAACGACTGATGGACATCAAGTTCGGTACCGACGGCTGGCGGGGCGTGATTGCTGATGATTTCACGTTCGACAACGTGCGCCGGGCGGTGGGTGCGATCGCATCCTACGTGCTGAAGCATGAGGAGCGGGAGCGCGGCGTGATTGTGGGCTACGACACGCGCTTCGCATCGCGCGGCGCGGCGCGCGTAGCCGCGGAGGTGCTGGCGGGCGCCGGGATCCCGGTGGTGCTTTCCAATGACTCTCTGCCCACACCCGCGGTTTCGCTGGCGGTCAAGCAGCGCGGCGCCGCGGGCGGCGTGATGATTACCTCCAGCCACAATCCCTGGAACTGGAACGGGGTGAAGTTCAAGGGCAAGTTCGGCGGCTCAGCGACGCCGTCAATCATGGAGAAGGTGGAGGAAGAGTTGCACGCCGGAGCGATGCCCAACGGCCCCCCGTGCCCCATCGAAGAGGCTGACCTGAAGCCGGCGCATATCGCAGCCCTGTGCCAGTTCGCGGACATGGCCCTGATCAGCAAGGCGAATTTCACCTTTGTCTACGACGCCATGTACGGCTCGGGCCGGGGTGTGCTAGGGCGTATTTTCGAGGAACATGGCATCCGGCATCTCGCCATCCGGCAGGAACTGAACCCGCTGTTTCCAGGGATTAATCCCGAGCCCATCGAGCCGCACGTGGCCCTGTTGCAGGAAACGGTGGTGAAGCAGAAGTGCCAGGCCGGGTTCGCCACCGATGGCGATGCGGATCGCATCGGGGCGGTTACCGAAGAGGGCGACTTCGTCGATGCCCACAAATGTTTCTGCGTCATTCTGCGCTGGCTGCTGGAGCGGCGGAAATGGCCGGGCGACGTGGTGCGGGCGTTCAACGTGACGCGCATGCTGGACCGCATCGCGGCGAAATTCGGCCGCACGCTGCATGAGTGCCAGATCGGCTTCAAGCACATCGCCGACCTGATGATGGAGCGGGAGATCGTGATGGGTGGCGAAGAATCCGGCAGCCTGGGCTATTCGCGTTACCTGCCGGAGCGCGACGGCATCCTGAATGCGCTGCTGTTGGCCAACGTGATGGCGGAGGAGGGCAAGCCCCTGGGGCGGCTGGTGGCCGATCTACAGCGGGAGTTCGGGCCTCACTTCTATGGGCGGCGCGATCTCCACATCCCGGAACCGCTGAAGCTGCGCGCGCTCGGCAGGGTGAGGGCCGAGACGACGAGGCGCCTGGGCAGGTACAATGTCGTCAAGAAGGAAACGGTGGACGGGGTCAAGTTCTTTCTGGATGCGCCCACGCTCGGCCATGGCGCGGACGCATGGGTTCTGTTTCGCGCCTCCGGGACCGAACCGCTGCTCCGAGTCTATGCGGAGGCGGCGTCGCCGACCCTGGTAACCGAGATTCTGGATAGTTCAGAAGATCTTGTGAACACAGCCGTTTAACGGAATTCTCGGACTTGGCCCTCCTAGCCGGTCACTGAACCTTTGAGCAGAAACCAGCGCCCCGCGGCCGTTCGCGTCGGGCGATAATTGTATTCAGCGTCATCATGGCATTTGCCAGGGAAACGAACACAACTTCAGCGGACACTCCGCAGGCACGGCGCTACAACCGCGCCCGGCGTCGGCTGGAGATCGGCGACCTGCTGCTGGGGTTGACGTTATTGGCGGTCCTGCTCGAAACCGGCTGGACGGGTGTGCTGCGAGATTGGGCCTACAGCGCCGCGTTTCAGAATTACACGCTGGCGCTGTTTCTCTACGTGCTCATGCTGCTCCTGATCGCCAAGGTTCTCAGCCTGGGACTGGACTATTACGGCTTCCGGCTGGAACACCACTACAACCTGTCCAACCAAGGGACCCGGGCCTGGCTGAGAGATGAGGCCAAGGGCTTCGGGGTAGGGCTGGTGCTGGCGGCGCTCGTCGCCGAGCTGTTGTATCTCACGATTCGGGAATCCCCGGGCCACTGGTGGTTGATTGCCTGGGCGCTGTTCCTGCTGCTGTTCGTGGTGTTGGCGCAACTTGCGCCTCTGATCCTGTTCCCGATTTTCTATAAATTCGAGCCGCTCGATGACGAGGAACTGAAAGGGAGACTGGTGAAGCTCGGCGAGCGAGCTGGAACCCGGGTACGCGGGATCTATAAGTGGCACTTGTCGGAAAAGAGCAAAAAGGCAAACGCCGCACTGACCGGGTTAGGGCGCACGCGCCGGATCATCCTGGCCGACACCCTGCTGGACAATTACTCCCCTGATGAAATCGAGGCGGTGCTGGCTCACGAACTGGGACACCACGTACACCGGCACATTCTGAAGAGTATTCTTGTGCAGGCTGCGATCACGCTGCTGGGGTTCTATGCGGCGAACACAGTCCTGCATCTGGCGATCGAGCGCTGGGGAATGTTCGACACGCTTTCGGACTTTGCCAACCTTCCGCTGCTGGTGCTGGTCGCGACCGTGCTGTCGTTCCTGCTTATGCCGGCGCTCAATGCCTACTCGCGCTACAACGAGCGTCAGGCGGACCGCTACGCGTTCCAGTCGCTGAGCAGCGTAGCCCCGTTCATCAGCTCGATGAACAAGCTGGCGGCACAGAATCTCGCCGAGCGTACGCCCTCCCGGTTGGTGGAGTGGTTCTTCCACTCCCACCCGGCGATCTCGCGGCGGGTGGCGGCGGCGGAGGCGTGGAAACCGCAAGTGGCGCGCGGGTAGCAGGGAGAGGTCCGTCCCCCCAATAGCGGTGAATTGAGAATTACGCGCCGTATCGTCTTGTACCCTACCCGACCGTTTGTGATCAGCGCAGGAGTGCGATCACCCGCTCGAGATCGTCTTCCGTATCCACCCCGATGGTGTCGTACGGCGTTTCTGCCACGTAGATAGGGACCTGGTTTTCGAGAAAGCGCAGTTGCTCCAGCCTTTCGCTGAGTTCCAACGGTGAGGGAGGCATAGCGACAAAGCGGTCCAACGCTGGTTTGCGGTAGGCGTAAAAACCGAGGTGCTTGAAGCAGCCGGCACCGCCTCCATCGCGATCGCAGGGAATCGTGGCACGAGAAAAGTACAGAGCGCGACCGGACCTGTCGGTTACGACCTTCACCGCATTGGGATTGTGGATATCCAGGGCCGCGCAAGGAGTCTTGAGGGTCCCCACCTCGATCACCGGGTTCTCCATAAGGTGCAGGAGGGTCTCAATGTGTTCGCGGCGCACGAGAGGCTCGTCGCCCTGGACGTTGAGGTAGATGTCGGCGGCAACAGATTGTGCCACCTCGTGCACCCGCTGCGTCCCGCTATGATGTTGCGCCGAGGTCAGGCGCGCGTTCCAGCCTTGCCGCTGACAGATGTCCAGGATCTCCTGCGAATCGGTCGCGATGATCACCTCGTCGAGTCTGGAGGAAGTGCGGGCGGCGTCGTATACCCAGCCAATCATGGGCCGGCCGGCGATGTCCCGGAGCGCCTTCCGCGGCAACCGGGTGGAGGCGAGACGCACGGGAATGATGGCGATGGCTTTCATCAGAACCAGAACCTCTAGCTTCCCAAGCGACGCTGTGGCCGTGCGTGGTGCCCAAGAAACATATCAAACCGCCGAATCGCCGGGAAGTTTGACACTCCGGCGCGACGAATCTTAAAATCCATGTGGCGTAACAACGGCGGAACTAACCCGTTGCGGTCAGGTTGCGGAAGCTTGCTGATTCCCGTCTCGCCTTTTCCTCCCCGTTTGGCGGTGTAGCTCAGGTGGCTAGAGCGAGGGTCTCATAATCCCTAGGTCGTCGGTTCGAGTCCGACCGCCGCCACCAATCTTTCCAGCAGTTTCCGGGGAATCGGGAGAAGGCTTTTTCGTCTCAGGGGTGGAAACATTTCTCTTGCGATACGGAACGCCTCTTGAACGGGCAGGAAACTGCCGATACCCGCCAAGTTTCGCGGATGGCCCAGGGGATGGCTGCGACTGATTCCCACTCCCGCCACCACACATTTGCGAGCGCTCCAGATTCGGCATCACGATCTGCTCGAACCGGCTCTTGTCGTGCGGTTGCAACAAGTCCCAGTTTCCTTTCCGCCGACGGAACTTAAGCCGGCCAAACCTCTCGTGTTGTTATGTAAAGTGTAATTGGTTTGTTGATTCGACATTAGATGTAACGGTAGCGATATGTTTTGTATTCCCTACTCGTCGAATCAGAAAGCTGATGTGTGCGGAATAAAACTGCCGGAGCTACGGTTTAAGCAGATGTAGCACCCTGGCAGGCGGCGTCGGGCAGCCAATCCTCGCGCGATGTCTGAGTCCCTGGGATGCGTCACGACTCTGGCCAAGGCAGGAGCGGGAAATGGCAAAAACTAGACTGTTTGATCCGAACCCGAACGGCTTTATCCAGCATGACCACAATAATGATGGAATCGACCGCCGCGGGTTTCTGAAGTGCATGGCTTGGGCGGGCACAGGCGCGCTCTGCTTGGTTGAGGGTGGCATTCTGAAATCTTTCGCCCTTGGGACCCAGATGGGATCCGGGGCGAAATCCCACAAAATCGCTGGACTGACCTTTGTCCAGATCAGCGATAGCCACATGGGATTCAACAAACCGGCGAACCCGGATGTCATTGCCACGCTTCAAGCTGCTGTGGCGAAGATCAACGCTTTACCACACCAGCCCGAATTCATTTTGCACACGGGTGATATCAGCCACCTTTCCAATCCCGAAGAATTCGACACCGTGGACCAGATCCTGAAGGCCACCAGCAAAGAAATTTTCTTTGTGCCAGGAGAGCACGATGTCCTGAACGACGACGGAAAGATGTTCCGCGCGCGTTACGCGAAGAACTCAAAAGGCTCGGGCTGGTACAGCTTCGACAAGAACGGAGTTCACTTTATTGGCCTGGTTAACGTGATGAACCTCAAGGCGGGCGGTCTCGGTACGCTGGGGAGTGAGCAGCTCGAATGGCTTGAGGACGACGTTAAACACCTTAGATCCAGCACACCCGTTGTGGTGTTTGCTCACATTCCGTTATGGACGATCTACCCACAATGGGGATGGGGCACCGAAGATAGCGCGCAAGCCCTTTCATCTCTGAAAAGGTTTGGTTCGGTCACGGTGTTGAACGGGCACATTCACCAGACCATGCAGAAGGTGGAAGGCAATGTGACCTTCCATACCGCTTTTTCAACAGCGTTCGTCCAACCTGCGCCCGGCAAAGCTGACGGCCCGGGCCCGATGAAGGTGCCAGCCGACCGGCTCCGCACTCTTCTAGGCATTACGGATGTGAATTACCTACAAGGACAGCACGCCCTGGCGGTTGTGGACTCATCCTTGGCGTGAAGAACGAGTCCTCTCCAGACCAAATTGAATAGGAGGAAAAAACAATCATGAGAATACGTTGGCTGATTGCAGGCTCGACTGTCGCCGTTGCATTCACGACTGCCGCCCTGCTGGTTGTCCCTCCCACTCGGGCGAGGGGCGAAGCCACCGCCTCCGGTACAGAGGTAAGAGTGGATAATTTCACTTTTACCCCCGACACGTTAGCCGTTAAGGTCAACAGCGTAGTGACGTGGGTGAACAAGGACGACATTCCGCACGTGATTGCCAGCAATGACGGTCTGTTTAAGTCCAAAGCTTTAGACACCGACCAAAAATACTCGTATACCTTCGCCCAGGCCGGCACGTACCCATACTACTGCTCCATTCATCCCAAGATGGTGGGCAAGATAGTTGTTCAGTAACACGCTTGGAGTGGTTTTAGCTCGCCCGGACGTGCCGCACCCATCTTAAAGAACATCGACGACGATAAGCGTAATGTCATCCTGCTGGTTCACTGCAGCAGGTCGCCACCTCCGGAGTTCGGAGAGCACTTGACGCGACAGCTCGGAGGCGGGCTGCAATCGATTATTGCGTACGACCCGTTCTAGTTGCAGGTCGCCAAATGCCTCCCCGGCCGCGTTCTCAGTTTCGGTCACGCCGTCGGTGTAGAGCAGGAAGCGATCGGATGGTTCAAACAGCATGCTGCACACCGGGTACTCAGAATCAGGTTCGACACCGAATAACAGTCCGTTGCTTTCGACCCGCTGCATCTCGCCCCTCGCATTCCGCCAGCACAGCAGTGGCGGATGTCCAGCCGCCGAGTAGAGCGCGTTGCGGTTCTCTGTGTCTATCCAAACATAAGCCGCCGAGGCAAACTGGCCGTGCGCCTCACTCCACAGGATGCGATTCAAGCCACCGAGCACTTGCGCGGGATCATGGGCATGGACGGCGACGGACTGCATGGCCACTTTGATCATCGAAGAAATGAGCGCGGCCGGGATGCCATGTCCAGACACGTCTGCCACAAGGATGCCCAGATGGTTGTTGTCTGAGCCGACGAATTGGTAGAAATCGCCCGCGACGGCGGTCATGGGATGGTAGGAAGCAGCAATACGGAGGTTCTCAAGCTCCGGAACTCTCGCCGGAAGAATTGAGGACTGTATCTGCCGGGCCGTCTCCAGTTCCGTCTCGATGGAGAGCAGGCGGCGCTCGTTCGTAAACAATATCTCCAAGGCTACGTATCCCAGCGAAAACAGCAGCACGGCAAAGCCCAACGAGTCCACCAAAGGCAGAGGGCGATAGTGCAGCACGGTCCCCAAGTTGGTGTACAGTGCCTCCAACGCAAAAATGAGCGTACCAGCGGCCAGAACGCGGTGATCGGGTATCACGAGGAGCCTGGAGAATCTTGGAACCAGCACCACAGCCAACAGGACAAGCATGGCAAGAACTGCGAGCAGGTTGTTGTAGAACATCCATGTGTTGGCTGGGCCACCGAGGACGAAGCTGCCAATACCCACCAGTGCAATGGCCGACCCGACGAAGATTTCCAGTTGGATGAGGAGCTTGAGTTTGCCCCGGGTCAGCTCTCGCCAGGCGAACAAGGCAGAAATCAAGAGCAGGTACATGACCGCCGTATTCACATAGGGAGCGACAGACTGGAGGGAGTGCGGCAGAACCGTCAAAATGGTGGGCGTCTGCCCCAATTCTTGGAGGCCGTACATCCCGCTAAAGATTCCCCACCATACCAGGATGCGAACGCCCCTGCGCCCACGGAGCGCTGCCACGGCGCAGGCTGTCGCTCCAACGGTCAAGAAAACCGTTCCCAGAACGATATCGATCACGTCCCCGCGGAGCGTCGCCAGAGCTGCATCCGCGGCACTTGTGCCATCCATCTAAAGGCTCCGTCTCGTTGGCATGGTCTTGTCCGTCTGGGAATGCAGTTGGCCACGGACAGGGACAAGGAGTACGGGAATGACCGTGACACCCCGCGACACGGCTTGTTCCAGATTGTAACTGGCGCGACCAGCCTGTGAACAACCGTCATGCCGAACAGGCGTAAACTCGGGCTGTCGGAGGGAGGCGTCATGGCCAAAGGTTACTGGATCGTGTTCTATCGCGCCGTCTCAAATCCCGTTGCACTCGCTCAATATGCCAAGCTGGCTGAATCCGCCATCCAGGCAGCTGGAGGACGCTTTCTTGCCCGCGGTGTAGCCGTTCGGGCATACGAAGCGGGGATCAAGGACCGATCGGTCGTGATCGAATTTGACAGTTCCACCAAAGCAGTCGAGGCCTATGAGAGCCCCGCCTACCAGTCCGCTTTGAAGATCCTGGAAGGTGCTGTTGAGCGGGACGTACGCATCTTGGAGGGCCTTACTTGAATCTGGGAATGGCCGGAATTCCTGTGTGGTTTTTACCCTTGCCCGGATGACCCAGTGTACCCAGATTTCACCAAAATCAGGATGCCGGTAAACTTATCGGCCGTGCAGGTATCCCAAGTGGCCTCGCAAATTGCGGAAGGGCACCCGCATGTCCTGCTGCTGGAGGCTGCAGCCTTTACCCATTCCGCCACGTGGATCTTGCCCAAAGCGCTGCGCTCCTGCTCTGAAGGTGGTCCTGATCGGAATGAGCACTGACGACGTAGAGACATTTCTGCGCTGTGTGCGCATGGGCATAACCGGCTAGGTGGCGATGGACGCCTCGGCTTCGGAGGTTGCGGCGGCGGTCCGCAGTGTCGCCTACGAAGGGGGGGTGTCCGCCCAGCCTGTGCACACGCCTGCTCGACGATGTGGCCCGCCCGTGTAGGGGGTCCGCATACAGCGAACGATCGCCGGCGGACTGACGCGCCGCGAGCCCAGCAGTTGGCCCAGATGATTGAGTCCGGACTGAGCGGCCAGGAAATCGCGAGTCGCCTGAGTATTTCCAACCAGACACCTTCGATTCATTTAGATAATGCCGCAGGAATCCCCTGGGTGTGTGTTTGTTTCCGGCGATGATTCCTCGTGCGCCCCGCAGCCGCGGTGGCTCAGGGCAGACTGCCGGACTGCCGGCGCGGGATGTCGAAGTGCCAGGGGGGAGCGAAGCTTGCTTCAGAGGGCAGGCGCAAACCGTTAGCAACGGCGCGTGGTTGACTCGCGAATGACTAACTGGGGCTCGATGGCGATTTCGGCAGGGTAGTCCTTGCGCCCCTCGATTCGCTCCACCAGGGTCAGGGCGGCCATACTGCCCATGCGCTCCAGGGGCTGGCGTACCGTGGTCAGGCTGGGACTGTTGTAGGCAGCTCCCTGGATGTCATCGAATCCGACCACCGAAACGTCGCCGGGTACGCGGATGCCCTCCTCCTGAAAAGCACGGATGGCGCCGATGGCCGCCAGGTCATTGAAGGCAAACAGCGCAGTGAAAGAGACTTTTCGCTCCAGCAGTCTCTTAGCGAAGGGATATCCTAGTTGCGGCGTAGCCTCGTCGATGTCGATCTGTATGGTCAGTTCGGGCCGGATCTCGATCTTCAGCTCACGGGCTACGCGGCAGATGGCATTCCAGCGGACTTCGGAGTCGGCGCTCTCCGGCTGCCCCTTCATGAAGGCAATGTTCTCGTGGCCGAGGTGGCGCAAGTGTTCGAGTGCTAGACGCGCAGCGCGTTCATGATCGAGGACAATGTTCGTCACTCCACGCAAGAGCAAGTGGCCGGGCACGGCGACGGTTGGCAGGGCCGGCACCTCAGTCAGTTGCGTGTCCACGGTGATCATGCCTTCGACTCCGCGTTCCGTCAGCAGCTGGGAATACTGGCTCAGCAGGACTGGGTCGTGGCGATGAACCACGGTCAGGAAAAAGTAGTTCCGCTGGCGCAGGCACTGCTCAATGCCGCTGATCACCATGGAGCCGTAAGCGTCGCCGATCTCCTCCGCGATAACCCCGATCATGTAGGTGCGCTTCTTGCGCAGGGACTGGGCAAAGAAGTTTGGGCGGTAGTTGAGTTCGCGGGCTGCGGCCCGGATACGCTGTTGAGTGTGTTGCGGGATCGACCGGGCGGAGGGAGCGTTGTTGAGGACGGCCGACACCGTGCCCGGCGTTAGACCGACGCGTTCGGCCACGGCCTTCAAGGTCACCGCCCCGGTCTTTGTCTTGGCACGCCGTGTTCGGCTGGGTGCCATCTCCGGCTCGCTTCCCGGCCTGCGAGAGGCCTCTCGTACCTCAAACCGTGCGGGATTGTATCCGAAAAGCCTTTGTCCGCGCAGGAGTCTTGCCCCGGGTAGCCCTCCCCTCTCTACCCACTTCCCCAATTGCCGCATCCACGGGACATGTCCTTCTTCAACCGGGTACACAGACTACCGTGTCTACCTAATCCCCTCCGTAACTTGCTGGATACATTACCTGCCACTAGCCTGAAGGGGATGGTTCTGCGCGCGCTCTTGTTTTCTTCGGACGGCGACACTACGTCCACACTTTGCCACGTCCTGACCGGGCTCGGCATCGAGGCCGAGATCTGCGCGGAGATGCTGGTGGCCGTCCAGCACCTGACCCAGGGCAGCTACGACGCGCTAGTGGTGGACTGGGACCAGCAGACCGACGCCACTTTTTTGCTCAAGACGGCGCGCGAGTTGAAGACCGCTCCCCAAATTCTGAACCTGGCTCTGGTGCAGAGCGACGCGGATCTGGCGTTGGCCCTGCAGTCAGGCGCTAATTCCGTCATTCGAAAGCCGGTAAACCAGCAGCACGCCCGCGATACCCTGTCCACCGCCCGGGACCTGATCCTCTCCTGGCAGGCCGAGCAGCGAGAGAAAGAATTCCGACTGGCCGCAGCGCAGGAGGCGGCCTCCCAGATCGCTGATGACCTTCCCGAGGAGCAGGAAGCGCCGGCGCCTAAGCCCGGGTTCCTCTCTCAGGCCGCGCCGCGCAGCGCCCTCGAAGCGGAGGAAATCGCCCGCGAGAAAAGCGCGCAAGCGGAAAGCTCAGTTCCGGAGGAACCGCAACCCGAAGAACCGCCGCCTCCCGTCAAATCCGCGGCTCCGGTCTCGCTGCGTGCGTGGCAGGAGATGCAGGAAAAGAAGACGGCGGCCGCGCCCCCAAAACCTGAGGAGACAGCTGCCGAAGAATTCGTTTCGCCTCAACCACGTTCACAGGATGTGGGCGGGATCTTTTCCTCCTTTCCTGAGAATCCGGAAACTGGGGAGGCGGCTTCGGCGCCGCGCAAGAACTACGGGATCGCGGCCGTGGCCGCCGTTCTACTGATATCGGGCGGATTCTACGCTTGGGCTCCCGGCCACCCAGGCCTGGCCCACCTGCTATGGAGCCTGCACTCCATCATTACCGGCGAAGCTGTTCCCGGCAGCGCGGCACCCCGGCCCGCGCCTCCAGCTGAGCCTGCGGGAGAACCCGCGGTTCCGTCAGTAGCGGAGAAGTCCGCCGATCCAGCTGTTCCCGACACGGCCAGCCCCAGCGATGCCGACTCGAGCCAGATCCATGTAATCGAGACGAAAGCAATCCCGCCTGCGGGTGCTCAGCAGCCGCCGTCCACGGACACGTCGACGGACCCGTCCCAGGGGCAGAAAGCGGCTGAGGTGGCTGCGCCGCCGCAGGCTCAGCCTGTGGGAGAGACGGAGTCCGCTCCGGCAGCGCCTGCGCCAGGAGAGGCCCCGGCGCAAGACAGCCAACCTCAGGTCGCGCCGCCACCAGTTCCCGTTCCCCCGGCAGCTGCGCCCCCACCGCCTTCGACTCCGGCACCCGCGGTCGAAACTGGCGCTGACGGTCGTGTCATTATTCCGGACAGCCTCAAAACCGGTCCCTTGCCGCCACCGGTCAGCTCGCTCGAGCCCATCATGGTGCCGGAAGAAACCTCACGCGGCCTCTTGCTGCATTCGGTCGACCCGATGTATCCGCCGCAAGCCATTCAGCAGAAGATGGAAGGCCCGGTGCTTTTGCAGGCGTGGGTCGGAACAGACGGGAGTGTGCGCGACCTGAAGCTGGTGCGCGGGTACTTCGCCCTGGGCCGGGCGGCCGTCGATGCGGTCAAACAGTGGCGCTTCAAACCTTACAACCTCAATGGGCACCCCATCGACTTCCAGACTTACATCACGATCAACTTCAAATTACCCTCGTAAGCGCAAGCGCCAGCCACCTCCCAGTCGGCGAGTCCACAAGGGGTTCCCCTTCCGGCGAAGCGGCGCGGGCTCTTACCTTTCCCTGGCTTCCGTTTCAGCTCCTGATCGTGTGCGAACCTGCGTCCCAGGTTACCGCGCTTTGACGAAAATAGGATTCATTGGCCATGTGACACGCCAGGGCGGCGTGATGTCCGAACACGGCGTCCTCGACGACCGCCTGCCGCGAACGGACCGCCTGGAAGAAGGTCCAGAGGTGCGGTCTCAGGTCGTCCCAGGAAGCGCTCTTATAGCTGAACCCCTCAAGCGCAGGCTCCTTCCCCGGGACCGGGTCATGTTCCTTGTGCCACTGCTTGAAATAGGCCTCCCGCATTTCGTGGGGGAAGCCGGCCGCGTAGTAGCTGGGCTCTTCGTCTTGCCCGCCTTGGGGAAAATAGCGGACCTCCAACTCTGTCACCTCCAGAATTCCCTTTGATCCCATGATGCGATACGTCTCCGGGGTCTGTGTGCCTAGGTTGAGACGCATGTAGACGGGAAGGCTGCCGTATTCGAACAGGGTGGCATGCACGTCGGGCATGTTGCGTCCGTCCCTCCAGCGAAGGATCCCACCCATCGCCATGGCCCGCTGCGGCGGCTGGTTGATGCCCAGCATGTACATCATGCCGCTGACCAGGTGCACCAACAGGTCGCCCGCCACGCCCGTGCCGTATTCTTTCCAGCAGCGCCAGCGGGCGAACACGTAGGGATCGAAACTCCGCTTGGGGACCGTGCCCTGCCAGGTATCCCAGTCAAGGTTCTGGGGTGAAAGATCGGGAGGCGGTGGATACTCCCACGCCCCGCTGGGATCGTTGCGCCCCAGGGATCCTTCGACGAGCATGAGGTCGCCGATGACGCCCTCCGCCAGCAACTGCTTGGCCCTGGCGCATACCACCGAGCTGACGCGCTGCGAGCCGACCTGCACGATGCGCCCCGTTTTCTGTGCCGCCGCCACCATCTCGATGCCGTCGGCGGGAGAGTGCGACATCGGCTTCTCGCAGTAGATGTCCTTCCCCGCATTCACCGCATCCACCACGATCTGCTTGTGCCAGTGATCGGGGACGGCAGCGATGATGCAAGCGATGTCCTTGTTCTCCAGCAGCTCCTGGTAGCGCCGCGTGGTGGGAAGCGCGCGACCCGCGATTTCCCTGGCTAGCGTATGACGGCCGTCGTAAAGGTCGCAGGCGGCGATGCATTCCACTCCGGGTAGGGCCACGGCGTTCGTCAGCAGCCCCGATCCCTGCATGCCGACGCCTATGATTCCGAACCCGACCCGGTCGCGGGTGGCGGTGGCCTGCTCTCCGGCCGCTGCCAGCGTTGGATCGAGCAGCACGGTTGTGCCGGCCAACATGGCACCTGCCGCGCCGGCACTCACTCCCAGAAATTCCCGCCGCGAAAGCCCGTCCTCACCCATGATCTCCTCCAAAGGTGCGTTACTAGTTGCTGATAAAGCCTCCGCTCATTCATTTCGCCAGCGGCCGCATGGCTACTTCTTTAAAGAACACCACGTCGTTGTCGCTGTGGTTCTGCAGCCCGATATAACCTTCCAGCGGACGTGGCCCGCGCAGGGGCTCGAAATCGAACTTCCTCTCCGGCACCGGATCACCCTCTCGGTAGTCGGTGACTTTCACACCATTCAGAACAACCGTGGTGCGCGGCCCGTCGAGCGTGATCTCCATCGTGTTCCATTCCGGCCCGGGTTTCCCCGGCCGGGCCAGGGGCTTGGTAAGCGAGTACAGCGTACCGGTGACGTGATATTCGTCTTCATTGGATTTTTCCGGTTCGTTGTCGATCTGCACCTCGTAGCCGTAGTGCACCGGCATCCAGGCCTCGCGTGGCTCAAGGGGAATTCGGATAAACACGCCGGAGTTGTCGTTGGGATCACGCATGCGGTACACGACCCGTAAAACGCAGTTCCCCATCTTCCCTGCCTGCCAGTACAGCAGGCCCATGCCACCGTGAGTCCGGATGAGGCCATCTTCCACGGACATGCTGCCCTTACCGACATGCTTCCAGCCTTGCAGGTCCATGCCATCGAACAGTTGTCTCCATTCGCCCGCTTGCACCGTCTGCGCGGCTACAGGTTGATTCTGAGCCCCTGCGCAAATGGGCAACGCCGCCAGGGTTGCCGTCAGCAGCCGATTTATCCACTTGGGCATGAGGTCTCCTCGTCGGAACGCGCCATACTACCACCGCTGATCGCGCCCGTTTCAGATATAACTCCTTTTTATTGTTGGAGCTGCGCTGCTATTGCACGCCTTCGGCCACCCGGCGTCAAGCCCGGGCGCATACTGGTTACCAGCGGTCGATTTCTGGCTGCAGCGGGGACGGAATGTTCATCAATCGCGATATAATAGCCAGAGTTCCTCTGGAAGTGACTTCCCTTCCCGGACGACCAAAGAATCGATGTCCATGAAAACGAAAGCTGCCGTTCTCGCTTGTTCCTTTGCCATTCTTCTGTTCACCGTCGCGGGTGGATTGGGCGGTGTACGTGCATCCTCGGGCGACGGGGCCTACCGCCAGATGCAGGTTTACAGCGAGGTCCTCACGCATGTGAACCAGGATTATGTTGAGGAACCCAACGTCACCAAGGTTACGGATGGTGCCTTGCACGGTCTGCTCGAGGCTCTCGACCCCAATTCCAGCTACCTGAGCCCCAAGGAGTACCAGGACTACAAAGCGCGAAACTCAAGCGCGAAGGCTGACATTGGAGTGGCGATCTCCAAGCGCTTCGGATACGCTGCCGTCATCTCGGTCATTCCGGGCGGGCCAGCCGACAAGGCGGGTGTCGAAGGGTCGGATATCTTCGAGGCCATCGAAGGACAAAGCACCCGCGAAATGTCACTGGCGGAAATTCGCAGCCTTCTCAGCGGCGCCCCGGGGTCGACGGTGACGGTTTCGCTGGTGCGCGCACGCCGTGCTGAACCACAGAAGGTTGTGATCACTCGCGACGTAGTGGTGATCCCTTCCCCCAGCGAGAGAATGCTTGAGGACAACGTCGGCTATGTCAAGGTGGATGCTTTTGCCAAGGGCAAGACCCTGGAGATCGCGGCACGCATCAAGGCGCTGCAGAAACAGGGTGCGAAGAAACTCATTCTAGACCTGCGCAACAACGGGGAAGGCGAGGAGTCCGAAGGCATCGCCACCGCCAACCTCTTCCTGAATCACGGCACTATCACGTATCTCCAGGGCCAGAAGTATCCCCGGGAAGCGTTCACCGCCGATCCGGCCAAGGCCATCACCAACCTGCCGCTGGTCGTGCTGGTGAATCACGGAACGGCGGGTCCGGCCGAGATCGTGGCGGCCGCCGTTCTCGACAATGCGCGCGGGGACATCGTGGGAGACAAGACCTTCGGGGATGGTTCCGTGCAGAAGCTGATCGACCTTCCCGACGGGGCGGCCCTGATCCTCTCCATCGCCAAGTACTACTCGCCGCTAGGCAAGGCCATTCAGGACACGGCCATTACTCCCAACGTGCTGGTGGCTGACGCCGACGACGATGTCAATGCTCCGGACGACGATCAGGAAGCCGCGCCCCCCGAGGAGAACGCCCCCAAATCGCCGCAGCCCGACGAGCAACTGCGCAAGGCGATCGAGGTTCTGGTCAACCACGAAGCGAAAGGGTAAGAACAGTCGCCGGTCGCTGAAGAGTCTGGGCTCAGCGCAAAGCCACGCGCCTCTCACGCCCGTGCTTGCGGCCACAGCTTCTAACCGGGGCACGTTGCCTGGCAGCTTTCGGCTGTCCCCAGGTATCTGCTCTCAGAAGGCTGACCACCGATTCCGCGATCATGGTGGCAGTCACGCCACGCCGGACAGCACGGTGGAGAACAGAGGCGCGGAAGAACCGCCATTACCGAACCCCATCATCTGCACAACGTGCGACGAATCGCTAGGGGTTGTGCAGTGGCCCGTGGCGCTCGCAGGCATACACAGCAGAGTGAGGCGAAATCTTCACGGCTGGTTTCTCCCCCAGGGAGCGGGTGGGCCCGCAAGGGTCGTCAATCTGTTGGCTTTCCGAGCCGGCACCGCCCTGAGCCCGTCCTCCCGCTGGCCTCCAACCTCACGCCCTTGTATGCTGAACCTGAGCGAGGCAAGGTGCGGCCGCGGGGGTACCACCCAACGAACCACCACCGACGACTGCTGTTATGACACTCATAGATCAGGATACCGAGGCTCCGCAGGTTGAAGTGGCCCGCCGAAAATTGGTCGGGCGCGTCCTGGTGGCGCTGCTGATCCTGTTCGCCGCCCTGGTCGGTGCGACCGCCGGGCTGTTGCTGGTCTACTCCACCGATCTGCCTCAGGTCGATGCCCTCGAGAACTATCGTCCCGCCACGATCACCGAACTCTACGACGACCAGGGGCGCATCATCGGCTCCTTTGCCCTGCAGCGCCGCGTAGTGGTCGCTTACGGCGACTTCCCCCCGGTCCTGCGCGATGCGCTCGTCTCCATCGAGGACAAGGACTTCTACCGCCACTGGGGCATCAACGTCTGGCGCATCCTGGGCGCAGCTTATCGCGACGTACAATCCGGAGGCCGAGTGCAGGGCGGCTCGACCCTGACCATGCAGCTGGCTCGCAACCTGTTCTTGTCCCCTGACCGCTCTTTCTACCGCAAGATCCAGGAAGTTTTGCTGGCTATCCAGATCGAGCGCCACTTCACCAAGGAGCAGATCTTCGCCCTCTACGCCAACCAGATCTTCCTCGGCCACGGCACTTACGGTTTTGAAGCGGCCTCTGAGTACTACTTTTCGAAGCCGGCCCGGCAGCTCACGCTCGACGAGGCGGCGCTGCTCTGCGGCCTGCCCAAGGCGCCCCAGTACTACTCGCCTATCAATCACCCGGACCGCGCCCTCAAGCGTCGCAACCTCGTTCTCAACGCCATGCTGGAGGACGGCAAGATCACAGCCCAGCAAGCCGTTGATGCCAAAGCCCAGCCCATCCAGCTCAATATTGAGCATGACGAGAATTCGATCGCGCCATACTTCGTTGAGGAGATCCGCCGCTATCTGGAGAATAAGTACGGCACCGACCAGGTCCACGAGGGTGGCCTACGCGTATACACCTCGCTCGACATGGATCTGCAGAAAACGGCGAACCAAGCGCTACTCAACGGCCTGGCCGCTTACGAACGCCGCCACGGCTGGCGCGACCACCTTCCGAATGTGCTGATGAATGGAGCCACCCTCGACGACCACAGCGATCCGGATTGGGACTCCGAGCCTGAAGTCAACGACTACGTCCACGCCCTGGTGACGGAGCTCGGGCCCGGAACCGCCAGTCTGAAGTTCGGACGCTACCACGCCACGCTGATCCAGGATGAGGTCTCCTGGACGCAGCGCAAGATCCAGGACATCTTGAAGCGCGGCGACGTCTGCTACGTGAGAGTGCTGGGCCTGTTTCCCGAAAACAACGCGAAAGTGAGCCTCGAGCAAGATTCGGGTACGCAGGGAGCGTTCGTCGCCATCGACAACGCCAGCGGCGAGATCAAGGCCATGGTGGGTGGCCGCGATTTCAACGAATCGAAGTTCAACCGCGCCACCCAGGCTCTTCGCCAGGTGGGCTCTTCCTTCAAGCCCTACGTGTACACCGCCGCCATCGACCAGGGCGTGAGTCCGGATGACACGATCCTCGATGCTCCGATCACCTTCGACACCCCTTCCGGCCCCTACACGCCGCACAATTATGACGAGAAATTCGAGGGCACCATCACCCTACGCCGCGCCCTGGCGCAGTCGCGCAACATCCCCGCCCTGAAGCTTGCCGACCGCCTCAGCATCAAGACGGTCATCGACTACGCGCACCGCTTCGGGATCACCTCCAACATCCCGCCGTTTCTGCCGGTAGCGCTGGGCTCGGCCGAGATTACCCTGCTCGAGCAGACGGTCGCCTTCAGCGTCTTCCCGAATGACGGCGTACGCATCACTCCCCGCTACATTACGAAAGTCACCGACTACGAGGGCCGCGTGCTGGAAGAAGATTTTCCAGACGTCCGGGACGTAGTCCCCGCCCGCACCGCGCGCATCATGACCTCCATGTTGGAAGGGGTGGTGCAACACGGCACCGCCATCGCCGCTGCCAGCATGAAGCTGCCCTTGGGCGGCAAGACCGGCACCACCAACGACTTCACTGACGCCTGGTTCGTCGGCTTCTCCCCCTCTATGACGAGCGGGGTGTGGATGGGCTACGACGAAAAAAAATCCCTGGGCGCGAAAGAGACCGGCGCCCGCGCCGCTTTGCCCATCTGGATGAACTTCATGAAAGTTGCCCTCGCCGGCAAGGAGACGGGAGAATTCCAGACGCCGCCCGCTACTCCCGCAACCCTGAAAGTCGACACTCCAGACACGGCGCCGGGGGAGGATGAGACGCATTGAGGTGTGGCGTGCCCGTTCCCGGTCCAAGCCGGGACGGGGTGTCTGCTGCTGCGGATCGCAGTGGCAGAAGGCAAGATGAACCGAGGAAGCACGTCCGGTAAAGGCGACCAATAGGAATTCAGGGTTTGGTTTGAGCGATCCAGTCTCTATCGCAGCGGTCGACTCTCAATTGGACTTGGCAAGCGGCAATTCAAAATCTCTTGGTCTTATAATCACCAAGACCTATGAAATCCTTCTTCCGCTTCCTGCTGTTGGCGCTGGTGCTGCTGATCGTGGCCATGATCTCGGCTGTGACCGCCATGCGTTTCGCCATCCACGGAAGTGTGGTTACCGTCCCGAAGCTGGTCGGTCTGTCGCCGGCGGAAGCGGAGCGGGCAGCCGTCCCACTGGGACTGACCGTGATGGTCGAGCGCCAGTACTACAGCCCGAGTATCCCTGAAAGCAGGATCATGTCCCAGTGGCCCGCGCCGGGGACCGTGGTGCGGCGCGGCTGGCAGGTCCGAGTGGCGCAAAGTCTCGGACCACAGCGCGTGGCCATCCCGGACGTGCTGAATGAGAGTGTCCGTGCCGCCGGCCTGAACATCCGTCGTCGCGGCCTCGATGTGGGCGCCATCGCCTACCTGCCGATCCTGGGCGTCAATTCCGGCCAAGTGCTCGCCCAGAGCCCCCCGCCCAATGCGGGCTTCGTGTCCGTGCCCCGAATCAGCTTGCTGGTCTCGGCCCCGGCGCCTGCGCAGGCATACCTGATGCCCAACTTTGCCGGCCAGCCCCTGGGCAGCGTCAACCAGGCGTTGCTGGACGCTGGGTTTCACGTGGGCAACGTGACGCTGGCTCCGCCCGACGTGGCCAACCCGCCCGCCATTCCGCCGCAGCCCAATCCTGCCAGCATCGTCGTCTCCCAAAATCCGGCCGCCGGCGAGATGGTCCTCGGCGGGGCCACCCTCAACTTTGAAGTGCGCTAGGGAAGGCTAACCGCGAGCACTGCGATGGCCTAGATTCTCGCAAGGACGGCGACGAAGAAGCCGTCACAGCCATGGCGTCCGGGAATCGTCCGCACATAAGGCCCGGACAGCAGCGATGCGACCTCGCGTAATTCCCCCTGTTCGCGGAGCTGTTCCAGCTCCGCCCGGCAATCCACCAGATGGAACGATGGGTTGGCATGGAGCGCATGTTCGATGATCGCTTCGTTCTCTTCGCGCTCCAGCGAACAGGTCGAATAGATCAGCCTGCCGCCTTTGCCGACATGCTTCAGGGCGGAATCGAGAAGCGCGCACTGGCCCATCGCAAGGTCTGCGAGATCTTCGGCTTTCAAACGCCACTTGATCTCGGGATGACGGGCCAGCGTACCCGTGCCGTGGCAGGGGACATCGGCCAGCACCCGATCGAACCCACGGCGGATCGGCACCTTCTTGAGGTCGGCACAGATCACAGTGACGTTGCTGCCCGCCAGCCGCTGGCGGAGGCGCCTGGCGCGATGCGGATGGAGCTCGACCGCGACCACTTCCGCGTTCGGGTTGCGGTCAGCCATGGCCAAAGTCTTTCCGCCAGGAGCGGCGCAGCAGTCCAGAATGCGGGCCCCGTTCCCGACCAGTGCCGCGACCAGTTGCGAGGCCTCATCCTGAATGGCGACACGGTCGGCGGCGAAGGCCGGGGTGTGCGTGATGTGGCCGGAGACAACGCGACGCGCGGACGTGAGCAATGCTCCCGGCGCAAGCTCGATCCCGTCGCGGCGAAGTTCGTCCTCGAGCCCGGCGGTGCGCAGGCGCACGGCAGTTGCCGGGACCGATTGATCGTAACGGCAGATTGCTTTGGTGGTCTCGATCCCAAACTGGCTGGTCCAGCGTGCAATCAGCCATTCCGGATGCGCCCAAGCCGTTGCCAGCGTCTCCGGCGTAGCCGCCGAACGCATGAGCTGCATTCGCTGGTCGCGGGGAGGGAGAACCCCCAGCAATTTGCGCAGCACGGCGTTGGCGAACGGCGCAGCCCAGCGCTTGCGGGCCTGCTTGACCAGCTCCACGCTCTCGTAAATGATCGCGCGCGGCGGAATGCGGTCGAGCCAGCCCAGCTGGTAGGCGCCGATGCGGAGCGCGGCGAGAACCTCCGGGTCCAGCCGGGCGAGCGGTTGCGAAGAAAGCTGCGCGAGCGCCGCGTCCAACACGGATCGCCAGCGCAACACGCCCAGGACCAGTTCGGTGGCCAGCGCGTGGTCGGCCGTCGAGAGGTCAGCACAGCGTGGGGAATGCAGCAGTTCGGAGGCATAGGCCTGCTGCTGCTCGACACGGAGCAGGATGTCGAAGGCAGCGGTGCGCGCGGCAGCGATTGGCATCGGTTCTGATCTGCGAGCTCGATCGGCGGCGAAGCCCGCCGGCGCTATGGCCCTGGTCCCAGGCGTTCTCCGCTGCATGGGCGATAGCCGTGGATAAAGTCGCGGGCGGGCATGCGCTTCTTGCCCTCAGGCTGCACTTCCAGCAGCTCCAAGGCCGTCCTCTGGCCGCAGCCCACCAGCAAGCGGTCGCGATGGACGTGTATTTCGCCGGGGGCAGCCTGAGCCGCCTCGGTGGTGAGCTTCGCCGAACGCACTTGAAGACTCCGGCCGCGGAAGGTAGTCACCGCTCCCGGCCAGGGTTGGAATCCGCGCAGGCGATTCCGGATCTCAGTCGCGGGCCGAAGGAAATCGATCACGCCATTTTCCTTCTTGAGGAGGGGCGCGAGGGTGGCCTGCGAGTGATCCTGCGGACGGGGTTGAATCCTCCCCGCCTCTAGGCCGCGCAGCGTCTCGATCATTAGTCCTGCGCCGACGTTGGCGAGGCGAGGAGCCAGGGTTTCGGCCGTGTCGTCCGGCTCGATGGGCATCTCGCGTTGCAGCAGAATATCGCCGGTATCGAGGCCGGCATCGATGCGCATGGTGGTCACACCGGTCACCCTTTCTCCCTCGGCAATCGCCCATTGGATGGGTGCGGCGCCGCGATATTTGGGCAGCAGCGAAGCATGCAGGTTCAGGTTCCCATAACGCGGCAGAGCGATCATCCATTGTGGGATCAGGCGGCCGTAGCCGACTACGATGACGACCTCAGGATTCAAGGCCAAGAGCTGGGTGCGGAGCTCCTCATTGTTCCGGACTTTTTCCGGTTGAACCACCGGCAGGCCAAGGCGCGACGCGCTGTGCTTGACGGGTGACGCACCCAACTCGAGGCCACGGCCCCGCGCCTTGTCGGGCTGGGTGATGACGAGGCGGACCGGAAATCCGGCTTCCACCAGGGTTTCGAGTGTGGGCACGGCGAAGCGGGGAGTGCCGGCAAAGACAAGGTTCATCACGTCAGTCGTTGGTCGTCGGTCGTGATCCAGTGGTCCGTCGTCGGTCGTTGGCCCAAGCCGTATTCCCGGCGTGAAAACCTGCGAATCGGTCAACGAGCAGCTGCGACGGCTGCGGTTTTCGCGGCGTAAACCTCCTGCGCGGCACGCACGGCGGAACCGAAGGCTACGGCCCTGCCGGTGACGCGCGCCACTACCTGCTCCAGTGCAGCCAATGCGCCGATGGTGTCCAAGTAGTCGTAGTAGCCAAGGTGAGCCATGCGGAAGAGCTTGCCCTTCATCTCGCCCTGCCCATTGGCCACGATGGCGTTGAAGGATTCGCGGAACTCTTTGACGATCGCGCCGGAGTCGACGCCGGCAGGCGCTGCAATGGCCGTGACCGCCGCTGCGGGACAGGATGGCGCAAACAGCTGCAGGTTCAAGGCCTTGGCACCCGCGCGGGTCATTTCGGCCATGAGTTCGGCATTGTTGACCAGGTCTTGGCGGCCGGCGGCAAGGCTGCCGTTACCCAGTTGTCGCAGATAATCGAGCGCTGCGCCCAGCGCTGCCAACAGTGACGTCGCCGGGGTATACGCCGACTCACCCTTGGCCGCCGCCTGGCGCTCCTTGGGCAAGTCGAAGTAATAGCGCGGCGACCTCGTCGACTCCATGCGCTGCCAGGCGCGCTGGCTCACGGCGCAGTAAGCAAGGCCGGGAGGAATCATCAGCGCCTTCTGCGAACCGCCGATGATGACGTCGATGCCCCAGCCGTCGACGTCGAATTGGGTGGTGCCAAGGCCGGTGATGGCGTCCACGACGAGAAGCACGTCGTCTCCTGCGGCGCGCACCAGCTTGGCAAGACCCTTCACATCGTGACGCGCGCCGGTCGACGTTTCGGTGGCCTGCACATACACAGCACGAACGTCGGCCACAAGCTTGAGGCGAATCTCGTCGAGCGGGAAGGTCTCGCCGTAGGGCTTGCTGACGGTTTCAACGTTGCACCCGAAGGCTTGGCCCAGAGCGGACCAACGCTCGCCGAACTTCCCGGCGGTCAGCACCAGGATTTTGTCGCCGGGCGAGGTCAGGTTGGAGACAGCGGCTTCCATCGCGCCCGTGCCAGAGCAGGCGAGGACCAGGACATCGTTTCGGGTACCGATGAATTCCTTCATGTCGGCCAGCACACGGGAAAACAGCGTGCGGAAGTCGGCGGTGCGGTGGTGCGCGGTGAAGGAGGCCTCGGCAAACTGGGCCGCGGGCAGCAGTGGGGTGGGGCCAGGAGTGAAGAGGCGGTTCTTGTGAAGCATGGGATGAGTCCTCGGAATGTAGGATACTGATTCGTTTAGTGCCTCGGCGATCCGCTGCTCTACTCCTCGGCCTGTTCCCTGGCTCCGGCCAGGATACGACTTGCTCCCAGAGCCCTGGCACACTCCTAAGTCAACTCAGGCAGCTGACGCCGGTGAATCCCTGACTGCAAAGAGCGGACAGGATCGGTGGGGAGAAGAGCCCAACTTCTTCGCGGGCGTCATGTCCGCCGCATGCCTTCGCTCCGGGGGACCGCAGGTAATTGTGCTTCATTATAAACCGTCTATAATCGCGTCCCATGAGCCTGATCGAGCAGATCCAGAAAGACATCGTGGCAGCGATGAAAGCGAAGGACGAGCTGCGCCTCTCCACCCTGCGCATGGTGAAGACGGCACTGATGAACCGCAAAGTCGAGAAGATGGCGGAGCTCGACGACAAGGAGTCGCAACAGGTGCTCTCCACGCTGATCAAGCAGCGCAAGGACTCGGTGGAGCAGTTCACCAGGGGCGGCCGGCTGGATCGGGCCGACAAGGAGGCCGCCGAGATTAAGCTAATCGAGGCCTATCTGCCCCAGGCCGCGGGCGAGGAGGCGATCGTAGCGGCAGTAAAGGCGGTAATCGCCGAGATGGGATCGCCGACCATGAGAGAGATGGGTGCGGTCATGAAAAATGCCATGGCACGGTTCGGGGCAGCGGGGATGCGGGTGGAGGGCAAGGCAGTAAGTGAGGTCGTGAAGCGGGAACTGGCGGGGAAGTGAAAAATCCCGCGGCGATGTCTACCAAGAATAGCCCGAAGGCATCCAGGCCGCCGCGGTTGTCTGCGCTTCGCTGATTTGGGGTGGCGGTTGCACATCCGATCATTTATTCCGTTGCCACTCGCGGTAGGCTTCGCTTCTCGCTAAGCCCATTTCTTTCGCGACTTTCTTCAAGGCAGCCTTTTCGTCGAGACCTTCCGACATCATGATTTGCTCGATGCGTTGTCGGATCGAGAGGCGTACCGGCGTCGTTGACGGTGCGCTTTCTTCCGCCTCGCCGATCAGCAGCGTGATTTCGCCCTTGATCGCACCGCGTTCTTTCAGTTCTTCCAGCACTTCGGACGCCCGGCCACGCAGGAATTCTTCGTGTATTTTGCTGACCTCGCGGGCGATCACAATGGGGCGCTCCGGCCCGAGAATTTCTACGATGTTCGCCAGGGCTTCGAGAATGCGATGCGGGGCCTCGTAGAACACCTGGGTCCCTGACGAGGTCTTGATGCTCTCCAGCAGCGTGTGTCGTTGCCCGCGCTTGGCGGGGAGGAATCCGCTGAAGCGGAAAGAATCGGTGGGCAGCCCGCTGGCCACGAGGGCGGCCAGGAAGGCTGAGGCGCCGGGGATGGGGATGACCGGCAGGTGGTGGCGAATGGCCAGTGAGATCAGGCGGAAGCCGGGGTCGGAGATGCCGGGCATGCCGGCGTCGGTGACCAGCGCGATGCGGGCTCCCTGTTCGAGATCGCTGATCAACTCGGCGGCCCGCGTCGTCTCGTTGTGCTCGTGGTAGCTGATGGTGCGGCCCGTGATGTTGTAGTGGTCGAGGAGTTTGCGGGTCCGGCGCGTGTCCTCACAGGCGATCAGATCGACACCTTTGAGCACACGCAGGGCGCGCAGAGTGATGTCTTCGAGGTTGCCGATAGGGGTGGCGACCAGGTAGAGAGCGGGACCGGGATCGAGCGTGGACTCCTCGCTGCTGTCCGGCGTCATGGCGGGAAGCATAGCACCCGAGGGCCGTCCGCTTTCACTCGGCAGTTAGCAGGCGGCACTCTGGCTATCTTTGGCCCCCCAGGGTCGAGCCGCCCACCTCTGATGGTCCGCACCAGCCCTGCAAATTGACGCACCTGAGCGCAGCCCCTAGAATCTAACCAGAGTCTTTACAAACGCCACCTGCGGCTTGAGGCTCCCCCAGCTTAAGAGTTTGCATGCCCATTTACGAATACCAGTGCAAGCAGTGCCATCATCGCTTTGAGCGGATTCAGAAGTTTTCCGATCCCCACGTGAAGAAGTGTCCGCAATGCGGCGGACCGGTGGAGCAGGTGCTCTCGGCCCCGGCGGTGCAATTCAAGGGATCGGGATGGTACGTCACCGATTACGCCAGGAAGTCCGGCAGTGGCGCCTCCTCTTCTTCCAACGGGGACTCCGCAGGCAAAAAGGAAGAGAAGAAGGAGAGCAAGCCCGAGAGTTCCGCCAAGAAGGCTGAAAAAAAGTCGTAGGGTCAGCCACGACGCGCTTGCAGAATGCACGCCTCCTCGCGCCGACGTCTGCCGCGCGGGTGAGTTTTGTCTGCAGGCGCTCTAGCCGCTCACCCCCGGTTCCACCCCGGGGGCGAGGTTCGAACACGAATCGCCCTTACCTCGCGAGTCAGAACTTCCCTGTGGGCTACCTGCTCACTGACATCCGTTGAAGCTCAAGGGCAAGGTGGTGAAGTCCAGCGCGGCAGCCGACGTGACGTTACTCACACTGAAAAACTGAAAGGACGGGTCGCAGTCCGGGGTGCCGGCCGAGAGCGGAACGAACGCGGTTCCTTCGACTGAATAGTTCACCAATCCCGGACTCTGGGAATACTGGGTTCCGGCGGCATTGAATACGCCCGCGCTGGGAGATGCGGGCGTAATGGTCGCCGCGAAACTGGCGCAATCGGTATTGACCTGGCAAGTTGGGGCGGACTGCGTGGCCAGAGTCAGGGTGGCGGCGGATGCACCGAGCAAGGGAACGGTCAAGTTGATGGCGCCCGCTCCGCTCGGGGTCACCAGCTGCAGCGCGGAGACGGTTACATCCGCCGAGGTGGGCTGCGGGAGATTGTTGACGTAGGAGGAGGTGGAGGTCGTGCCCAACACGGAGGCGCTGGTGTTGGGTGCGCCGGCCACGAGGGTGAGCGGAATCTGGCCGAGCGCGGATCCGGCGGGCACGGAGAGCGTCGCCGTGGCGGCGTAGGCGGCCCCGCTATCGGAGCGCAGGCCGTCGGCGACGACGTCATAATTTCCCTGCGGGACCGGACACAGGCTGAACTTGCCGTCGGCGTCGGCTACCGACTCCATCAGCACGCGGTCAACACCGCGGCTGTCCGGCTGCTCTAAGGCCACCACGATGCGGCTGTTGGCGGTGGGCTGTAGGGATGCGCTGTCGAAGAACTGTCCGCTGATGGAGCTGGGGACGGTGGCGTCCCCAGCCAGGAGCACAGGTCTGAAGCGGAAGGAATTTCCGCTCAGCGCGACCAGCGAAGCGCAAGCATCGAAATTCAGATTGAGAGTTTGCTGTCGGGCCGGGTCGACGCTGAAGCCGCCGCCTCCGATTCGGGCCGCGGGTACCGGGATGCCTTGGGTGGCCTCAGCGCCAACCTGGAGTCGCAACGGAGTGTTGAGGGGATCGCTGGCCAAAGTCACGCAGTTGGCGAAATTCCCACAGGGGCTGGCGCTGGGACCGGAAGATGTATCCGGAGCGAGGAAGACGCGAAACTGCTGGTAGGTGGCGGCCGGCAAGGAGAGATTCGTGCCCAGGGTGGCCAGGAAACACTGATTGGGCGTGCCCAACAGGTTGACCAGGCGCGGAGTCTTCCGCAGATCCGGGGTCAGATCGACGAAACTGGAGTCCCCCGGCGGAGCGTTGGCCTCGGGACTGGCTTGCACATCGCTGATGCTGACATAGATATGACTGTAAGGCCCTCCCGCCGGCTGGCTGCAAGTCGCCGGATCGCTGACCGTGAGCGTGATTCCGCCGCCCGCGGTGAAAAATCTGGCCGGGCCGTCACCACCGCAGCCCGAATCGAATCGCGAGAGGAGGACCAGCAGGACGATGAGACAGGTCTTGCGAGGCATAGAACCCTCCAACAGGCGCGCCTGGCTTGCGCACGAAATCCCCTTTGATTCTAACCCTGAATCGGCCAAACAGGCTGACCATCCTGGGGTTTGGGCCGATTCAGCCAAGCCCGGGGGCGGTGAATCCTGGGCCGAGACGGGTCAACTAAGTGTTGATGATTGCATTATCGTTATAAGGGGGAGCTGCAGATATGATCACGGTGCGGCGCAGCGGCGAACGGGGCGGCGGCGACCATGGCTGGCTGAACACGAAGCACACCTTCCGTTTGGGTGATTACTGGGATCCACGCTGGATGGGCTTCCGGTCCCTGCGCGTGATGAACGAGAAGAAGGGGCTGGAGCCGAGCTACGAACAGAAGAGTTTTCCCGCGAAGGAGAAGCAGGGCAAGTTGCGGCTGGTCGCTTCCCGCGACGGCAGAGACGGCTCAGTGAGGATCAACCAGGATGCGCAGCTCTACGTTACCCTGCTGAGGCCTGGCGAGAAAGTCATGACCGAACTGGGGGACGGGCGGTATGGTTGGCTGCAGGTGCCGAAAGGCGCGGTCGAACTCAACCGGCTGAAACTGGGCCAGGGCGATGGCGCCGCTACCAGCGACGAAAAGGGGCTCGCGATCCGGGCCAGTGAGCCGAGCGAGCTGCTGTTCTTCAACCTGGGGTAAGGAACCGAGTGCCGGAAGCTTTCCAAGTCTAGGGGTGGCGGGCGCGGGCGATCGAAAGGACATCTTGAGGCTTTGTGGGCGTCTCAAATCCCCGGCCCACACATCCGAAATTCCTATGCCCCCTCCGGCGGGAGTCACCACCATTGCTGTTCTGTTCTTGCTGGTTGGAATCTACCTGGCCGGGGTAGGTTTGCTCCTGCTGCTTTTTCCTGGGCGGGTCGGGATGGTGGCGGGGGCTCCGCTGTTGCATGGGCTGGAGCTGGCCGGTCCTTACATGTTCCTGCTGACCGGAGTGCTGGCCGGTATCATCGGCGGCGGGCTGCGGCGATTGAACAATTGGGCGCGACGCCTGGCGGCGGCAGTCGCCATACTTGGAGTGGTGATGCTGATCCCAGGCGTCTCAGGCGCCTTGGTCGGGGGACAGTTGGGAGCGCTCGCCTGGGGTGGGGTGGGGGTGATGGTGCGGGTGATGGTCGCGTGGTACT
The DNA here is from genome assembly GCA_035623795.1 of Terriglobales bacterium. Taxonomy (GTDB): domain Bacteria; phylum Acidobacteriota; class Terriglobia; order Terriglobales; family Acidobacteriaceae; genus DASPST01. The sequence continues at coordinate 78,857 of DASPST010000112.1, forward strand.
TGTGGCAGGCTCCGGTAGTCGAAGCCTTCCGTAAGAGCTAGTGCCGGACCGCGAGATGGCGAACTCACTGCTTCGATTGCGCCACGATCCACTGCTCCAGCTGCTCGTCGAGAACGTCGAGGGGCAGGGCGCCCTGACTCAGGATTGCGTCGTGAAAAGAGCGTAGGTCAAAACCCGGGCCGAGTCTGTCATGGGCCTGCTGGCGCAGTTTCAGGATATCGAGCTGCCCCAGCTTGTAGGCCAGGGCCTGGGCCGGCCAGGCGATGTACCGGTCGACTTCGGTTTGGACATTGGGCTCGTCCATAGCGGTATAGCGGTGGAAATAGTCCACCATCTGCTCGCGCGACCAGTGCTTGGAATGCACACCAGTGTCGATGACGAGACGGATAGCGCGCCACATTTCATTCTCCAGGCGCCCATAATCGCTGTAAGGATCCTGATAGAAGCCGATTTCCTTGCCCAGTTGCTCGGAGTAGAGCGCCCAGCCCTCAACGAATGCCGTGTAGTCGCCATTACGCCGAAACAGGGGCAGGTCGGTTTTTTCCTGTGCGATGGAGATCTGGAGATGGTGCCCCGGGACTCCTTCGTGATAGGCGATCGCTTCCACGTTTAGCAAGAGGCGTTGCTCGGGACCCCACTCGTTCACATTGATGCGGCCGGCGCGCGAGCCATCAACCGCGCCCGGGTAGTAGTCGGCGGGAACCGCATCCTTGGCGCGAAATGGGTCCATCGGAACGACCTCGAGTCTGTTCTGAGGAAGCGTTCCGAACAGCTTGGGAAGCTGCGCCTCCATCTGGCGGGTGTATTTCTGGTAGAGGTCCAGCAGTTGCTGCCCCGAGCTGGCGTAAAGGGCGCGGTCGTTCCTGATGTGGTCGTTCAGCCTGGCGAGATCCGGGAAGCCCAGTTGGTGAGCCAGCGCCAGCATCGCGGACTCAGTGGTCGCCACTTGCTGCAGTCCGATCTCGTGAATCTGGTCGGGGGTGAGGCGGGTCGTGGTCAGGCGGCGAATTTCATAGCGATACCGCGCTTCTCCGTCGGGAAGGGCCCACACCCCGGGTTCCATTCGTCCGTGCAGGGTGTAGTGGTCGTGCAGGAAATCCGCAAACTTACCATACGCGGGCAGCACTTCGCTCTTGATCGCCGTCATGATGGCGGCGCGCAGCCGCTCCCGGTCCTGAGGCGGGATACGGGCAGGAAATTTCTCCAGCGGCTTTGCGAATGGGCTGGCGGCCGCCGTCAGCCGGGCGACGTCCTGGGCCTGGACCACAGCCTTCTCCAGGAGGTAGCGTGGCGGCATCAAGTGATCGCTCATGCCCTGGCGCATATTGCCGATCGTCTGCTCGAACAGAACCGGCACCTGACGTAGGCGCGAGAGGTAGTTGTCGTAGTCCTGGACATCGTTGAAGGGCGTCATATTCACCAGTTCCACCATGTCGAGATGCGGACCGTCCATCTGGTTGACGGGCATCTCCCAGGGCTTGAACTGAGCACCCTCAATCTCGATCCGCAGCTTTCGGATCATGAGGCTGAGGCTAAGCGCGTCCTTGGCGGGGAATCCAGCGGGGTTGACCGCCTCGAAGGCTTGGAGAAATTTCCGGTTCCGTTCGAGGCTGGACTCGATGGCCTGCGGCGAGCAATCCGACAAACGGTCGTTGAAGCGCTTGTCGCCCAGTGCCGTGGCCCATTCGGGGTGGGTGCGCAGCTCGTCGTCCCACTCCTCGGCAAACAGCGCCTGCAACTGCGCCCGGCCTTGGGCGAGAGCGGGCGTCTCCTTCGCAGGCGCCTGGTCCTGGGCATTCCAACTCAGCGCAGCCAGCAGCAGGAACGTACGTACAGGCAAGGATCGCATGCAACCACCTTCCAAATCCCGGCATGATCGGGGAACCAGCGGCGGTTCGCAAATCCGGGACCGAGCCGGCGGTTGAGGGACAGGGAGACCCGCCCAGCGAGTCATTTCGCAGCTTTCGCTGGCTCCTTCTCGCCCACGCGCTTGCTCACCTTGAAGGTCATCCTGCCGGTTTTCTTGTCGGCATCCGCAATCACGTGATCGCCGTGCAGGACCTCGCCGTCGAGGATCTTCAGGGCCAAGGGATCCTGCACCAGCTTCTGGATGGCCCGCTTCAACGGGCGGGCGCCGAAGTTGGGATCATAGCCCTCGGTGAAGAGCAGGTCCTTGGCCGCGTCGCTCAACTCGATGGAGATCTTGCGATCGGCCAGAAGATGCCGCAGATCTTCCAGCCGCAGATCGATGATTTTCACCAGCTGTTCCTTGCCCAGCGGCCGGAAGACGATGATGTCGTCCACGCGGTTGAGGAACTCAGGTTTGAAGTGGCCGTGCAGAACAGTCATCACCTGCTGGCTGGCCTTTTCGAAGTCTTCTTCGCCGCGCAGGTTCTCGGCCACCAGGTAGGAGGAACCGAGGTTCGAGGTCATGATGATGATGGTATTGCGGAAGTCCACGTGCCGGCCCTTGCCGTCGGTGAGCCGGCCGTCGTCCATGATCTGCAGCAGGACATTGAAGACGTCGGGGTGCGCTTTTTCGATTTCGTCGAACAGTACGACCGCATAGGGACGGCGACGAACCTGCTCGGTCAACTGGCCACCCTCGTCGTAGCCCACATATCCGGGGGGAGCCCCGATAAGCCGGGCGACGGAATGCTTCTCCATGTACTCCGACATGTCGATACGCACCATGGCGTGCTCGTCATCGAAGAGGAACTCCGCCAGGGCACGAGCCAACTCGGTTTTGCCCACGCCGGTCGGGCCCAGAAAGATAAACGAGCCGATGGGACGTTTGGGATCGCTGAGCCCGGCGCGGGAACGCCGGATGGCATTGGCCACTCGGGCCAAAGCCTCGTCCTGACCCACCACGCGGTGGCGCAGGCGCTCTTCCATGCTGATGAGCTTCTTCACCTCGCCCTCGAGCATCTTGGAGACCGGGATGCCCGTCCACTTGGAAACGATGCGGGCGACGTCCTCCTCGTCGACTTCCTCCTTGAGCATGCGCCGGGCTCCGGACTGTTCCAGCTGCACGGTGAGCTTCTTCAGCTCGCCCTCGACCTGGCGGATGAGCCCGTAGCGGATTTCCGCCACGCGCTGCAGGTTTCCCTTGCGCTCCTCCGCCTGCTCCTCGGTCTTGAGCTGGTCAAGTTGCTCCTTAAGCTGGCGCTGGCGGGCGATGAGGTCCTTCTCTTTCTTCCACTTGGCTTTGAGCGCGTTCGATTGCTCACGAATTCCGGCAAGCTCCTTATCGAGCACCACCAGCCGTTCGCGCGAATTGGGATCGTCTTCTCTCTTGAGTGCCTGCTTCTCGATTTCCAGCTGCGTCGCCCGCCGTTCCCGTTGGTCGATTTCGGTAGGCAACGAGTCGATCTGGATGCGCAGGGAAGCTGCGGCTTCGTCGATCAGGTCGATCGCCTTGTCGGGCAGGAAGCGGTCCGAGATATAGCGGTGTGACAGCGTGGCGGCGGCGACGATCGCCGAATCCTTGATGCGCACGCCGTGATGCACTTCATATTTCTCTTTCAGGCCGCGCAGAATGGCGATGGTGTCTTCGACATTGGGCTCGCCCACAAAGACGATCTGGAAGCGCCGTTCCAGGGCGGCGTCCTTCTCGATGTGTTTGCGGTACTCGTTCAGTGTCGTGGCGCCAATGGCTCGCAGCTCGCCGCGGGCCAGGGCGGGTTTCAGCATGTTGGAAGCATCGATGGCGCCCTCGGCGGCACCCGCGCCCACCAGGGTGTGCAGTTCGTCGATGAACAGGATGATTTGACCCTGAGAGTCTTCGATTTCCTTCAGCACCGCCTTGAGCCGGTCTTCGAACTCGCCGCGGTACTTTGCTCCCGCGAGCATGGCCCCCAGATCGAGAGCGACCACGCGCTTGTTCTTCAGCACCTCGGGGACGTCACCCGAGACGATGCGCTGGGCCAGGCCTTCGACGATGGCGGTTTTTCCAACACCGGGCTCGCCGATCAGCACCGGGTTGTTCTTGGTCCGACGGGAAAGGACCTGAACGACGCGACGAATCTCTTCGTCACGTCCTATGACCGGATCGAGCTTGCCGCGCCGGGCCTGCTCGGTCAGATCGCGCGCGTAACGCTCCAGCGCCTGGTACTTGGCTTCGGGATTCTGGTCGGTGACCTTCTGCGAACCGCGCACCGCGGTCAGCGCCTTGAGAATGGCTTCGTAGTTGGCGCCGTGACGGGCCAGGATCTGCTGGGCCGCGTCCTTCTTCTGCTGGGTAGCGGCGAGCAGCAGGTGCTCGGTGGAGACATACTCGTCCTTGAAATTGGCAGCTTCCTTGAAGGCGCGTTCGATCAGCTGGTTGAGCCCAGGCGACATCGCCGCCTGCGCGGCACCTTCTCCGGACACCTTGGGCAGGTTCTGGATTTCACGGTAAATCTCGGCCAACACCGCCTGCGGCCCCACCCCGAGCTTTTCCAGCACCGGCGGAACGATGCCCTCTTTGTCCTCCAAAAGCGCCGCCAGCAAGTGCATCGGCAGAAGCTCGGGATTGCCGTGCTCGGAAGCGATATCATTGGCGCGTTGCACGGCTTCCTGCGCCTTCACGGTCAATTTGTCCCAACGGATTGGCATAGTTACCTTCTACAGCGATGCAGTGTCCCTCTGACCAAACCCAGGCTTGCAGCGCGGCGGCATCGATCGGTGGGATCTAGGCCTTGGGCTTGCCCGCACCCACATCGCGGGCCCTCGCCGCCTTGCTCTTGGCGTACGCGGCTGCAGGCCCTGAGGCACTCGAGGGGCCGACACGGCGCAGCATTTCCCCATCTCCTGACCCTAGCCCGCGCAAGATGTCAACCCGCGGCGCCATAGGCAAGGTTTGCCCCGGCGCCCTACAGGCATTGTGAACCAACCTCCCAGCGCCCGCCAAGCGCTCGCGACAAAAAGGCGGACGCAAGGTCCGCCCTTTCGCGCTTGGTTTCCCATCGTGCGATGGGTTAGGCAGCCTTGCTTGGGCTCTTGCTCTCCAGGACCTTCTCGCCACCAACGTTCACCTTGATCTGTTTGGGCTTGGCTTCGGCCTTCTTGGGCAGAGCGATCTTCAGAACGCCCTTGTCATAGCTGGCCGACACCTTGTCTACGTCCACCGTGTTGGGCAAGGTGAAGGTGCGAGTGAAGCTGCCGTACTGGCGCTCCACGCGCCGGAAATTCTCTTCTTTCTCTTCCTTCTCGAACTTGCGCTCGCCATGCACGGTCAGGGTGTTGTTCTCGATGCGGACATCAATGTCCTTCTCCTCGATACCCGGTACTTCGATCTTCAGGGTCACGTTGTGCTCGTCCTCGTAGACGTCCACGGGCGGGGCAAAGGTGGTGCTCATGAGAGCTTCTTGACCTGCTTCCGCGAAGGACTCACGAAACAGCCGATTCATGCGCTCCTGCAGGGTGGAAAACTCACGGAAGGGATCCCAACGGGTAAGCACGCTCATAACTTTCTAATCCTCCTCACTTGTCTGAAATGGATAGATCTCGATTTACAGGTAACTTAGATGAGCGGTTAGCGCTAACGGATAATAAAAGGTGAGTTATTTATTGTCAAGTCTATGCTAATGCTTAGTTTTCAATATATTACATTGATTATTAGACATTTCAAATATGCGGTCTCCGGTACTGAAGGCACTATCGGATGATCTCTGGACTGACCGCGCTTTTCCACCAGGCGAATGCTGCGGCGGGCGTCCAGGGCAGCGGCGACGACCGTGCCCAGAAAGTCCTCCTCGCTCACATGGTAGGAACAGGAGCAAGTGATCAGGAAGCCGCCTGGGCAAAGCATCTTCAAGGCGCGCAGGTTCAGTTCCTTGTAGCCGCGGAGGGCTGTTTCCAGGCTGCTCTTGCTCTTGGCGAAGGCCGGGGGATCGAGAACGATCGTGTGGTAACGCTTGCCGGCGGCGGAATAATCCCTCAGCAGGTCAAAGGCGTTGGCTTCGATCCACTCGATCTCACGCTGATTGAGTAAGGCGTTCTTCTCAGCCACCTCCAAGGCGGGCCGTGAACTGTCGACCCCCGTCACTTTGGCCGCGCTCCGAGCCACATGGAGGGCAAAGCCGCCCTGGTAGCAGAAGACATCGAGAGCCGTGCCGTGCGCATATTCCGCAGCCACCCGGTAATTCTCTCGCTGGTCGAGATAGGCGCCGGTCTTCTGCCCTCCCTGGGCGTCGAAAAAAAAGCGGACGCCGTTCATCGAGAACTGGGTGCTGCTCTGTGTGCCGTAGAGTAGGCCGGATTCGCGAGGGGGCAACTGTTCGAGTTCGCGCACTCGCGGGTCAACCCGCTCCACGATGCCGGCCGGGCGCAGCAACTCCGTCAGCTCAGACAGAATGGCGGCCCGCACCGGTTCGCCGTCCATGGCCTGGGTGTGGATCTGCATGGCCAGAACATCGTTGTAGCGATCCACGATGAGCCCAGGCAGGAAATCAGCCTCGCTGAAGACCAGGCGATAAGCGTTGCTATCCTGCACCCGGCCTTCGCGGTAAGCGACCGCCTTCCGCAGCCGCTCACGCAGCAGGGCGGGCAGGTCTGGCACCGGGCCCGGAGCCATCATGCGGATTGCGATTTGCGAGCTGGTCGAATAGAACGCCGTGCCCAGGTGCCTCCCGCGCTGATCGGTTACCGCAACCAGGGCGCCTGGTTCGATGCCCTCCGCCGCGGCCACATCCGAACGATAGACCCAGACGTGCCCAGCCTTCAGGCGGGCGACCGCTCGTCCGTTCACACGCACCACGCGAAGCGGCGGAGCGGATTGCGCCGCACCTTGCGGACGATTCGTGCGCATGTCTCATGTTAACCGGAGAAAGTCCCGGGGGAGGGGGCAAGACTAGCTGGCGGCGGGGTGTTCGGAGGCGGGCCGTTCGGTGGCCGCGGGATGGGAGGATTGGGCTTCGGCCCGGGCCGCCTCCAGGTCGGACTGGAGGGCGTCGAGCGCGACCATGGGCATCTCGGCGTTCCAGCTATCCATCTCCTCTTCACTCCAGTTGCCGTTCAGGCGGATGACGCCGTGCAGATCTTCAGGGAACGCTAACCGGTAGTTTCCTTCCCGGGTCAGCGTATGGCCGATCTGGCGCCCGGTATGCAGTTCAAACACGCGGCGCGTGGAATTCCCCGTACCGTTGCTGTAGCCGAGAAAGACTTCTCCCCCTTCCCCGAAAGAAGGATGGTAGAACCATACCTGGGGGGCGTCCGGCTTGGGGCGGGTGCGGCGTTTGCGCACCACACTGGGACGCTCGGCGGGCGTGTCGTGCTGGGGAAGGACGTACAGGATGCGCTGGCAGGAATCGCACAGCACCAGGGAAGCTCCGGTACGGACCTCGTTATAGGTCTGGGGGCGCAGCATGACCTGGCAGGCGAGGCATTTCTGGTCGCGCACCTCGGAAATGCCCGAGCCCCGGAATTTGAAGACGCGGTCATAATGACGCAGCACCTCAGTGTCGATGGCGGCGCGCACCGTGTCCCGCTTGGCGTTCCATTCAGCCAGTTGCTTTTCGTCTTCGGCGTTGAGTCGGCGGGCCTCGTTTTTCTCTTTTTCGATCTCGGCGGTTTCGGCCTTCAGTTCGCCCTCCGCGGCCTTGACCTCCCGGTCACGCACCTCGGCATCGAGCATGAGTTCGAGGATCTTGTCCTCATTGGCCGCAATATCCTTCTGCGCGAATTCAATCTCGTGCAGCAGGGCCCGGTATTGGTCATTGGTCTTTACCTCGAGGGATTGATCACGATACTTGGAGATCTTGCCCTGTAGATCCTGAATCACCCCTTCGTACCTTTTCTTGGCAGCTTCGTCGGTCTTGACCGCGGCCTTGGCTTTTTCCAGTCGGCCCTTGGTGTCGGCCAGCTTGTGCTCGATGGTCTGCACCCGCTTGGGCAGGGCGGCGACCTCCTCTTTCAGGCGCAGGATCTCGCGATCTGCCACCTGCAGCTCCATCAGATTTTGGAGGTCGAGAAGCATGCAAGACTAACTGCGATGATTTTAGCATGCGGCGCGGGGATTGCCGGAGTGCCGTCTTCTCCCACCCTCGGCGGCTATCGCTCAGTATCTTCCAGAGCAAATCTCCCCAGCAGGAAGGGCCGGGAAACCGGGGACTTGCTGCTGGTCGGATCGACGGGATACACCGCATCCTGCTGCAGTGTCGGGAATCCCCAGATCTTGCCATTGCGCATGTCGATCATGACCTTGCCGTAGACTTGCCGGCTGCCATCCGGGGCGCGCAGCAAGTTCACCCCCGGCTCGACGTAATAGGGGTGTGGTTCTCCCCCTTGAGCTCTTACGGTGCTCGACGGCATGAAGGGGCGAATGGCCATGCCGGCCAGCGAAACTGCGATAACAACCCATGCCCACTCGGAGATGGAACGGACTCGCATCTTTGTCCTCCTGGCCGGGCAAACCCGGATCAACCAGGCGTCTGTTTCTAGCAGGGCGGTCGAAAGCCTACAAGCGGTAATCGTGCCTGCGCCCGGGTAAAGCCAGCCGAGTTCTCGGTCTGCCGCCTGTCCTCGATTGCAGCAGAGGGACGACTGACGACTGGTACCGTGACGCAAATCACAGACAGTCGTGCACCCTTGGCAGTCCAATCTCGGACGGAAGATGGGCATCGAAAGACCAACCCTGGCCGCCATGCGGCAGAGCATCGTCGACGGAGCGCCGGAAGCGGCGGCCGCGCTGGCACGAGAGGGGCTCCGCATCGGCATCGCGGCCATCGACGCCATCCAGCAAGGCTACGTGCCGGGTATGCACGCCGTGGGCGAGGAATTTGCCCAGCGCCGACTGTTTCTGCCGGACATGATGGCCGCGGCTGAGGCCATGCGTGCCGCCATGGAGGTGTTGGAACCGGCGTTGCTCCGCATGGGCGCGGAACGTCCCGTGGCCGGAGTCGTGCTGTTGGGCACCGTGCAGGGTGATATCCACGAGATTGGAAAGACTCTGGTCGGGACCCTGCTCACCGCCCACGGCTTCCGGGTGCACGACCTCGGCGTGGATGTGCCTGTAGAGCGATTTGTGGCGAAAGTGAGCGAACTGAACCCGGATATCGTTGGCCTCTCGGCACTGCTCACCACCACCATGAAACAGCAGCGGACCGTGATCGAAGCGCTTGCCAGGGAGGGTCTGCGCACGAAGCTCCGCGTGCTCGTAGGCGGTGCCCCCGCAACTCGCCGCTGGGCCGAGGAGATCGGCGCCGATGGCTGGGGCAAGGACGCGGTCAGTGCGGTGACGCTGGCACAGAGCCTGATGGATAGCCGGCCCCGGGTGCCGTTTCCCAAGACATGAGACCCAAGCTGGAACTCCTGGACCGTCCGCTGATCGAACGCATATTGGACGAAGCATTCCGGCTGATCATGAGGCCGGGCGTGCGCGTGGCGCCGCAGGTCCATGGTTTGCTGGCGGATGCAGGCGTGGGCGTGGAGGAAGGGGTCGCGCGCATTCCCGAAGGTCTGGCGCGCCAGGCCCTGGCCTCCGCTCCGCGTGAGTTCTTCCTTTACGCGCGGGAAGGGCGCGCCGTGGTGCGCTACGGCGGCGACGATGTGCACTATGACCCGGGCTCTTCCTGCCTGAACATTCTGGATTCCGAGACCACGCAGCCCCGGCCGGCTCAGGCCTCGGACCTGGCGCGGCTGGTGCAGGTCGCCGAGATGCTGCCTCAGTTCGCCGCACAGGCGACGGCCACGGTTTGCAACGACGTTCCCGAGGATATCGGGGATTGGTACCGGTTGCTCGTGGTGCTGTGGTATTCGGCCAAGCCGGTGGTCACGGGAGCCTTCTCCGGTCCGGGCCTCAAGACGATGCTCGATCTGCTGGCCGAGGAGAGCGGCAGCCGGGAGGCATTGCGGTACAAACCTCGTGCCGTCTTTGACGTTTGTCCCTCTCCGCCGCTCAACTGGTCTGAGTTCGCTTCGGCGAACTTGACCGAGCTGGCCCACGCTGGGATTCCGGCGGAGATCGTCTCCATGCCAATGGCGGGAGCCACCGCCCCCGTAACCCTGGCCGGCGCCGTGGTACAGCATGCCGCCGAATGCATTAGCGGGATCGTGATTCACCAGTTGGCCGGGCCTGGGGCGCCGGTCGTCTGGGGCGGAGCCCCCAGCATCTTCGACATGCGTACGGGAACAACTCCCCTCGGGTCGATCGAGAGCACCATGCTCAACCTCGCCTGTTCCCAGATCGGAAAATTTCTCGGCCTGCCCACTCACGGATACCTCGTTAACACCGACGGCAGGTCGGTCGACGCCCAGGCCGGGATGGAGAGCGGCCTGTCGGCGGCGCTGGGAGCGCTGGCCGGCATCAACATGATCTCGGGTGCTGGCATGCTGGATTCGGTGGCATGCCACAGCGTGGAGAAGCTGGTGATCGACGCCGAGGCCATCGCTTCCGCCGAGCGGCTGGTCCAGGGAATTGAGCCGCGCGGCGAATCCCTGGCCACAGCGATGTTCGTCAAGACCGGCTTGCGCGGCGATTTTCTCAAGCTGCAGGAAACACGCCTCCTGTTCCGCAGCGAACAGCATTTTCCCTCGGCCGTGATCGAGCGGGGCGGACCCGCCACGGGAAGTAACGCATTCGCCCGCGCGCGCCAGCACGCGGCAGAGTTGCAGGCTGGATACGCCCGGCCGAGGTTGGCTGGCGCCCGGGAAGAGGCAATCCTGACCTTCGCCCGGGGCCGCGCCCGCCAAGCCGGCCTGGACGCCCTGCCGGGAATCGACCGCGCTGCGGTGGAAAGGGTCTAGCTCGCGCGCCTTTTGCTTGTGTCGACCGCCTTCGCTTTACACTGCCGGCCGGCATTTCCCCATGGTTCCCCGGGGCGTATCGGTTTTTGCCTGCCGGCCATGCGTTGCCTTCCTACCCCGGTGTACACTTCAAGCTTTTGCTTCTCTCATCCCCGCTCGCTGGAGTGTGCTCGTGAAACCATTGCTCGTCACGCTGCTGAGCCTGCTGGCCGTTGGTTTGGCCCAGACCGGGCCGGAAGGCGCTCCCCGCAGGGTGCTCACCCTCGAGGCGATTTTCGCGGAAGGCGGTCTTACCGGCAGGGAACCGGAGAACCTCAAGTGGAGTCCGGATGGAAAGCGCGTCTCGTTCGTGCAGCGCGACGACACGGGCGAGCACGGGGAACTCTGGTATGTGGACGCCTTCAGCGGGGAGAAGAAAGTCCTGGTCAGTGGCGCCAAGCTGGCCAGCCTCGCGCCGGATACCTCGAAGATCAAGGATGAACGGGAGAAGGAGTGGCTCACGCGCTATCATGTGGCCGCTTACCTGTGGTCGCCTGACTCCCGGAATCTGCTGTTTGATTCGCAGGGGCAGCTTTGGCTCTACAGCCTGGACAGTGGCACAGCGGTGCAATTCACCTCTTCCCCCGAGGGCAGTGCAGATCCCAAGTTCTCTCCCGAGGGCGGCGAGATCGCTTACGTGCGCAAGCATAACCTGTACACGCAGCCGGTTCAGGGCGGGAAGATTCACCGACTCACGAATGATACGGACGACGACATCCTGAATGGAGAGGTCGACTGGGTCTACGCCGAGGAACTCAGCGTGCGCAGCAACTATTTCTGGTCGCCGGACGGCCACGAGATCGCTTACCTGCAGATGAATGAGAAGCAGGTACCCAGCTATCCGATCACGGACTGGCTGCCGACCCATCCCAAGGTGGAGATGGAAAAGTACCCCAAGGCGGGCGACCCGAATCCTTCGGTCCGGCTGGGAGTAGTCGCGGTCAAAGGCGGTGGCACCAAGTGGATTGAATTGACCAACCAGACGGACATCTACATCCCGCGCTTCGGCTGGGTCCGCGACGGGATTCTATGGGCCGAAGTCCTGAACCGCGCGCAGGACACCATGGACCTGTATTTTGTCGAGGCGAAGTCCGGCCACGCCCACAAGATTCTCACCGAGACCAGCAAGGACGCCTGGGTCAACGTCAATGACGATTTCCGGATACTGAAGTCCGGAGACCGCTTCATCTGGTCAAGCTGGCGCGACGGCCACACGCATCTGTATCTCTACAGCTTCGACAAGCAGAATCCGCTCTCTGCCGAAGCGCACTTGGAGCGGCAGCTCGAGCAGGGCGACTACGAAGTGCTGGGGATTGAGGGGATCGATGACCGGGCGGTCTATTTCACCGCCAACCAGGGGGACTATCGCCAACAACAGCTGTTCTCGGTGAAGTTCGACGGCTCCGACTTTCACCGGCTTTCGCAGGAAAGTGGGGTCCATGACGCGACGTTTTCCGAAGACGGGGAGCACTGGGTAGACCGCTATTCGGCGGCTCTTACGCCGCCGCGATGGTCCGTGTGCGCCGTGGCCGGACCTTGCCACTCGATGTGGGAATCACGCGGCGTCGCCGACTATGGCCTGGTCGCACCCAAGTCTCTGGAGTTCAAGGCTGACGACGGCACGCTGCTGTACGGGGAGCTGAGGTTGCCCCCGCAGGCTTCCGCCGGCAAGGTCCCACTCCTGGTGCACGTGTACGGGGGCCCCGCGGCCCAGCTGGTTCGCGACGGTTGGGCTGGATCCACGGAATTGTTTCACCAGTTCCTGCTGGGCAAAGGCTTCGCTCTGTTCACCCTGGACAACCGGGGCACGCCAAACCGCGGCCGGGCGTTCAGCGCCGCCACCCGCGGTCAGTTCGGGAGGATCGAATTGCGGGACCAGCTGGCTGCGCTCGAACAGGTGCTCGCCCAGTATCCGCAACTCGACAAAGACCACGTGGGAATCTGGGGCTGGTCGAACGGCGCTTCCATGACGCTGTTCGCCCTGACGCATTCCGCGGCCTTCAGGGCCGGGGTCGCCGTCGCTCCGGTCACAGACTGGCACAACTACGACTCGATCTATACCGAACGCTACCTGGGCCTGCCCAAAGACAATCCCCAAGGCTATGAACAATCTGCCATACCGAAGGCAGCAGGCAGCCTGCACGGCGCGCTGCTGCTGGTCCACGGTACCAGCGACGACAATGTACATTTCCAGAACAGCATCCAGATGATCGAAGCCCTGATTCGAGCGGACGAGCCTTTCCGCCTCATGATCTATCCCAACAAGACCCATGGCATCGCCGGGAAAGCCTCGCGCACGCACTTATTTCACATGATCGTGGACCATCTCGAGCGAGAACTAAAGTAGGCTAGCGCTTGGCGGGAACGCTCCATGCACCGAATCATCCTCGGCGATTTCGAGCTCAACGTCTTTTCCGACGGGACCTATCCGCTCGACGGAGGCGCCTTTTTTGGCGTCGTACCCAAGGTGATGTGGTCGAAGAAGATGCCGGCCGACGAGCGTAATTTTGTGGCGGCGGGTTTGAACTCCCTTCTCGTCCGCACCGGCTCGCACAATCTGCTGGTGGAGACGGGCATCGGCAACAAGCTTCCCGACAAGATGCGCAGGATCTACGGACAGCCTGCCCGACTGCTCGACAATCTGGCTGGCGCCGGCGTCTCACCCGATGAGATCGACGTGGTCATCAACACTCACCTGCACTTCGATCACTGCGGGTGGAACACGGTGCGCAAGGCGGACCGGGTGATAGCCACCTTCCCCAAGGCGGCCTACTACGCGCCCGAAGGCGAGTGGCAGCACGGGCAGAAGCAGTATGAACGCGATGCGATCAGCTACCTCAGCGACAACTACAACCCCCTGATTGAAAGCGGCCAGATGCGCTTGATGCCAGGCGACCGGGAGATCGTGCCCGGCGTTTCGGTAAGGCTGTTCCCCGGCCATACCGCGCACATGCAGGCGGTGATTTTGACCAGCGGCGGGCGGACGGCGTGTTACATCTCGGACCTGATCCCGACGACTGCGCACCTTGACCTTACCTGGGTGATGGCTTTTGACCTGTTTCCCCTCGACACCATCTCCAGCCGCAAGCGCTACTACGTGCAGGCCATCCCGGAGAAATGGCTCACGGTGTTCACCCATGATGACAAAGTGCCATGGGCCTACGTGGAGAGGGATGCGACGGGAAAACTGACGGCCCGAACGCCCCTATGAAGACGAAGGGACGCCTTCGTCGGCGAGGGCAAGCCTCGGGGCAAAGAATTCTTCCACTCGGCTCAGGATGTCCGGTGTGCTCTTGGATTCGTAGATGTGCTTGCGCAGCTCGGCGCCGCCCGACACTCCATGCGTGAACCAGGATGCGAACTGCTTCATTTTGCCCTCCGCGTCCGGCAGCTCCTCGTCGATGAGCATGCGGAAGTAAGTGCGGATCATCTCGTAGCGGTCCGCCTCCGCCGGTTCCGCGTAGCAGCCCGTGGCGGTGAATTGCGCGATCTGTCGGAAAATCCAGGGATTCGACGCTGCGGTCCGGCCGATCATCACTGCGTCACAACCCGTCTGCGTGATCATCGCGCCCGCATCCTCCGGCCTGCGGATGTCTCCGTTGCCGATGACCGGGATTTTCACCGCTTCCTTGACCGCGGCGATCCACTCCCATCGTGCCTGGCCGCCGTAGCCCTGCTCGCGGGTGCGAGCGTGCAGTGCCACCGCGCAAAGGCCGCAGTCCTCGGCCATTTTCGCCAGCTCGAGGCAGACGATTTCCTGGTCGTTCCATCCCGCGCGGAATTTCACGGTGAAGGGGATTTTGACGACCGAGCGTACGGAGCGAAAAATGTCTCCGATCCGGGGCAGGTCGCGCAGCAAGCCGGAACCGCCGTTACACTTCGTCACCTTTTTGGCCGGGCAGCCCAGGTTCAAGTCGACCAGGTCGAATCCCAGGTCTTCGACCAGTCGCGCCGCGTCGGCTATCACCTGTGGGTTGCTGCCGAACAGTTGCGCCGAGATAGGATGCTCGTCCGCATAGAAGTGGAGGTAGCGCTGCGCCTTCTTGTCCTTTGCGCGCAGAACGCCGTCGGCCGAGGTGAACTCGGTCATGATCAGCCCGCAGCCGCCCAGGGCGCGTATGAAGCGGCGAAACACGGTGTCGGTAACACCTGCCATGGGGGCCAGCACGGTGGCGGGGTGGATCTCGACCGCGCCCAGGCGGACCGCCGCGGGCACCGGCTTCAAAACCCCCGCCGGAGAAGATGCGGCATGGGCCGGATTCTCCCAGAACTTTCGCATGGGTTATTCTACTGCCCTTCCCCCTGGCCAGCCCAATGTGCCAGAATCGCATTGTAGATCCTGGATACCCCTCATGGAGGAAACGCCCAAGTTGCGCCCGCTGGACGCAGGCACATTCGATCCGAAACGATGGCTGGGAGCCGTCGTCGGCGGGGTGGTACTGGGCGAAGCCCTGTGGTCGATGCTGCAGCTGCTCATCCGGGACTGGGCGACGCCAGCGGTGATGAACCTGCTGGGGCAGGGACCGACTCAGAACCGGGAGGCCTTTCTGCCTCAGCCGCTGCTGCTTGCCTTTGTGGAGGTTTGCCTGGCCGGGATCCTGCTCGTGCTGATTTTTGCCTGGACGAACCGTGGCCGGCGCGTAGTGCGGGTCAGCGTAGCCCGGGCGTCCACCAAGGAAAGAGCGCCCGCTGCTCCCACGCCCGTGGCTGCGCCGCCGATCGTTCCAGCCACGGGTCCGCTGGCCACCTCAGTCCGGGAGCAAACTCCGCCGGCAATGCCGCAACCGGTCCCACGCACGGAAGCCACCGAAACCCAGCCTTCGGCCTTTTCGCCCGCGCCCGAGTCCGTGGCCACCCCAACCCGGACCATAATCCCACCGCTGCCGGCGGCTCCAGTCGCGGCCGTGCCTGCAGAGTCAGCGCAAGCAAAGCCTAAGTCCAAGCCCAAAAAGCCCAAGCCTGTGTATTACAACATCGTCGGGGAACCGGTTGAATCGGACGACGAGTAGGCAGCCGCCAAAAGCCCCGCAGGGCTATTTCCCAAGCCTACTTCTTCGCCGGCTCGGCCTTGGCATACTTGCGGCGGAAGCGCTCGACGCGTCCGGCCGTATCGACCAGCTTCTGCTTGCCGGTGAAGAACGGGTGGCAGGCGGAGCAGATCTCGACGTGGATGTCGCCCTTGTGGGTCGAGCGGGTGGTGAAGCTATTGCCGCACGCGCACTGCACGCGTACTTCTGAGTAGGTGGGATGAATGGCTGCCTTCATAAGTAGATTCTGACCTCGACCCGAACCGTTTGATTCTACTCGCAGGACGGGGGTTGCAGCAACCCTACAAGCTTCTGATGACAAAAGGACTTAGGGACTGGCTTCTGGGGACCGGTTTCTGGCTTTAGCCGACCGACCGCCCCAAAAAGTGGTGAGCACGCAGGAGCCAGCGACCCCGATTTCTGTGCTTTGCTGGAACACCGTCCCTGGGTTTGGTCAGCCGCTTCTCAGGTTCTTGGTGCGTTCCCCGTGGTGCGGTCCGGCCGAAAGAGCCCCGGTGTTCGGCGCCAAGCGCCTGGCGAGGCGGACAACGTGGTCCTGCCGCATATCTGCGGCGGAATGGTGTGTTGGTCTCCCGACTTCGCTAAAGAGAAAAACGGCAGGCGCGACCTCCTGCCGTTCCCCACTCCACCCGTCTTTCCGGCTTCTCCTACTTTCTATTCACCGCTTTCTTCAGCTCCGCCCCCGGTGTAAACTTCGCGACTCTGCGGGCAGCAATCTTGATGGTGGCACCCGTTTGCGGATTCCGTCCATTGCGGGCCTTTCTCTGCGACACGCCAAACGTGCCGAACCCGATCAGAGCGACCCGCTCTCCCTTCTTGAGGGCAGCGGTTATGCTGTCCACGGCGGTATCGATCGCCTTCGTGGCCTGCGCCTTGCTCATGTCGCAAGCGGAAGCGATGCGGTCCACGAGATCAGCTTTATTCATCGTCTCTCCTAACCAGGCTTCCTTGTGTGCCTCGGCACGAACCCCGGGGGAGTTGAGCTCTTGCTGAGATGGAATCCTGATGGCGCTATTTTCTCCCGTCTTTGCGCGTTGTCAACTGTGAAAAACCAGTGTCGACGCGGTTTTCATCACGGCGGAAACGCGGAAGTGCGTGCTGACGCGGATGTGGAGGATGCGAGTTGATACTTCAGGCTCTGGTACTACTCAGAAGTGCATCCGCCGCGCCGCGTTGCTGGATTGGCCTTGATTTTTTCCTCCGCACTCCACAGGATGTACACAACCACCCAGGCTTTTGTGCTTGCGCAGGTCCGTCAGCCGGTGCAGAGTCAGAAGCGGGGAGAAGGTCTACGCTTCATGGAAGTTTCGACGGAAGTTTGCCCGCTGTGCGAAGGAACCGGCTGGAAAAGAGTCCATCTTGCGGGCGAGAGCCGGGTAACCCGCTGCCAATGCCAGTCGAAGTCGCGCACCCAAGCGCTGCTCGGGGCGGCGCGCATCCCAAGGCGCTACGAACACTGCGAGCTCTCCGGGTTCAGCCCGGATTTCCCGGGAGCGCATCCCTCGCTGGCCCTGGCCCATCTGGCTTCCACGCGATTCGTCGAAGAGTACAATCCGGGCGAAGGCACTGGCCTGCTCCTGATCGGGAAGATCGGCACGGGCAAAACGCACTTGGCGGTCGGCATTCTCAAAGAGCTCATTCTGGCCAGGGGAATTCCCTGCCTGTTCACCGACTACCGCGAGCTGCTTAAGGAAATCCAGAATTCCTACAATCCTTCGGTGCAAAGGACGGAATTGGACGTGCTTCGTCCCGTGTTTGACACTGAAGTTCTGGCCCTCGACGAACTGGGCGCGGTGAAGCCGACAGAATGGGTGTGGGACACGGTCAGCCTGATCCTGAATACCCGCTACAACGACAACCGGACAACTATCATCACAACCAACTTCGAGGATGAAGCCGCCGCATCTGTTTCGACCCGCTTGTCTTCGGCAAAGGCCGCAGCTCGCCCTGAGACCCTGGGCGATCGCATTGGGGAGCGGATGCGCTCCCGATTGCATGAGATGTGCCGCATCATCAGGCTCGACGGTTCCGATTTCCGGCAGAAGTTTCGCAGCGCGAGCTTCCGCTGAACCGACCCGGTCACCCCTCGGCTGCGTGTTTGTCCCTAAAGCCTCGTCACCGTTTTCCTCGTAGCGCCACCATGAGGAGTGGCACCATGCCCATCCGTTACCTCTAGGCGACTTTGCCAGGAAAGGCCATCCTTGCCATCGCTCCCGTCCGGCGACGACCGCGGGAGGCTGGCGACCGGAACAAGCTGGCTGCGGCGCGACTGCTTCGAAGATCCTGAGGGCCACGACACGATGCCTCCCTTGCGGATTCCATCTAGAATCCTAGTGTGCTCTCCCTGAAGCTCGAGTTCGATCCCGCCCGCGAGCAGCAAGTCTTCTCCGCCGCTCCGGCCGCGCCTGCGGTGTTCGTCCTGCGGGGTGACGACGCAAGGGCTGAGCCGTATGTCAGCAAGACTGCCAACCTCCGGCGCCGGCTGATCCGATTGCTGGGTGCGCCGGACGAGCGCACGAAGAGGCTCAACCTGCGCGAGCGCGTCCGCCGCATCGAGTACACTCCCACCGCGTCCGATTTTGAGTCGGGCTTCCTCCTCTACCAGGTGCTGCGCCAGCTCTTCCCCCGCGTCTATGCACACCGGCTGCGCCTGCGCTTCGTGTCCCTGGTCAAGCTGCACCTGGACAACCCCTACCCGAGGGCTTCGATCACCACCCGGCTTGGTCGCACTGGCAGCTCGCTGTACTACGGGCCTTTTCCTTCGCGGGCAGCCGCTGAAAAGTTCGCCAACGATTCGCTGGATTTTTTCAAGATGCGCCGCTGCGTGGAGAATCTGAATCCCGACCCATCCTTCCCCGGGTGCATCTACTCGGAGATGAAGATGTGTCTCGCCCCTTGCTTCAAGGGCTGTTCGGACGAGGAATACCGCGCCGAGGTGGTTCAGGTACAGGCCTACCTGGATAGCAGGGGCGAATCCTTGGTGCGGGCGTTCAGCGAGCAACGCGACCAGGCCGCGGGCAACCTCGAATTCGAGCGGGCCGCGGCCTGGCACGGGCGCCTCGACAAGCTGAGGCGGGTGGCGAGCCAGTTGCCAGAGATGGTGCAGCGCATCGATCGGTTGGCGGCGCTGATCATCCAGCCGAGCACGGCCCCGGAATGCGTCACGTTGTTTCGCGTGGATGCGGGCCGCATTGCAGGCCCGGCGATCTTTTCCATCCAGCCGCTGGAACATACCAAGTCGCAATCCATGGAGTCGCGTGTTCAGCAGGCGCTCGACCTTATGCCCAGCCACATGGTCCGGAGCGGCCTGGAAACCATGGAGCACCTGGCGCTCCTCAAACGCTGGTACTACCGCGGCACGAGGACCGGAGAGATCTTCTTCGCCGATGACAGGGGTACGCTCCCGATGAGGCGGATCGTACGCGGCATTTCGCGGGTCTACCGAGGCGAAAAGCCGGAAACCGCCGAACTCCCGACGTCCGGTATGCCGCCTGCGCCCGCAAAGTAGCTACCCCTGGGTCAGCG
Source organism: Terriglobales bacterium (assembly GCA_035623795.1). GTDB lineage: Bacteria > Acidobacteriota > Terriglobia > Terriglobales > Acidobacteriaceae > DASPST01. The sequence continues at coordinate 98,194 of DASPST010000112.1, forward strand.
CTGGCGGCGAACCCGCGGCAAGGTATCAAACTCCGCCACGAGGCCGAGAGACAGGGAGACGGTCAAGCGCAATACGAAGTCATGTTCGATCCCCTGCCCGTGGGGTGAACCGAGATCCTGGCTGGGGAATTTCGACCATGGAGGCACCCAATGAAGACTGATTCGGACCGTTCGCTTCGCCAGCACGTGCTTTACGTCCTCGCGGGCGGCGGTGCACACGCCAAGTTCGAGGATGTCATCGACGGCATCCCGGTACGGCTGCGTGGCAAGCAGGTAGCCGCTTTGCCCTACACGGCTTGGATGCTGCTCGAACACATGCGGATCGCACAGCGGGACATCCTGGAGTTCAGCCGCAACCGCCAGCATGTTTCGCCCGACTGGCCCAAGGGCTACTGGCCGCGCACGGCTGCGCCCCCCAGCGCCTCGGCCTGGAGCAAGAGCATTCGCTCCTTCCGCCAGGATCTCTCCGCCATGGAGGCGCTGGTGAAGAGCCCGAGGACAGATCTCCACGCGCCGATTCCCTGGGGCGATGGCCAGACCATTCTGCGGGAAGCTCTACTGGTTGCCGACCACAATGCGTACCATCTTGGCCAACTGGTCTTGCTGCGGCGTTTGCTGGGGACGTGGTCTGCGTAGCAAGGAGCTGGTCCGGAGTCAGCCTGCGTTTCGTTGACGGCGGGCAGGATCCTGCCCGGCAACTAACCGCGTGTGGGATAATCGAAGCGAAGACAGTCGGCAGGAGTCTTTCCCCCGCCGGCCGCATCCAATAAACGTGCCCGACGAACAATTCTTCTTTCAGCACTACGGATTGACCCAATCTGATCTCGAACGCTATCTCGCGGCCGCTTTATCGGCCGGCGGCGAGTACGCGGACCTCTATTTTGAGTACCTTGCATCCACCGCCTTAATGGTCGATGAGTCGATGCTGAAGTCGGCCTCGCAGGGCATCTCGGCGGGATGTGGCGTGCGGGTCGTAGCCGGTGAGAGAACCGGTTACGCCTACACGGATGACCTTTCTCCGCAGCGCATCCTGCACGCCGCGCGCACCGCTGCCCTGATCGCGAGCGGCCCGGCAAAAGCTCCCCGCGTGGGCTTCCAGGAGAAGCAAGCGCGCAGCCTGTATCCGATGAGTCTGCCCTCGGTGGATGCGGAGATTACCGCCAAGGTGGAGCTGGTCATGCGCGCGGATGCGGCCGCGCGAGCTTACGATTCCCGCATCCAGGAAGTGCGCGCCAGCTACGCAGACGAGTTGCGCAACATTCTGATCGTCGGCTCCGACAGCACCTTCGCGCATGATTCGCAGCCCCTGGCGCGGCTGAATGTCTCCTGCATCGCCAAGCGAGAGCAGCAGTCAGGACGAGGCACATCCGGGGGCGGCGGCCGGGTGGCGCTGGACTTCTTCTTGGGCGAAAAGACACCGGAGTACTTCGCCAGAGAAGCGGCACGCCAGGCGATCCTGCAACTCGATGCCAGGGAGGCTCCGGCGGGTGAGATGGAAGTCGTGCTGGGCCCGGGCTGGCCCGGAGTGCTGCTCCACGAAGCTGTGGGCCATGGCCTGGAGGCCGACTTCAACCGCAAGAAGACCTCGGCATTTGCGGGACTGGTGGGTCGGCGTGTGGCCAGCGAACAGTGCACGGTGGTAGACAACGGCACCATGCCGTGGCGGCGCGGCTCTCTCAACGTGGACGACGAGGGCCAACCCACCCAGGAGACCGTGCTGATCGAGAACGGCATCCTGAAGGGATATTTGAGCGACAAGCTTTCCGCCCGGCTGATGGGAATCGCCGACACGGGAAACGGGCGGCGCGAGAGCTACGAGCACATCCCCATGCCGCGCATGACGAACACCTACCTGCTGCCCGGCCAGGACCATCCCGAAGACATCATCCGCTCCGTGAAGCACGGAGTGTATGCGGTGAACTTTGGTGGCGGGCAAGTGGATATAACCAACGGGAAGTTCGTGTTCTCAGCCTCGGAAGCCTACATGATCGAAGACGGCCTTATTACCGCGCCTATCCGCGGCGCGACGCTGATCGGCAACGGACCCGACGTACTGACGCGGGTTTCGATGGTTGGCAACGATCTGAAGCTCGACGAGGGCGTCGGCACCTGCGGCAAGGATGGACAGGCAGTTCCGGTCGGTGTGGGCATCCCCACCCTTAAAATAGACCGGCTCACGGTGGGGGGGACGGCGCGGAAAGATACGGGCGGCGGGTTCATGCAGTAAAGGCGAAGTCCACCACGGAAACAGAGAGACGCTCTCTGCAGTAAGAGCGGCGTGAGGGTGACCTCTGGGCGCCTGCGGAGGCGCGAACAGCAATCTCATGTCAAATGCCACGGTAGAAACTGCAACGCTCGAACTCCCCGGCGACCTGAAGGACTTTGCCCAGGACCTCGTCCGCCGCGCCATGGCCGGCGGGGCTAGCGCAGCCGAAGCCGTGGTCCGAGGAGGAGATGAATTCTCCACCACCGTCAGGCTCGGGCAGGTGGAGACGCTGAAGCAAGCGGGATCGCGCGCCATGGGGGTACGTGTTTTCTTTGGCAAGCGGGCGGCCAGCACCTACTCCAGCGATCTTTCGAAACCAGGGCTCGATCGCCTGCTGCAGTCGGCACTCGAGCTGGCTCGGATCACGTCGGAAGATCCTTTCGCCGGTATTCCCGAGGCCGATCAACTCGGTTCGCTGCCTGGCGACCTCGACCTCTATCACGAGGACGTCTACTCCCTGCCCGGCGCCGAACGCATCGAATACGCTCGCCGCGCCGAAAAGGCTGCGCTCGACTACGATCCGCGTTTGAAGAATTCCGAAGGCGGCTCGTTTGATGCTGCCACCGGACACAAGGTCCTGGCCAATTCCCACGGATTTGTCGGCGAGTACCGGCGCTCGTATTGCTCGGTAGCGACCGTTCCCGTTGCCCAGGACGAACAAGGTCACATGCAGCGCGATTACTGGTTTTCGGTGGCCCGGAACCTGGGGCGGCTGGAGTCCCCCGAAGCCGTTGGGAGGAAGGCCGCGGCGCGCACCCTTCGCAGGCTCGGCGCACGAAAAATAAAGACTGCTCACGTGCCGGTACTTCTTGACCCCCTGGTGGCCGCGTCCATCCTGGAACACATCTTCGAGGGCGTAAATGGGGATTCGGTCTACCGCGGGGCTTCATTTCTTGCCGGCAAGCTCGGCCAGAAGATCGCAGGCGATAACGTGACCGTCATCGACGACGGCACCATGCCGGGAGGCTTCGGAACCAGCCCCTTTGATGGCGAAGGCATCCCCACGCGGCGGACGGTCGTCATGGACAAGGGCGTGCTGGCGTCGTACCTGCTCAACACCTATACGGCAAGAAAATTGGGCTTGAAGACCACGGGCAACGCGGCACGCGGCCTCGCCGGCACGCCCGGAATCGGACCCGGAAATTACTTCTTGCAGCCCGGCACGCGGACGCCGGAACAGGTCATCGGCGACGTCAAGGAAGGACTGTATGTCACCGAGTTTCTGGGGCACGGCGTCAACCTTGTGACCGGGGATTACTCCCGCGGCGCTTCCGGACTTTGGATCTCCGGAGGAGAGTTGGCCTATCCCGTCGAAGAGATCACGGTCGCAGGCAACCTGAAAGACATCTTGTTCCACATTTCTGAGATTGCCAACGACCTGGAGTTCCGCGGCGCGGTGGCTTCGCCCACCATCCGGCTTGACGGCTTGACGGTTGGGGGCCAGTAGGCCTTGGCGGTGGAGTTTGCGTTAGGCTCGGGGAATGGCCCCTCTCCGTTCCCGTTGGCACTCGCATCCCGCTAAATCGACAATCAAAATTCAACCATCTACAATCCCCTCATGGGCGGACTGATCCAGCAGCCGGCCGAAGGGCGAGAGAAGAGTTGGCGCGCGATCGGAATCGGTGTCGGTGTGGTGGTCGCCGTAATCGCGGGGCTGGTGCTGGTGTCACGCCCCGATCAGCGCGGGGCACGACATCCTCACCCGTACGCCGCGAACGTCCAGCTTTCCGACTTGAAGATGAGCGCGGCGGAGAATTTCGTTGGCGCCACCGTCAATTACATCGATGGGACGGTAAGCAACGCGGGTAACCAGACCGTGACCCACGCCTTGGTCGATGTCACCTTCAAGGATGCCCTGGGCCAGGTCGCGCAGAAGGAGACGATTCCGCTCCATGTTCTGAAAACCGGTGGCCCCTACCCGGAAGCCGTGGACCTGAGCATGTCCCCCTTGCCGCCGGGCCAGAGTAAGCCCTTCCGGCTGACCTTCGAAAGCATTTCGGAGCAGTGGAATCACGAGTATCCCGAGCTTAAGGTCGTCGATGTGACGCTGAAGTAGCGAAGCTTGCAGACCGGCGGCGGCACCGCCACCCACGCTACCAGCGGCCATTTACAATGAGCTTGTGCCTGAGACCAAGCCATTCCGGCTGACGGAGTCGGTGAAAGCTGCGGGTTGAGCGTCCAAGCTGAGTCCGGCGGTGCTGGACACAGTGCTTGGGAAATTAGCCCGGCAACACGACGCCAACGTGCTGGTCGGCTTCGAGCACGCCGACGACGCGGGCGTGTATCAGATCGCGCCGGATACGGCGCTGGTGCAGACCGTCGACTTCTTCACGCCGGTGGTGGACGATCCCTACACCTTCGGCCAGATTGCAGCCACCAATGCTCTGAGCGACGTGTACGCCATGGGCGGACGTCCCCTGACTTCTCTGGCGCTGGTCGGCTTTCCAGAGAAGGCGGATGTGGAGATTCTCCAGAGCATCCTCGCCGGAGGGCTCGCCAAGATGATGGAGGCAGGCTGCACGGTCCTTGGCGGCCACAGCATCCGCGATGAGGAAACCAAGTTTGGGTATGCCGTGACGGGGCTGGTCAACCCGAAAAGAGTTTTCGCCAACAGCGGTGCGCGGCCTGGTGACGCGCTGGTCCTGACCAAGGCTCTCGGCACAGGCGTGATCTCCACGGCGATCAAGCAAGCAAAGGCCCAGCAACCGTGGGTGGCGGCCGCAGTCGCGTCGATGACCGCGCTTAATCAGCGGGCTGCGGAGGTTGCGACCCGCGGGGAATATCGGGTACACGGGATGACCGACATTACTGGCTTCGGCCTGATCGGGCATGCGCGCGAGCTGGCTCTGGCGAGCAAAGTTTCCCTGCGCATCTTTGCCGATAAGATCTTGTTGCTGCCGGGCGCCATCGAATGCGCTCGTGCCGGACACATCCCCGGAGGTCTCAAGGCCAATCGCGAGTTCGCCGAGTGCGTGGTCGGGTTCGAGAGCGAAATTGCCGATGAGTTGAAGTTGCTGCTCTTCGATCCCCAGACCGCCGGAGGCCTGCTCCTCTCGATCTTGGAAGAAGACGCGGAGACGCTCTTGATGGAGCTGCAGTCTGTGGGAATTGCGGCGTCCCGCATCGGGGCCGTGGCCGCGTCCGGGAAGCCGTTGATCAAGGTCTCTTGAGCACGGGCGCCGGCTTGAAACATCTCTCATAGAAGGCAGCTTTCCTGGCCGCCTTTCTGTTATTCCTAGGAGGGTCCTCATGGAATTCCGCGAACTTGGTCGTTCCGGCCTCAGAGTCTCCGCCCTTGGCCTCGGCTGCATGGGCATGTCCGAGTTCTACAGCGGGCGCGACGATCGCGAGTCGCTGGCCACAATCGACCGCGCTCTCGAACTGGGCATCCATTTCCTCGACACGGCGGATGTCTACGGGCCCTACAAGAACGAGGAACTGCTAGGCAGGGCTCTCCGCGGCCGCCGCCACCGGGTCGTGCTCGCCACCAAGTTCGGGATTGTGCGCGACCCCAGCCATCCCGGCGTCCGCGGAGTCAACGGTACTCCAGAGTATGTGAAGCAATCCTGCGAAGGCAGTCTGCAGCGCCTGGGCGTTGAATACATCGACCTTTACTACCAGCATCGCGTCGACCCGAACACTCCCATTGAGGACACTGTGGCAGCGATGGCGACCTTGGTCGAGCAAGGCAAGATCCGCTACGTCGGGCTTTCCGAGGCGAGTGCGAAAACCCTTCGCCGCGCCGCCAAGGTACATCCCATCACAGCGCTTCAGACGGAGTATTCGTTGTGGACCCGCGATCCGGAAGACGAGATCCTTCCCGTGTGCCGGGAGCTTGGCGTCGGGTTTGTGGCGTACAGTCCCTTGGGTCGGGGATTTCTGGCAAAGCGATTTATGAAGTTCGAAGATCTGCCCGCGGACGACTACCGCCGTTTTTCGCCACGCTTTCAGGGTGAGAACTTCCAAAACAATCTCGACCTGCTCCGCAGAGTGGATGAGATTGCCCAGGAGAAGGGCTGCCAGCCTTCGCAACTGGCGTTGGCCTGGGTCTTGGCGCAGGGCAACGACATCGTACCTATTCCTGGCACCAAGCGCCGCCAGTACCTGGAGGAGAACGTGGGTGCGCTGAGAGTGAAGCTCAGTGCCGAGGACCTGCGCCGCATCGAGAAGGTGTTTCCCCGTGGCGCTGCTTCGGGACAGCGTTATCCCGAGCACATGATGGCGCTGATCAACGCATGAACCGCGCCCCATCCCGAGAAATCCTGGAATGCGGCTGCAGGGAAGGCGCGGATGGTTGGCTAAGAAAAAAATGGGGCGGCCATGCTTGGCCGCCCTGACCTTTACCAACCGGGAGTTTGTTACGCCGTGGCCGGACGTTCTCCACCCTTGGCGGGCGCGCGGCCCGGTTCAGGCTTGATGACCTGCTGTACGCCGGCCTCATCCTTCGAAGGAAGCTTGATTGGCGGCAGATCCTGACCGTCGACCAGCATCCGGATTTCGTTGGCGTCGAGCACCTCGCGCTCGATGAGCGCCTGGGCGATCTTCTCCAGGGTGTCGCGGTTCGCGGACAGGAGTTGCTTGGCGGTGTTGTAGCCGTTATTCACCAGCTTGCGCACCTCCTGGTCGATTTTGATCGCCGTGTCTTCGCTGTAGTCGCGGTGCTGAGCGATCTCGCGACCCAGGAAGATCTGCTCTTCCTTCTTGCCGAAGGTCAACGGGCCCAGATCGCTCATGCCCCACTCGCAAACCATCTTGCGCGCCAGATCGGTGGCCCGTTCGATATCGTTACCGGCCCCGGTGCTCATCTGGTTTAGGAACAGCTCTTCCGCCAGCCGGCCACCCATCAGGATGGCGATTTCGGTCTCGAGGTAGTTCTTGTAGTAATTGTGTCGGTCGTCCGTGGGCAACTGCATGGTCACGCCTAGGGCCATGCCGCGCGGAATAATGGTGACCTTATGGAGCGGATCGGAGTGGGGAAGCTTGGCCGCTACCAGCGCGTGCCCCGCCTCGTGATAGGCCGTATTCCTCTTCTCCTCGTCCGAGAGCAGGAGCGACTTGCGCTCCACTCCCATCAGAACTTTGTCCTTGGCCAGCTCGAAGTCATACTGCAGCACTGCCTTGCGGTTCTGCCGGGCGGCCGCCAAGGCCGCTTCGTTCACCATGTTGGCGAGGTCGGCCCCAGAGAAGCCCGGAGTGCCGCGTGCCAAGACAGAAAGATCAACGTCTTCCGCAAGGGGAATCTTCCGAGTGTGCACCCGCAGGATCTCTTCGCGCCCGCGCACATCGGGGCGGTTCACCACTACGCGGCGGTCGAAGCGCCCCGGTCGCAGCAGCGCCGGGTCGAGCACGTCGGGGCGGTTGGTGGCCGCCATCAGGATGACGCCTTCGTTGGACTCGAACCCATCCATTTCCACCAGCAACTGGTTCAAGGTTTGCTCGCGCTCGTCATGCCCGCCGCCGAGACCGGCGCCGCGGTGGCGCCCCACGGCGTCAATCTCGTCGATGAAGATGATGCAGGGAGCGTTCTTCTTGCCCTGTTCAAACAAGTCGCGCACGCGGCTCGCACCTACGCCCACGAACATCTCGACAAAATCCGATCCAGAAATCGAGAAGAACGGCACATTGGCTTCGCCGGCGACGGCCCGGGCGAGCAAGGTCTTGCCCGTGCCCGGAGGGCCAACCAGCAGTACGCCCTTGGGGATTCTGCCGCCGAGTTTCTGAAATTTCTGCGCCTCCCGCAGGAATTCAATGATCTCGCGCAGCTCTTCCTTGGCCTCGTCCACGCCGGCCACGTCCTTGAACGTGACCTTCTTCTGCTGCATCGAGAGCAGCCGGGCGCGGCTCTTGCCGAAAGACAGCGCCTTGTTTCCTCCCGTTTGCATCTGGCGGATCATGAAGAACCACAAGGCGGCCAGCAAGATAAGGGGAGCGAGATTCAGCAGCCAGGTCGGCCAACTCCCATTGGTAACGTCGCGGATGGTGATCCTTACATCCTTCGCCCGGAGATCCTTGATCATGTCGGGGTAGCTGGCGGGCGCGACGGTGTTAAAGGCGGTTTGGTCCTTAAGTTGTCCGCGCACCTCCTGGGCGGTTATGGTGACGTCCTTTACGTTCCCCTGGTCAACTTCACTCAGAAACTCGGAGAAGTTGATGGTTTTCTCCTTCTGGCCGCCGCCGTTCGAGCGAACCACCTGCCAAAGCAGGAAGGCCGACAGCACAATCACCAGCCAGAAAACCACCGTCTTCACTGTCGAATTCACTCAGGACTCCTCTAAAAACAACACTATAGCGCCGATGAGGGGCTGGAGGACACTGCCTCTCCAGTAACATTAGATGCCGGACAAAGGCGTTTGATCGGCAGATTCAGAGTAGCTCATTTTACCTCGCTTTGGAGGAAAAAAGGGCGGGCATCCGGCCTGTAACTTAAGTCACGGCCGCAGTCACAGGCCCACCCTCTGACTTGGGTAACCGTTTCCAAGGACACGGATGGTTTCTCCCTTGTAATCATGGGAATCTGGCGCGCCCGCGCCAACCGGTTTCTGAATCTGCTCGGAGAGGTGATCCGCGGACGCCGTTGCTGGGCAGGCGAGCGAGGCGTCATGCTATGGCGCCGCCCGGCCCCCCGTCACGCCCTCCCGGGGAATTTTCACCAGGCGCGACTCACAAGAGTGTGGCTATTCCTCGAGCACCAGGTCCCGAATCAGGATTCCACTCCCGCCTCTGGCTCCCAACCTGGCAGGAACCGGAAACCCGCGCAGCCAGACAATCTCTTCTCCGCTCACGGCTACCGGCCACAGCTTGCGCTGTTGTCGTGTGAGGTGACGCTCCTGCAGCAGCTCCTTGACTTTCCGCGGCGACTTGGTATGCGCCGGCCAGAACCGGTCCCCGGGTCGCCAGTTTCGCACTTTCAATTCCGGCGCGAGCAACGAGGGATTGAGAACGCGGTCGGGATCATGACCTTCCGGGCCGGAGCCGCACACCACCTGCACCGCTTCGACCACGATGCCAGCCTGGGGAACCATGGCCCGTCCGGGAAGCGGCAGCGAATACTCGTAGCTTTCGGAAACCTGCTCTGCGACCCGCAGATCTGGAGTCTGCAATACCAATGCCTCTGGCTCGCGGATCAGCTTCCACCCCAGGGGAAGCGCCAGGTACTTTCCGGAGGCCTGTTCCTGCGCTGCCAACTCACGGATTTCCTCCACGTGTCTGAACTCCAAGGGCAATTTCGCAACGCTGGCGAGCACTCTGAGAATTCTTCGCTGCACGGCGGCCGGCTCGGACAGGAACCACGCCAGGTCGACCGAAGCATTCACGGGCTGAGGGCCGGGTTCGGTCCGAGGGCGGGCTCCGTCGGGAGGAAGCGGTTTCAGTTCCACCAAGCCTCGTGCTCCAGACCGCGCAGACCATTCCGGTTCCGTCCAATGAACTCCCGTGCCCATCCAGCCGGATGCTTCGTTGTCCCAATAGTCTTCTTCTTCGCGGGCGATCTCTGCCAGTTCCGCCATTCTGGCAACGACCGCGGGATTAAATTCCTTTTCCAGCAGCGGAACCAGGACCTGACGCACGCGGTTGCGGGTGAAGTGGGCGTCGCGGTTTGTCGAGTCTTCCCGCCAGGACTGACTCAGACACCGCAGGTATTGCTCCAGTTCCTGATGGCGCACTCCGAGCAGCGGGCGAATGATTTCGCCGGAAGCCTCGTCGCCCTCTGCCTGACCCACGACAAGCCGGGAATGAATTCCGGCGAGGCCGCGCGTCCCGGTGCCACGGATCAGCCGCATCAGGACGGTTTCGGCTTGATCGTCCAAGGTGTGTCCGGTCGCGATCCGGGTCAGGCCCCCTTTTCCTGGCGCGTCCCGCATCCGGGACCGAAAGAATTCATAGCGGAGCTGCCGCGCCGCCGCCTCCAGGCTCAGCTGCTGGGCAGCAGCATGCCCGCGCACGTCGGCGCGCCCCAGGAGGAAGTCGAGATGGTGCTCGCGAGCCAAGGCGGCGACGAACTGCTCGTCGGCGTCCGACTCCGCACCGCGCAGCGTGTGATTGAAATGGACGACGGCGAGGACAATTCCGACTTCGGGGCGCAACTCCAGCAGCAGGCGTAGCAAGCCGACGGAATCCGCCCCGCCGGAGACCGCCACGCCAACTCGATCTCCAGGCTTCAGCAGTTCCTGGCGACGGATGCGCTCGAGAACGTTCTGGGCCAGCCGTGGCACGGCCCCATACTACAACCATGCGAGTCCGGCGCGGGGCTATCCGGGGTCACCTGCCGGACCAAGGCGTGTTTGCCGCCCGAGAGAGGTAGGGTATTGCCAGGCGGCGGGGCAACGCTCCGCCCTCAGAGGCTGTCGGCTGAGCGGGCGGGCCTTCGGCGCCCCTCGGTTGGAGCAGGGTCGACCGTCTCAACAGGGGAGCTTGGATCGGGAATTACAGCCTAACGCTCTTCTCCGCGATCAGCTTCCGAATCCTCTCCGCGAAGTCGGGGATCGGCAGATCCTCGGTCTTGTCTCTCCCGCGCGTGCGCACGTTGACGCTGCCCGCTTCGGCTTCCTTGTCGCCGACCACCAATTGGAACGGCACCTTGTGCAAGGCGTGTTCGCGGATTTTTGCATTCATCGTTTCGTTGCGGGCATCCACCTCGACCCGTACGCCGAGCGCTTTCAACTTGTCCGCGACCCGATTCGCATACTCGACGTGCCGCTCGGCGATGGGGATCATCACCGCCTGCAGGGGTGACAGCCAGACGGGAAAGGCCCCGGCGTAGTGCTCGATCAGCACGCCGAAGAAGCGCTCCACCGAACCGTAGAGGGCGCGATGCACCATGACGGGCTGCTTGCGGCGGCCATCCTCGGCCACGTACTCCAAGCCGAAGCGCTGCGGCAGGTTGAAATCGAACTGCACGGTCGAGAGCTGCCACAGCCGCCCGATCGCATCTACCAGCTTAACGTCGATCTTCGGCCCGTAGAAGGCGGCCTCGCCGGGAATAATCTTGTACTCGATGGTGCGCCGCTGGAGCGCATTTTCCAGTGCTTGAGTCGCGGAGTTCCACTGCTCTTCGCTGCCCAGGAAGTTCTTGCGGTCCTTCGGATCCCAGGTGGACAGCTCGGTCTGGAACTGGTCGAAGCCGAAGTCCTTGAGCACTTCCAGTGCGAAATCCACACATCCCACGATCTCGTCTTCGATCTGCTCCGGGGTGCAAAAGATGTGGGCATCATCCTGGGTAAAACCGCGCACGCGCAGCAGCCCGTGCATCACGCCGGAGCGCTCGTAGCGGTAGACGGTGCCCAACTCTCCCAAGCGCACCGGCAAGTCGCGGTACGACTTGAGCGAATTCCGGTAAATCAGGATGTGGCCGGGACAATTCATGGGCTTCAGGCGGTATTCGGCGTCATCGAGCTCCATGGCGTCGAACATGTTGTGGGCGTAGTAGCCCTCGTGGCCGGAGGTGTGAAACAGCTGCCGCCGGGCGACATGCGGGGTGTACACCAGCGAGTATCCGCGCTGGATGTACTCCGCGCGCATCCAGTCCTCCATCTGCTTTCGAATGATGGAGCCCTTGGGGTGCCAGAAAATCAGCCCCGGTCCCGCCAGCTCCTGAATCGAGAACAGGTCAAGCTGCTGCCCCAGCACCCGGTGATCGCGCTTCTTGGCCTCTTCCAGGCTGTTCAGGTAGGCGTCGAGATCCTTCTTCGAAAAGAAAGAGGTCCCGTAGATGCGCTGCAGCTGCGGATTCTTCTCGTCCCCCAGCCAGTAGGCACCGGCGATGTTCAGCAGCTTAAAGGCCTTGATCTTCCCGGTCGAAGGGATGTGCGGCCCGCGGCAGAAGTCCTGAAACTTGCCGGTCGTATAAACCGAGATCTTCTCGTCGGGTTTGGTCAAATGTTCGATGAAGTGACACTTCATGAAGTCGCCTTCACCCTTGAACTTCTGCAGCCCCTCCTGGCGCGGCAGGAATTCGCGCGCATAGGGAATATCCTGCTGCGCCAGTTCCTGCATCTTGTTTTCGATTTTCTCTATATCTTCGGGGGTGAATGGCTTCTCCCGGTAGAAATCGTAGAAAAAACCATTCTCGGTGGCCGGGCCGTGGCCAAGCTTAGTCTCGGGGAACAGCTCCAGCACCGCAGCCGCCAGGAGGTGGGCAGAGGAATGCCGATAGACCTCGAGTGCTTCGGGGTCCTTCTCGGTGAGGATCTTGAGGTCGGTATCGTTCTCGAGCGGGCGAGTCAGGTCGATCAGGTCGCCATTGCTTTTAGCGACAAGGGCGGCATCGGCGAGGCGCGGACTGATGGACCGGGCGACATCAAGCGCTGTGGTGCCTCTGGGGACGTCTTTGACGCTTCCGTCCGGGAGCTTGATATGAATGCTGTCCGACATGGGATCGAGCGTGGACGCTGCTGAATCTCTTGAGTTTAAAGGAGGGGAGGGTGGGGGTCAAACCAGCGCATCCCTTTGAACCGGGGCACGATCAAGGAATGCTCCGTCCTATTCCTGCCTATCATGCAACTGTTCCACCGCCTTCTGCACCCTGGCCGAGAGGGCATCCATATTGTGCCCGGTCAGACCCGCGGTGGAGATGGGCAGGCCGACCCGCATCTCCAGCGGACGGCACTTGATGTGATACGTGTTCATCGGAAGCAACTCGTAAGTCCCCACCAGCGCCACCGGTACGATGTCCGCTTGTGCCTTGATAGCCAGGAAGAACGCCCCCGGCAGAAAGGGCTTGATCTTGCCGTCCGGCGTACGCCCCCCTTCGGGGAAGACCACCAGGGGCATTCCGCTCTTCAAGCTCTTCAGTGCGGACTTGATGCTGCCTACGGAAGCCGCCGGGTCCTGCTGGTTGATGCACACCTGTCCGGATCTTTTCAGGTGCCATCCCACGAAGGGATAGGCCAGCAGCTCGCTTTTGAAGAGAATGCGGAACTGGAACGGCAGGTTGGCATAGAGCACAGGGATGTCCAGGGCGGAAGCGTGGTTGACCGCATACACTCGCGGTTTGGAAGAGTCGATCTTGTCCAGGCCGACAACTGTCACCGGGGAGAAGGTAGTCTTCATGATCAGCTGCGACCACAGCCGCGCAAAGCCATGCTGGAGCCGCCCATCGCGGTCGAAGAGCGAACTCAGTAGCGACAAGGGGCCCAGCACGATCGTGTAACCCCAGATCAGCGGGTCGAGGATGCAGTACGAGCGCAGTCGACTCAGCAGGTAGTGCCGATTCCCATCAGCGTTCAGGGGGACGGAAGGCGCCGGACGGTTGGACCGGCGCACGGCCGCAGCGATGCGATCTCGAACGCTCCTCTCGTCAGCTTCAGAAGTATCCAGTGGCACGGAAATCAGATGCGCACCCCGAGCAAGCGCATCGCCTCTCCTACAATGTAAATCGAACCGGTAACCACTACCAAACCCTGGCTGCCGGCCAGGCTCTTGGCCCGGACCAGGGCCGAACGGACATCGGGAGACGGTTCCAGGCGCATCGATACCCGGCGGGACGACTCGCTGATCTCCTCAGGCGTGGCGGCGCGCGGATTGTCGGCCCGGGTGGCGATGACGGATCTCGCCAGGGGAAACAGGATCTCCCCCATCTCGCCGATGGCTTTGTCCCGCATCGCGCCAAAAACAAAGATCAGCGGCCTGTCTTCGCAGGTTGCGGAAAGGGTCGAGCGTAAAGCCCACGCCCCAGCAGGGTTGTGGGCCACGTCGAAAACCACCTCGGGATGATCGCTGGTCGCGGGCAACAGCTGAAACCGCCCCGGCCAGTGCGTCTCGCGCAGGCCGCGTTCCATCGTCTCCGCGGTGATGCCCGCCCAGCCCTGCCGCCCGAGTTCCTCTGCCGCGGCGATCGCCAGGGCAACGTTTCGCAACTGATGCCTGCCGACCAGCGGAGTCTCTACCAGGATCTCCTTGCCGAGCACCTGCAAGGGATAGCGCGAAATGTAGCCCGCCGGGTCGCGACCGCTACAGACCGTGTAGGAGCCGCGGTCGGGGCTCACCGGCGGAACGTACGGCACCGCACTGAGGGCCCGCGCGCCCAGCTCCAGGATGGCGTTCCCGATCACATCGTTGGCCGCGGGAGCCTGGGGCAACACCACCGCGGCCACGCCCCGCCGGAGAATGCCCGCCTTTTCGCGCGCAATTTCGGCGATGCTATTGCCCAGGAATTTCTGATGATCCAACGCGATATCCGTGATCACGCTGACCCGAGGCTCAACCACGTTGGTGGCGTCGAGCCGGCCGCCCATGCCGACTTCCAGCACCGCGATGTCAACTTTCTCCCGGGCGAAGTATTCGAAGGCAATCGCGGTCAGCATCTCGAAGAAGCTGGGATGCCAGGGAAGCTCGCCTTCGCTCACCAGGCGCTCGGCGGTCCGGTCGACCAGGTCATGGGTTCCCGCGAAATCATGATCTCCGATCGCTTCGCGGTTGATCTGAATGCGTTCGTTGATGCGCACCAGGTGGGGCGAGGTGTACAGTCCGGTCTTCAGACCCGCCGCCTGCAGGATGGCTGTCAGGGTAGCCGCGGTCGACCCTTTGCCGTTGGTGCCTGCGATCAGGACGGCCGCCAGCCGTCGCTCGGGATTCTCCAGCCCGTCGAGCAGGACCCGCATGTGGTCCAGATCGAACTTGTGGGAAGGCGTGGTGGCCAACTCGTGGCCAAGCCCGTACATGTGCGCGACGGCGGTTTCGTAGGACATGGGGAACCGGCTGCCAGCGATCCAACCTCAGCCTTCAGCTTAACAGTTTGATGCGATTGAGGTTTCCGAGGCCACAACCGTGCAGGGAAGCTCCAAGCCTAGGCATTGAACGGAAGCAGAACGGGTTCTGTTGGCAGACGGCCGAGGTTTATGCCGCCCTGGGCGCCATGAACTCCAGGGCCCGCGCAATATAGGATTTCAGGTTTCGGCGGTGCACGACGGCGTCGAGCATGCCGTGTTCCAGCAGGAACTCGCTGCGCTGGAAACCGGTGGGCAGCTTCTGCCGGATGGTCTGCTCAATGACCCGCGGACCGGCAAAGCCGATGAGCGCTCCCGGCTCGGCGATGTTCAGGTCCCCCAGCATGGCGAACGATGCGGTCACGCCCCCCGTGGTGGGATCGGTGAGCACCGAGACGTAAGGAACTCTGATTTCGTCCAGCCGCGCCAGCGCCGCTGAAATCTTCGCCAGTTGCATCAGGCTGATCACGCCTTCCATCATGCGCGCCCCGCCGGACGCCGACACGATGATGAGCGGGGTCTTGGTGTCTGCGGCTCGTTCGATGGCGCGGGTAATCACTTCTCCCACCACCGCGCCCATGCTGCCCCCGATAAAGGCATATTCCATGGCGCTGACGATCACCCATCGCCCCTGGAGTTGGCCAGCGGCGTTGATGACGGCATCGGTGAGTCCCGTGTCTGTCCGGGCCTGCTTCAGGCGTGAGCTGTAGGGCTTCAGGTCGACGAATTTGAGCGGATCGGTGGAGACCAGGTTGCCGTCGAACACTTCATACCGGTTGTTATCCAGCAATTGCCCGAGGCGCGTCCGGGCGTCGATCCGGAAATGTTTGTCGCACTTGGGGCAGACATTCAGGTTGTCTTCCAGATCTTTCTTCCAGATGATCTGGCGGCACTGGTCACACTTCACCCACAGCCCTTCGGTGCGAACCCTACGCTCGCCCGAGGTATCCAGCTCAGCCGATTGCCGCTTGAACCAGGCCATACGGAATTGCTTGATTGCAGGATGGATGATTATCGATTCAAGGGCAACCGGCCGGCGGTTCTCCCATCGACAATCAAAGATCAACAATCATCAATATTCGATCCCTCTCTGCGCCATGACACCCTTTTCGTAGGCGTGCTTGACCTGGCGCATCTCGGTGACCGTGTCCGCCAGTTCGACAATTGTCGGATGAGCGTTCCGGCCCGTCAAGATCACGTGCACCATTCCGGGTTTCTGCCGGAGTACCTGCGCCACGCGCGTCGGATCCAGCATGCCATAGCTGATGGCGTAGTTGATCTCGTCAAGAATTACCAGGTCCCACTCCTGCGACTGGATGGCCGTCTCCGCCGCAGCCCAAGCCTCGGCGACCAGGCGCACATCCTCGGGATCCGGCTTCTCCGTCCCCACTTTCACGAAGCCCCGGCCCATCTGCTTGATCACAAAGCGGTCACCAAACGCCTTCAGCGCGTCCAATTCCCCGTAATGCCAGGATCCCTTGAGGAACTGCAACACCAGGACTCGCATCCCCTGGCCTACCGCCCGGAGTCCGGTTCCCAGGGCGGCGGTGGTCTTACCCTTTCCCGGTCCGGTGTTTACCATGATCAGACCACGGCGGATGTCAGACATGGGAGTCCGTGCTTGATTCTACCCGTTTCCTCTCGGCACCGCTTCCCGGGGTCAGGGACGCGGCCGGCGTCGTGCTCAACCGAGCCAAACCTGTTGCCTCCGGAAACCAAGAATGCACTTCTCGATTTCCACGGAACTTGTATTCTTCCCCGTGCGTATTCGAGGCAAAGGTCTCTCTGTTCCTGGGCATTTTTTTCGGGAGGTCCGCGCATGAGACACAACAGTCTCGCCCTGTTGCTGTTGGCCCTGGGGTTGTCGTTTGCTCTACCCGCCACCGCGTCTCGTCCGCAGTCCAACCCTTCCGGCTCGCGCGAAGAAGAGATCGTCCGCGAAATCATCGACCTTGAACGTCAGGCCAAAGAAGCTGCGCTGCACCGCGATGCGGCCTTCTCCGAGCGCACTCTGGCGGATGACTACGTGGCGATCAGCCCGCTCGGCCAGATCATCAGCAAAGCGGACACGGTGGCCGCGCGCAAAAGCGCCCAGCTCCGTTACGATTCGATTGAGGTCTCGGAGATGGTTGTACGTCTCTACGGCGGCAATACCGCCATCGTGACCGCCCGGGCAGACGTCAAAGGAACGGAACTAGGGGAGGAATTCAGCGGGCCGTATCGCTTTACCCGGGTCTGGGTTCGGCGAAACGGCCGCTGGGTCACGGTTAGCTACCAGGCCACTGTGACGCGGTAAGGAGTCGTCTTCAGGGGGTCCCGATGATCTGCCGCCACCCGGCCCTTTTCTCAGGGGGGGCCTGGTCGTCTTCATCCAGGAGGGGGGCAGCCAACTTGAGAGCGGCGATTTCTTTCTTAAGTCGCTGGATTTCCTGCTCTTTCTGACGAAGCAACTCTACGGGATTCTTCATGGCTGGATATCCTCGAACCGGCAGTTGGCAGCTGCCCGGTCACCCCGAAAGCTAGTCTGCACGCAGGATCCTGCCTACATCACGGAAGTACAGGTCGAACAGGGACCGACAGACCTCAGTGGCCCAAGTGATAGGGATGGCCTTTCCGGATAGTCAGGGCGCGGTAGACCTGTTCGAGCAGGACGACTCGCGCCAGTTCATGAGACAGCGTCATTTTTCCCAGCGACAGCAGGAAGCTGGCCGAATGAACAGCCTGTTCACTGAAGCCGTCCGCTGGTCCCACGGCCAGTACCAGAGGCCTGGAATCATGTTCCTCATGGTTTGTCAGGAACTGGGCAAATTCCTCTGAGGAGAACTGCCTGCCCCGGGAATCGAGCAGGACCAGGGCGTGTGCCGGTCGCTGACCGTGGCGTTCGGCCAACCCAAGAAGCACCCCCTCCCCGGGCAGGGCCAGGCCCCTGACCGCCGTGTACTGCGAAATGCGCCTTACGTACTCCTCGGTCAGAACCTGAATGGCAGGCTGCCGCGTCTTGCCGATCCAAGCGATCGTGATCTTCACGGGCCGGAGGGAACGAACGCGACTCACGCCCGCTTCCTGCGTTGGCCACCCGCGGGCTCCCGCTTCCGCGGCGTGCGAGCGGATTTCAGATCCGAAGGCTCGAGCCGCTTCGCCGACTTCCACAGGCGCTCGAGGTCATAATACTTGCGGGCTTTTTCGGCAAACACGTGGACCACGAAGTCAACGTAGTCCATCAGCACCCACTCCGCCTGATGGTAGCCTTCGATGTGCGCCGGATAGAGCCCCGTCCTTTTTAGCCGCAGTTCCACTTCATCGGCGATAGCCTGAATCTGCCGCGGGTTGGTTCCGCTGCACATCACGAAGTAGTCCGTGAATGCTCCCGAACCCTGCTCCAGCGCCAGGATGGTCAACTCCTCGGCCTTCTTGTCCTGGCAGGCTCTGATCGCCTCGGATACTAATCGCTTGGTGTCGTTGGTCTTCATTCGCTCAATCGTGGATCTCGTTCGTCGTTGGCCGTCCGCCGATCTGATTGTAAATGAGCGCCTGCGCCTCAATCGGCCGGGAAGGCGTGGAATGCGGATACCGGGCCCGGAGATATAGGTACGCAGTTCGAGCGACGGACAACCAACCGACTAACGGCTGTCTTGGTACAACCCCGTCTTGCGAATGTACTCCGCCACAGCCGGATCCAACAGCTTGCCGGTTGGTTTCCCCTCGGCCACCGCCTGGCGGATCGCGGTTGCCGAAATAGCGTGGCGGACCGTATCCAGCAGGTGCACCGTCACCCCGCGCAGCACGAGGTCTCCTTTGGCGGCTTGCCGGGCGAAAGGCTCGATCAGGGTGGACGCAGGCCGCAGCTTTTCCGGCAAGGCGTTGGCCACATCCGCCAGCGAGTATCCCGGCCGGCTAGCCACGATGAATTCGCACTCCGCGAACAGATCTTCCGCACGGTGCCAGGCGGAGATCGCACGGAAGGCATCGATCCCGATCAGGAAAAACAGGCGGTCGTTCTGCTTGAGTTCCTGCTTCAACCGCAAGACGGTATCAATCGAGTAGCTCGGTTTCGAGCCCTGGCCTCCTCGTTTTTGGGCGGGAGTGGCGGCCCAAGTCTCCCGGGGCGCTTCCAGGAGAGACGGAATGAAGCTCTTCTCTCCGGCGACCGCCAGGGCCACCATGGCGTAACGCTGGGCAAAGGGAGTCCAGGGCTGATCTTGCTTAAAGGGAGACAGGTTGGTCGGCACGAAGTAGGTCCGGGCCAGGTGAAATTTCTCGCGCGCTGCCTGCGCCAGCGCCACGTGTCCGCGATGAATCGGGTCGAACGAGCCGCCGAAGAAACCGATATTCATGCCTGCGCGATCCGCTGTCGTGGGTTAGTTTCTTGGTTTGCCCCCGGGGTTGCAAGTTTTTGTTCTCCAGTTGGCGAAAGAGGAAGTAGGGCGTATGCTGTCCGAACCTATGTACATCCAGTCACCTCGTCCCGGGAAAAGGTTGCCTCTCGGCCCCTGTCCACAAGGTCACGGGTCGTTCGGGCCTAACTCCACTGAACTGGCGTAACTCGCCGCTTTCCTGTTGTAGCTCTAAGATTTGCCTTGTATGCGAGCGAACCTCCCCCTTCTTCGCACGCGTGTCGTTCCTCCGGCCCGGGCCGCCGTGCTGCGCTACGGGGTGGCCGTGCTCAGCACCACCCTGGCCCTGATTCCTACCCTGCTTTTCCGGGACGTCTCCGAAAGCCGCCTGGCCGTCTTTGCCGTGGCGGTGATGGTGAGTGCCTGGTACGGGGGGTGGAAACCTGGCCTGGCCGCTACCTCCTTCGCCGTCACGGTGAGCGCCTATTACACTCTCAGCGGTCGCCACACCCCCACCGAATACCATCGCACCGTCTTTGAACTGTCGTTGTTCGTCTCGGTGGCGCTGTTGATCTGCTGGTTCAACGCCGCCCTGCGCGCCGCCCAGGAGAGTTTACGCCGCTCGGAAGTTAACTTCCGTTCCCTGGTTACCAACGCGCCCTACGGAATCTGCCGCTGTGATGCGCACGGCAATCTCCTCGACATCAACCCCGCCCTGGTGGCCACCTTGGGCTACGGATCCGCCTCTGAGCTGGTGGGCCGCAACCTCGCCACCCTCTACGCCGACGGCCAGCAGTGGTTTCTGATCGCGGACTACTTCCGCCTGCCCAAGGAATTCCACGGTCTGGTCGCCGAGTGGACTCGTAAAGACGGTAACGCGACCGCGGTACGTCTTTCCGGCCGTGCCATCTCCGACGAGTTCGGCACCGTGACCTTTGAACTCTTCACGGAGGATGTGACCGAGCGGCGGGCTCTCGAACAGCAACTGCGCCAGTCCCAGAAGATGGAGGCCATCGGCCGCCTCGCCGGCGGCATCGCCCACGACTTCAACAATCTGCTGATGGTCATCTCCGGCTATTCCGAGTTTCTGCTCGAGGGTCTCGGTCCCGACCAATCGCTGCGCGGTCCGGCCCAGGAAATCTCCGCGGCCGCCGAGCGCGCCACGTCCCTCACCCGGCAACTCCTGGCCTTCAGCCGGAAACAGATGCTGGCACCCAAAGTGCTTGATCTCAACGATGTCGTCACCGAAAACCTGCGCATGCTCACCCGGCTCATCGGAGAAGACATCGACCTGGTTATGATCCCGGGTCCTGAACTGGTCCCGGTCAAGGTCGACCCCGGCCAGATCGAGCAGGTGATCCTGAACCTTGCGGTTAATGCCCGCGACGCCATGCCCCAGGGCGGCAAGCTCACCATCGAGACCAACAACGTCACGCTCGATGAAAACTACGCCCGCATCCACGCCCCGGTGCGGCCGGGGGAGTACGTGATGCTCGCCATCAGCGACACTGGGGTCGGGATGGACAGCGAAACCCAGTCCCGCATCTTCGAACCGTTCTTCACGACCAAGGGGCCCAAGGGCACGGGACTGGGCCTGTCCACCGTCTACGGCATCGTCAAGCAAAGCGGGGGCTACATCTGGGTGTATAGCGAGCCCGGCAAGGGCACTTCGTTCAAGATTTACTTCCCCCGCGCCGTGGAAGCGGAGCCCGTGCCTGCCGAGCCGGCGGCGGCGGTAGAGTCTGCGGAACAGCCGCGCGAAACTATTCTGCTGGTGGAGGATGAAGGCAATCTCCGCCGCTTGACCCGGCATTTCCTGGAAAACCAGGGCTACGCGGTCCTCGAGGCCGCCGATGGCGCGGCCGCGGTTCAGATCGCCGTTGCCCACCAGGGAACCATTCACCTGCTGCTGACCGATGTCATCATGCCAGGCATGAATGGACGCGAACTCGCACAACGCGTCTCTGAAATCCGTCCCAACATCAAGGTCCTCTACATGTCGGGATATACCGAGAACGCGATCGGCCACAACGGCACGCTGGATGCGGGCGTCACCCTGCTCCAGAAGCCCTTCAACCTTCAGGCACTGAAGGCAAAAGTGCGTGAAGTGCTCGACCAACAACTCCCCCAGGAGGTCCCCATGTCTGCTCGTGCTTTACAGGAGTCCCGTGCCCGCTTGGTCCGGGAAAAGATCCCTCCCTTCCGCGCGCACCGGTTCAATCTGCGTTTACCGCTGCGCTACCGCAAGGTGGGAGAACAAGGATGGCGCCAGGGAACCACCGAGAACATCAGCCGCTCGGGCATGCTGTTCCAGGCGGAGGAGGTCCTCCAGCCCAACGCCCAACTGGAAATCAACCTGGTCTTGCCCGCGGAAATCGCGGGACTCAGTCCGACCGAAGTCGTTTGCCGCGGCGAGGTGGTTCGCGCCGTCGCCTCGGGAGAAACGGCCACCACTCCCGCGCTCGCGGCCAAGATTCTGCAATACCACTTCCAGCACGGTCCCCGCGCGGAAGCGTAACCAGAGCCACTCCCAGGTTTTGTGGCTGCCGGTGCGTTTCAGTCAGGGGAAGCGTGTTCCGGGTGGCGACCGCCAGCGGCTTGGCCGTGCAGAGGACCTCTGCCGCGACGAAGCGGGTACCTGGCCGCGCCCTGCGCTGCGTGGTCCCGCCCCGGCTTCCCGCGACAACGTCCGGCCGCCGTGAGCGGCACCCTTTCGCCGTCGCTGTCCCGAGCCGGTGCCAAGCCATACATCGGATCAACCCTTTTGCCCCGGCGGGCGAAGAATTTCTCGTTCGAGATCCCGAACCGCCTGCGCCACATGCTCCGGCCTGCCCAGATCGCGCCAGTCATATCCATCCGCACCGAAGGCAACTATTCTCTCCCCGCCCTGGGACAGATTCAGATAACTGTCGATGATGGAGAACACACCGTGTTGCGTAATTCTGGCGAAGATGCGGGGTGAGATTACATGGATACCGGTGAAAGCCCGCGCCTCAGCAGCGCGTACGGGGCGGACCAGCTCGGCTTCCCCCTCACGCCCGGCACGCCGTCCGCACAGCATATGCCGGTCGTCAAACAGGAGGTAGCGGGACGTCTCGCGATCCTGCACTGCCAATGTGGCCAAGGCCTGATTGCGGTGGTGGAACCGCACCATGTTTTCGAGATCAATGGTGCTCAGCACGTCGACATTGTGCACAAGGAAAGGTTCCTCGCGGTCGGAATTTTCCAGGAAAAACCAGGCAGCCTTCTTCAAACCCCCGCCGGTGTCGAGCAAAACCTCTTCGCGGGAGATTTCGATCCGCATGCCGAAATTTCGTTTTGCCTGGAGGTAGTCCCGGACCTTGTCCGCAAAGTGATGCACATTGATGATCACTTCGCTGATGCCGAAGTCACGCAGACGGAAGAGCGTGATCTCGAGCAGCGTGCGCCCGGCGATTTCCACCAAGGCCTTGGGGCGATCGTCGGTGAGCGGCCGCAGGCGGGTGCCCAGCCCCGCGGCCAGAATCATCGCCCTCATCGGCCCATCTTCTCCAGCTCCAGGTGCCGTACCACGACGTCCACCCCGTTGCGTCCGCGCAGGTGCTTCGCCAGTTCCTCGGCCAGGTAGACGGACCGGTGCTGCCCGCCCGTACAGCCGAATGACACCATCAAGTTCTGGAAACCGCGGCTTTGATAATTGCTCACGCTGGCATCGACCAACGAGGTGACGCTGGTCAGAAACTCGTGAACGCTATCCTGCTGGTTGAAATACTCGGTGACGGGCCCATCTTTCCCGGTGAAAGCCTTGAATCGCTCTTCACGGCCGGGATTCGGCAGGCTGCGGCCGTCGAAGACGAACCCACCGCCATTCCCGTTGTCGTCTTTCGGCAGGCCTCGGTGAAAGGAAAAACTGAAGATACGCACCGTCAAGTGGCCTCCGCCAGGTGACGCCAGGCCGAGTAATTTCTCCGAAGCCAGCATGCTGTGGAACGCAGCCATCAGCGTGGGTAGCGCGATGGGCAGCTCCACGTGATGCAGCAGCCAGCGCAGGTTCTTGAGCGCGTAGGGGACACTCTGCAGAAAATGTGCCTTGCGCTCGTAAAAACCACGAAACCCATACGCGCCCAATGCCTGCAGGATCCGAACATACACGTAGGCGTAGTAGTGCTGCATGAACGCCTCGCGCGGCAGGTCGAGAAATTCATGGAGCCGGTTGAGATAGTGATCGAGAAGTTCCTGGCGAAGCTCGGGTGGCAGGTCGGCCTTGGCATCGTACAGCAGAGAGGCGATGTCATACTGCAGCGCCCCTTTCCGGCCACCCTGGTAGTCCACGAAGTATGGTTGGCCGTCCCGCAGCATGACATTGCGAGACTGGAAATCGCGGTAGAGGAAGAAGTCGCGGGCAGCGCTCAGCAGAAACTTGGTCAGGCGCCCGAAGTCGTCTTCGAGCGCCTGTTCGTTGAACGAGATGCCAGCCAGCCGCAGGAAATAGTATTTGAAATAGTTCAGATCCCAGGCGATGGACTGCCGGTCGAAGCTGCCGCGGGGGTAGCAGACCTTGTAATTCAGGTCACGGCCCGCCTCAACCTGGAAGCGGGGCAGCAGGGCCACAACTCGGCGATATGCTTCTACTACCTCGGGAGCAACCGTGACTCCGAACCTGTGTTGACACAGAAAATCAAACAGTGTCGTGTCGCCCAGGTCCTCCTCGAGATAGGCGCCGTGACTCAGGTCCTCCCCATAGATTTCCGGCACGGGCAATCCCTGGCCGCGAAAATGCCTGGAGAATTCCAGAAACGCGACATTCTCCTCCCGCACGTCATAGAGAATGCCGATGGCCGTGCGGACGCCGGCGCCCAGCCGTATGATCTTGCGCCCAGAGCCGCCCAGTTCGCCCTGCAGCGGCTGGACACGCTCAACCGGCACGTGGAAACGCTGCTCGAAAAGCCTGTTGAGAACGTCCATGAAGGTGCCAGGGCCGCTGAAATCCACGCCCCGGTTTGGGTTGAACTGAGCTGATTCTAGCTGAACGGGCGCGCTACGCGTGGCGGAAGTGTTGCTCGAAGGTTCGTGTCCGGGCACGGCTTCACGGCTTGCAGCGACGGAGGCGGACAAGACCTGGTTTCGGGTGGAGAGCCTTGCGCTTTCCAAGCCAGGTCAGCCCCGGCTACCTCAGAGCTGCCTTGGGACTCGGGGCCGCGGCCTCTCGTTCATCTTCGGCGGACGGTTGGAGGGGCGCCCTCCTCAGCTGCTCCAACTTCTCTGCCATGGCGTACTTCAGTTCCTCAATTCCTTTGCCGGTCACGGCCGAGATGGGGAACAGGTCGAACTCGTGCTTCTGGCAGTAGCGCCTCAGCTTCGCCAGCTTGTCCTTGTTCGCCACGTCGATCTTGGACGCCACCATGATCATCGGCTTCTCCCCCAGGCGGGCGCCGAAGTTATCCAGTTCCCCCAGGATGACTTCGACATCCCTCTCCGGGTCGAGTCGTCCGCTGCAGTCCGACACATCTACCAGGTGTACCAGTAGTCGCGTGCGTTCGATGTGCCGCAGGAACTGGGTTCCCAGTCCAGCGCCTTGGTGTGCGCCTTCAATCAGCCCTGGAATGTCGGCGACGACAAAGCTGATTTCATGCTTTTTGTCGCCCACGACAACCACACCCAGGTTCGGCTCGAGCGTGGTGAACGGATAATCGGCGATTTTGGGCCGCGCCGCCGAGATCCTCGAGATCAACGTGGACTTGCCCACGTTCGGGTAGCCGACCAGCCCCACATCGGCCAGCAGCTTTAACTCCAGGCGGTAAACTCGCTCCTCTCCCGGACGCCCATCTTCGTGCTCGCGAGGCGCCTGGTGGGTGGAGGTGGCAAAACGGGCGTTCCCGCGACCGCCTCGGCCGCCCCGGGCAATGACGATCCGATCATCGGCATGGGAGAAGTCGTGCACCTTTTCGCCCATCTCCTCGTCATACAGAATCGTGCCCACTGGCACCTTAAGCAGCACGTCGCCGCCGTCGCGGCCCGTCTTATTCGAACCCTCTCCGTGCCGCCCGCGCTCCGCCTTGTACTCAGGATTGAAACGGAAATGCACCAGAGTGTTGTGCCGCTCGCTCGACTCCATGACCACGTCACCGCCCTTGCCGCCATCTCCTCCCGAGGGCCCGCCCCGGGGCACAAATTTCTCCCGCCGGAACGCCAGGCAGCCGTTGCCGCCGTCGCCCGCCTTCACCCGGATTTTGGCCTCGTCGATGAACATTACCGGTCTTGGGTGATCAGCCGCTGGCGGGCAGCTCGTTCCTATGACTCACCGTCGCCGCGCACACGAAAAAGCCTCAACCCGAAGGCGAGGCTGCGCACCGTTTGCCGGGCCACGCCGGGGCCCGAAGGGTATCGCGGGAACGATTTATGCCTTGCCCGTTTCCACCGGCTCGATCATCACGTACTTCCCCATCGAGCCCCGTTCGGTGAACTTGATTCGTCCCGTGATTTTGGCAAACAGCGTGTCGTCTTTGCCCCGGCCCACGTTGAGGCCCGGCTTCACACGCGTGCCGCGCTGCCGCACGATGATCGTCCCGCCGGGCACGATCTGCCCGCCGAACGCTTTAAAGCCCAGCCGTTGTGAATTGGAATCGCGCCCGTTTCTTGAACTGCCTAAGCCCTTTTTGTGTGCCATAGCAAACCCCGGTCGTCTGTTGTCCGTCACTGCCTCGCGGTTTTCTTGACCGCCGTCTTCTTCGCAGCCTTTTTCTTGGCTGGAGCCTTCCCCTTGGCCGCCTTCGCCTTGGGTTGCTTCTTTTCCAGTTCCGGCGCCTTGAACGACTGCCCGTCGCAGGCGATTTCAGTGATGCGCACCGCCGTGAAGGGCTGCCGGTGACCGCGCAGCTTCTTATATTGCTTTTTGCGTTTGTAGTGGAAGACGAGGACCTTGTCGGCGCGTCCCTGCTCCACCACCTGGCCGACCACCCGTGCCCCTGATGTCGGACGGCGGATTGTCCCCTCCTCGGCCGACACTGCCAGCACCTCGCCGAACTCCACCTGGCCGTCCGTTCCCGTGCCCAGCTTCTCCACCCGAATCACGTCCCCGGGTGTCACCCGGTACTGCTTACCGCCCGCGCGGATCACCGCGTACATAGCTTTGCCTCCCAAGTGGCTCGCCCCGGCGCACACCCGCACCGCTGGCGGAACTCCCTGCTGTGTCTGTGCTTGCTGTGTTTTCCCCGGCGGCGATCTTCTCCGCCTAGGCGGGCGGCCCAGAATGGTTCCGCTGGTACAGGCAAACTAGTGGATTTTACCGTGCGCCGCTAAAATCGGTCAAACTCCAAAACCCGGAAGCAACTCCAAGGCAAAGAACCTTTTGTCTTGGCCTCGGGCTCGGCCGCTCCCACGGACTCGGATCTCTGCCCGAAAGCGCCTGTCGGCGGCTGACCTATCCTTTGTGGTTTCCGCTTCGCTGTGCGACAATCCCTGCCGAATCCTGGAGGATCCCATGCAACAAAAGCCTTGGTTGGCGGCTCTCTCCGCTTTCTTGCTGGCCACAACCCTGAGCGTTGCGCAGCAGCACCAGAAGCCGGCTGGCAAGCCCGCTGGTCCAGCACCCGACAAAGCTCTCCTGCAGAAGATCTGGGACGGCTGGAGCACTCTGGAGGTCTCGAAGGTCGCGGAGTACTACGCTACCGGTCCCCACGTCTTTTTCGACCTCGCCCCACTCAAGTACGCCAGCTGGGATGAATATGCTAAGGGTGTGACCCAGATTCTGAGCGGGTACAAGAGCGCGAAACTCACCGTGAACGATGACGCCGAATTCCATCCCGCCGGCGAGTACGTCTGGGGAACCGCTACCGTGAAGGAAGACGCTATCCTGAACTCAGGCAAGCGGGAGATGGCGACCATCCGCTGGACGTACGTCTTCGGCAAGCAGGACGGCAAGTGGGTCCTGGTACACGAGCATGTCTCGGAACCGCTGCAATAGCCCGGTTGCGGCCCAGGGGACGGGCTCTCAGGCGCCCGTCCTTGTGCTCCCGCCGCTTTCCCTTAGTAGGCCTTCCGGAAGAAATACACTGTCATCGCGCTGCCCACGAGAATGACAAATCCCCGCACCCACGCCTGCGGCAATCTCTGCGCGTAGTGGGCGGCGGAGTACCCGCCTAGGACAGCCCCCAGGGTCACGACGATCGCCTGCGGCCAGTAAATCGCTCCCTTGACGATGAATGCCGCGACGGCCACGCCGTTGATCACGGCTCCCAGAACCACCTTGAGCGCATTCATGGCATGGATGTCGGTCATGCCCAGCGCTGCCAGCATAGCGAGGTTCATGATGCCGACGCCGCCCCCGAAATATCCTCCGTACACGGCCACTACCAGTTCGAAGGCGCAGCCTCCGACCAGGGCGGGGTTGGAGGTGTCATGCTCCGTTCCCCAGGAGCGACGGCCGGTCAGCCTCGGGCCGAATGCGAAGAGCAGGGTAGCGCCCAGCAGCAGCCAGGGCAGCAGCCGCATGAAGGTGTGCGCCGGCGTCTTGAGCAGCAGGATCGCGCCCCCTAGTCCACCCACCACGCTGACCACAACCAGGGGGAGCATGATTCGCCGTGCCAGGTTGAGGCGGCGACGGTAGGCTCCGCCACTGGCCGTCGTCCCCACCCAAAGGGCAAACGTATTGGTGGCGTTCGCCGGAATGGGCGGCACTCCCGTGAAGAGCAACGCCGGGAAAGCCACAAAACTGCCGCCGCCAGCCACGGCGTTGAGCGCGCCGCCCAGAATACCTGCGAGGAACAGCACGATGGCAGTGTGGGTGGTCAAGCCTTGTAGGTGTACCAGAAAGCGCGTGACACTGTCAGCGCCTTTCAACCTCGGATGGGATCGACTCCTTGTGCGCTCGCGCCCTCGGCCGCCCTGCGGCCCGAAGCGAGCAACATTCAGCGGAAAAAGCCCGGCTGTGACGCCGATCACAGCCCTCAGGTGACGAGCCTTTTAGGATTTTGTAGGAGAGTTTATGGCCAGTCAGATAGAGAACACGGCCGTCGACGAGGGAACGGCGGTGGGCAGCCGGAGCCTCGCCGGCGCCCGGGGACCTTGGCCGAAACCGCCACGGAAGAAACTCGTCCCCCGCACAGGCCGCGACAACTCGCAAGCGCTC
Organism: Terriglobales bacterium; assembly: GCA_035623795.1. Classification (GTDB taxonomy): domain Bacteria; phylum Acidobacteriota; class Terriglobia; order Terriglobales; family Acidobacteriaceae; genus DASPST01. The sequence goes on from DASPST010000112.1 coordinate 126,601, forward strand.
CGCTGCTCCTACCAGTTTGCGTTCCTCCTCCTCAATCTCTGGCTGGGCGGACAGTTTTACTTCTGGGTCCGTCACTTCGAGACCGCAGGCCGAAGCCGATACCTCTCGCGGCCAGCGGGCGTAGAGGGCTGGCTGCCCATCGCCGGGATGATGAACCTCAAGTACTTCCTGTTCACCGGACACGTTCCCGCCCTGCATCCAGCGGCGATGTTTCTGCTGATCACCTTTCTGACGACTGCCTTCCTGTTCCGCAAGGCGTTCTGCGGCTGGCTGTGCCCGGTGGGCACCCTCTCGGAATACTTGTGGAAGGCGGGCCGCAAGCTCTTCAGGCGCAATTTTCGATTCCCGCGCTGGCTCGACCTTCCTCTGCCCCTGCTCAAGTACCTGCTCCTGGGCTTCTTCGTGTGGGCGGTTTCCTCGATGTCGACGAACGCGATCGCCGCCTTCATGCGCAGCCCCTACGGGCTGATCGCCGACGTGAAGATGCTCAACTTCTTCCGCTTCATCGGCCGGACTGGGCTGATGGTGCTGGGTTTGCTGGTCGTCGCGTCCCTGATCGTGCAAAACTTCTGGTGCCGCTATCTGTGTCCCTACGGAGCTTTGCTTGGCATTGCATCGTTTTTCAGTCCCCTGCGCATCCGGCGTGAAGAGGAAACGTGTGTCGACTGTGCCAAGTGCGCCAAAGCGTGCCCATCCGCCCTGCCCGTGGACCAGCTCGTCAGCATCCAGTCCGCGGAATGCACCGGATGCCTGGAGTGCGTGGCGGTATGTCCGGCCGAGGGCGCTTTGCAGCTCGCTTGGCCGGCCCTGCCGGGCGGAAGTCGTCCCCGCCCCCTTGCTGCCTGGCAGATGGCAGCCGGGGTGACGCTTCTCTTCCTCGGGATCGTCGGTTTCGCCAAGACCGCTGGTTATTGGACCTCCGACGTGCCCAACGCCGTCTACAGGCAGCTCGTGCCCCAGGCGAACGAAGTCAGCCACCCCATGCCGGGAGGCCAGGGGCTGAACCACTAGCGGGCTGACACGATCTCCTACTTCAACCCCTCCACCAAGTACAAATCCGCCAGCATGCGGTGATAGCCGAAGACGCACGTCTTGGCATCGGGGGTCATCAGGATGGGGCCGATGGTTTCGACGCCGGCGGGGTCGGAGGGCATCAGCTCTCTCCAGAGGGCACGTTTGCCGGTGCTCAGATCGAGCCGGTCGACGCGGGCCGGCAACTCACCAGGCTGGTAGAGGTAGAGCGACCGGCCGTCGGAGCTGAAGGTGATGGGCTGCTCGCCCGGGCTGAGGCCTGCAATGGGGCGCGGCTCGCCGCCAGCGCTGGGATAGAGATACCCCTTCTGATCGGGGCCGATAGCCGCAACCCATTGCGAGTCGGGCGAGATGACAAAGGCCGTGCCGTTCACGCCTTCGGGCGTGATGGGCTGGCTCTTTTTCGAGGCCGCCTCGAACATGTAGAGACGAACGCCCTTGCCCGGCTCGTTGCCCGACAACAAAATCCGCTTGCCATCGGGAAACCAGTGCGCCCAGGAGTGATTGATGTTGTCCTTCGTCAGATCCGTGGGTTCTCCCGCCCCGGTCGTCAGCAGCCGAAGCTGCGACGGAGAATCCTGGGTCTGAGCCATGACCCACTTGCCATCCGGAGACAAGGCTATCGCGCCACCTTCGCCCAAAAGCACGGCGGGGGATCCGTCGGTCTTTCGAATGTAGACGGCGTAGGTGAGTCCCCCGGACTTGGAGTACGCCAGCGAGCCGCCTCCACCCTCCTCGTCGAACAGCAGGGTCTTGCCGTCGGCAGAGAGCTCGGCGGGATAGGAATAGTCCAGCCAGGAAAGGTCTTTCTGCCGCGGCTCCCCGTCCGTGATCCCCACCAATTCCCGACGCCAGCTGGCGCGCATCAGCAGGACGCGGCCGTCCTTGAAGATGTCAAACAACATGAGCGCGCCGGGAAGACGCAACACCATGCGTTCCCGGCCAGCAAGCGTAACGGCATAGAGCGTGCGGTCGACCCCGGACTTGCTGGCCGTGAACCAGATCTCGGTGCCGTCGGCGGACCAAGCGATTCCTTGGATCGTGTACCACTCCCCGGACAGATCCCGCTTGTGCCCCGACAGGTCCACCAGCGAGAGCGAGCCGCGATCGTCACCTTGCACCGGGTGATCGGCAAACGCGATCAGGTCGCCCTTGGGAGAGACGCGGGGATGACCGATCCAGCCGCCGGTTTCGTATAGCGACTTGCCAATGGGAAACTCGAGTCGATTCCGCCCGCCGAAGTCGCGGACCACGGCCAGATTGCTGCCATCGGGCGACCAGTCGGCCCACTGGACTTGTTCAAGCACCTCGCGCGGGGCTCCACCGACCAGAGGAGCGCGCGCCAGCGTGCCCATGCTTACCCAGGTGCCGATGGCCTTGCTGTTGAGCAAGACAGCCATTTCAGAGTTGGACGACACCGAGACCAGCTGGGTGTGGCTGAGACCCATGGAGCGGGCCTCGGGAGCTTCTGGCCGAGCCGTGAAGACGTCGACTGGGCTGCCCTGCCAGGCCGCGCTGTAAAGAATGGTTTGGCCGTCAGGGGCGAAGCGTGCCGAGCGTATGCTGCCGCGCCGAAAGGTGAGTTGCCGGTAGAGCGGTGGGGAGGCCGCCGGCACGGAGAACAGTCGCTTGCCGGCGTACAACCCTGCCCCCAGGGCCAGCAAGGAGCACACGGCCAACAGCACAGCAGTTGGAACTCTCCCACGCGCTGGCAGAGGGGGCAGAGACGGCCTGGTTTCCGCCGCTCTGCCCGCCGGCTCTGCGACCACGGCCGTGCGCGAGGAATCCAGGTCGCGTTTGAGGCGCTTGAGATCAGCCCGCATCTCGGCCGCAGTCTGGCAACGCAGGTCCCGGTCTTTCTCGAGGGCCTTGTTGATGATCTCCTGGAACTTGGGAGTGAGTTCAGGGTTGAGCCGGACGGGGGCTGTCGGGGTGCGGTTCAGAATGGCCTCGGTAATGACTGCAGACGTTTCTCCGCGGAAGGGCAGAGTCGCCGTCGCCATCTCGTAGAGCACGACCCCGAAGGAAAACAGGTCGGTGCGCGGGTCGAGTTCCCTGCCCCGGAGCTGTTCCGGAGACATGTAGGCAATCGTGCCCACTGCGGTGCCGGGATTGGTCAGATCAATCGCGGATACCCCCGCCTGGGTTTGTGATTCGCCGCTGGCAGAGCAGTGGTTGGGGGCGATCTTTGCCAGTCCGAAATCAAGGATCTTGGCATGCCCACGCTCGGTTACGAAGATGTTGGCCGGTTTGATGTCGCGATGCACGATGCCCTTGGCGTGCGCGGCGTCGAGGGCATCCGCCACTTCGATGCCCAGGCTGAGCAGCCGGTCTATTTCCAGCGGGCGACCGCGCAGCAGGTGTTTCACGGTCTCGCCGGTGAGGCATTCCATCACGATGAAGTAACGGCCCTGGTGCTGCCCAATTTCGTGGATGGTGCAGATGTTGGGATGGTTGAGGGCAGAGGCCGCGCGGGCCTCGCGGCGGAAGCGTTCGAGCGCCTGGGGATCCTGCGCGGTCTCATCCGGAAGAAACTTCAGGGCCACGAAGCGGCCGAGAGTGGTGTCCTCGGCCTTGTAAACCACTCCCATGCCGCCGCCGCCCAGCAATTCGACAATTCGGTAGTGAGAGATGGTTTGCCCGATCATCAGTCTGGCGGCAGCGCCCTCGGTGTAGACCGTACCTCAGTACCTCTAATGGGAACGGTGGGCCCAGACATCTTAGGGGGGATTGCGCGCTCCGTCAATCGCCCGGGCGGGCGAAGTCCATCCCGCTGCGGCGGCCCAGGAATCTGGCAGCGAATGTTGTAGGCACCTTTTGACCGGGCTGCAATGAAGAACCTGAACGAACGCTCGAGAGGAAGCAACCGCCCTCACTGAATCAGCGACCCGTTCCCGTTCTCCTCCTCGGGAGGGATGACCACGGCAGCGGCCACTCGGTCCCCGGGTTCGAGATGCAGCAGGCGGACGCCCTGAGCCTGGCGGCCGGATTCGCGAATTGTGCCTGAATCCATCCGGATGATCTTGCCATACTGGCTGATCACGATGACCTCCGAGTCCTCCATCACCTGCGCGATTCCGACCACCTTGCCGTTGCGTGCGGTCGTCTTGACGTTGATGACGCCCTTCTTGCCGCGGTGCGTGAGACGGTATTCGTCGGCGGGAGTGCGCTTGCCGAAGCCATTTTCTGTGACCGAGAGAATGAGCGTACCCTTGACCGTCTCATCGATGACTTCCTCGGCAGCCCCGCTTTCTCCCGCAGGCCGGGCCGTGCGACCGACCTCCTGATCCTCGGCCGCGGTGGGTTTCGGCGTGGTAGCCAGACCGACGATGTGATCCCCTTTGTCCAGGTTCATGCCAAAGACTCCGTACGCCACGCGCCCCATGGGCCGCACGTCGTTCTCGTCAAAGCGCACCGCCATGCCCTCGTGGGAAGCGAGAAAGATGATCTGCTGGCCGTCCGTCAAGCGGGCCGCCACCAGCTCATCGCCCTCTTCGATGTTGATGGCCTTGATGCCCACCGAGAGCACGTGCCTGAACTCACGCAGTTCCGATTTCTTCACCAACCCGTTGCGCGTAGCGAAGAAGATGTAACGGCCCTGCTCTTCCAGGTCGCGGACCGCCAGCATCGTGCGCACGGTCTCACCCGCCTGTAAGGCCACGAGGTTCGTGATGTGCTTGCCCTTGGCCGCCGCGCCCACATCGGGAATCTCGTACACCTTCAGCCAGTAGACCCGGCCGGTGTTGGTAAAGATGAGGATGTAGGCGTGGGTGGAAGCCACAAACAGATGTTCGACGAAGTCTTCGTCGCGCGTCTTCATGCCAGTGCGCCCGACGCCGCCGCGGCGTTGCATGCGGTAAGTCGAAATGGGCGTACGCTTGAGATAGCCTGAGTGGCTGACGGTGACGGCGACCTGCTCGTCGGCGATGAGGTCTTCGAGATGGATCTCGGCAGCCTCGTCTTCGATCACGGTGCGGCGCTCGTCGCCGTACTGCTGCTTGATCTCCTCCAGTTCCTTCACGATCACGCCGCGAAGCTTCTTCTCCGAGCCAAGGATGGACTGGTATTCGGCGATGCGCTCCCGCGTTTCTTTCAGTTCGTTGGAGATCTCGTCGATCGACAGCTTGGTCAGGCGGTGCAGTTGCAGTTCGAGAATGGCGTCCGCCTGCTTGGCGGTGAAGGGTTTTTCGGGATCGAGCTTCGGAGCTCGACCTGAGGTGTTGATATCGATCTTCTTGCCGCCAAAGTAAGCGACCAGGTTGTCGCGCGCCTCGGCGCGGTTGGCGCTGGCCCGGATGATGGCGATTACGTTATCCAGGTGATCGAGCGCGGTCAGGTACCCTTCCAGGATGTGCTCGCGTTCCTGCGCCTTGGCCAACAAATAGGCAGTGCGGCGGCGCACCACCTCGACGCGGTGGTCGATGAAATGCTGGATGGCCTGGATCAGCCCCATCTCGCGCGGCTGCCCGTGCACGATAGCCAGCAGGATCATGCTGAAACTCTCTTGCATCTGGGTATGCTTGAAGAGCTGGTTCAGGGTGATCTGGGGCTCGGCGCCGCGCTTGAGCTCGATCACGATGCGCATGCCCTCCCGGTCGCTTTCGTCGCGAATGTCGGAGATATCGTCGAGGGTTTTGTTGTTTACCAGGTCGGCAATACGCTCCACCAGGCGGGCCTTATTCACCTGGAACGGGATTTCGGTCACAACGATGGCCTGTTTCTCGCGCGTGAGGTTCTCAATGGCGGCCTTGGCGCGCATCATGAAACGTCCGCGGCCGGTTTTGTAGGCTTCCAGAATTCCGCCCCGGCCGTGAATGATGCCGGCCGTGGGAAAGTCCGGGCCTTGAACGAATTTCAGGATTTCAGGTAGCTTGGCCTGCGGGTTGTTCACTAAGGTGATGGTGGCGTCCACGATCTCGGTGAGATTGTGAGGCGGGATGTTGGTCGCCATACCGACGGCGATCCCGTTCGCGCCATTGATCAGCAGATTCGGAATGCGGGCGGGCAGAACGGTCGGTTCGGTGGTGACTTCGTCGAAGTTGGGCACGAAATCGACCGCGTCCTTGTCGATATCGACCAGCATCTCTTCCGCGATGCGGGTTATGCGGCACTCGGTGTAACGGTAGGCCGCGGGCGGGTCGCCGTCGACCGAACCGAAGTTGCCCTGGCCGTCAATCAGCGGATAGCGCATACTCCAGGGCTGCGCCAGCCGCACCAGTGCGTCATAGACCGCACCATCGCCGTGCGGATGGTATTTCTTGAGCAGTTCGCCCACGACGCCCGCGCACTTGGAGTGCTTGCGGTTGTGCAGCAGGCCCATGTCGTGCATGGCATACAGAATGCGACGGTGCACGGGCTTCAATCCGTCGCGCACGTCGGGCAGCGCGCGGCCGATGATCACCGACATCGAGTAGTCGAGGTACGAGCGGCGCATCTCGTCCTCGATGGCCACCTGGGCACGGTGGCCATCGCCGGACGGAGGAGGAGGCGCCTCGGGCGGCGGCGAAGGCGGAAGGGTGTCGTCAGCCATGGCCTAAAGAGGGGCGAGCCGGGGGCGCGAAACAAGCAGGGGGGCGCACTCTGAGGCGTACTTATGCATAGTCGCTTCCCTCTGGATTTTCAAGGACTTTGCTGGGATCCGGGATCCCCGCAAAGCGGGGATTCCCCGGGCAAAGAGACCTTCGCGAGTCGAGGGAAGGACCCTCTCTTTAGCGCCCGGCGACCGAG
>DASPST010000003.1:0-8478 GCA_035623795.1 Terriglobales bacterium
GGTTTTGCTCTTGCTGGGCTGTGGCATTGCCCTCTGGCGCACCACTCGGTTCAACTAAACACCCGAAGTCGACCGATGCGCTGCTTTACTTTGCAAATGTCGGCACTTCGTTTACAGTAGCGCTCGACAATGCCGGGATTAACGGTGGTTGATGTTGTTGGCGTAGGACTGAATGCTATCGACACGCTTATCCGCCTTCCGCACTACCCCGTGCTTGGTTCTAAGATCGAGATCTGTTCTGCGAATGTGCTGCCTGGAGGACAGGTCGCTAGTGCAATGGTGGCTTGTCAACACTGGGGCCTGCGTACTCGCTACGTGGGTAAGCTCGGTGACGACGGGGCGGCCAGGCTCCACCGTGCGGAGTTTGCTCGCGTCGGCGTGGAGGCACGGCTCATTACGGCTCCCGGCTACGCGAGCCAGCAAGCGTTTATCCTTGTCGATGATTCGGGCGAGCGCACCGTTCTTTGGAATCGCGACGCCAGCTTAGCCCTTCGGCCTGAAGATCTCGATCGCGAATGGGTAGTAAACGCTCGCGCTCTTCATGTCGATGGCCACGATACTCCGGCAGCAACGATAGCGGCAGAATGGGCCCGATCTGCTGGCATCCCGGTCATCGCCGACGTGGATGACCTGTACCCGGGGGTAGAGGCGTTGTTCGAGAAGATCGACTATCTCATTGTAAGCAGGGATATTCCGGGGAGGCTTCTCTCAGAACATGACCTCCGGAAGTCGCTGCCTATGATGCAGCGCCGACATGGTTGCCTGCTTACGGCAGCAACCCTGGGCCGCGACGGCGTGCTGGCTTGGGACGGAACAAAGCTCCACTACGCGGCTGCCTATCTCATCGAGGCTGTTGACACAACCGGCGCTGGCGATATTTTTCATGCAGGGTTTATCTACGGGCTTCTGCAGGGCTGGCCGCTGCAATTGCAACTCGATTTCGCCTGTGCTGCAGCCGCGCTGAATTGTACAGCAGTTGGCGCCAGAGGCGGCATCGGATCAGTTGAGAGTATCAAGACCCTGATGGCTGAGGGAGCTCGATACGTCGCCGCTTATCAAGTATGATCGCTCAGGCGTTTTCCGCGTGGCTCACCACGAAAGTGAAATCTTTAGTCGCATCAGACCCGCATCAGACCCGCCTTCCGAACAGGGAAACAAAAACATTGGCGGCAAACAGGTTGACTCAAGAGAGCTTGATGGCTTGACCAGGAAGGCCGAGAAACTCGAAGACAAGCACGTCGAGGTTGTGGGTAAGCTCTCCCACAGGCAGCGGCGACCGGACAGTCCTCGAGGTCATATCGATCAGGCAAGTCAAATCCTGACGACAGGCACGCTTGGGGATTACAACGGAAAGGACGTTCGGTACCCCTGGTACTCCAGGCCCGCCATAGGCTCTGTGTTACCTGGGTGGGTGTGTTGCCGGCGAGGTCGTCTGCCGGGGAATCTTAGGGTAGCGCGACCGAAGCTTCCGAACCCGGGACCGCGTCTGAGTGGGCACTGGTGAGGCGGCCAAAGTGCACAGGTCAAAAAGGAAATTCCCGTTTACCTAGCGAATCGTTGGGAACCAACCGATGAGGCGTGTTGTCTAGATGTTTATATTGGGCGAAAATATCACTGTTCCTGCTCCCATCGCCCGTATCCTAGCAGATGTATGCACAAGCGCTGTCTCAGAGCGTTCTCTTTTGCGATGACGCTTTGTTTTTCTTTCCCGTCCCCCAAACCGGCAAACGGGCAGGGCTTCCAGTCAGCACCTGCCGAGAAGGAGACCATTCGCGGCACAGTCATCAACAGCGTGACTCACGAAGCGGTCGGACGAGCGCTGGTATTCTCGCCGGACAATCGTTTTGCCACCATGACCGACAGCGAAGGGCATTTCGAGCTCACCTTCTCAGCTCCTTCCACAGTAGAGAAAGGAACGGGAGCCGACCGAAGCGACGGGAGAATAAATCCAACACCGGATCGGCCAGACACCCTGATGGCGCGAAAGCCTGGGTTTCTAGACGATCGCAACACACCCCTATCAACCCGAAACACAGCCGGGAAAGATCTCACACTTTCGTTGACCCCCGAAGCGCTGATCGTTGGACGCGTGCTTCTGCCTTCGTCCGATGATGCCGACAGAATCCAGGTTGAACTCTATCGACGGGGAGTAGATGACGGGCTTGCCCACTGGATGTCCGCGGGAACGATCACGAGCAGAGCGAACGGAGAATTCCGTTTTGCCGATCTTGCGGCGGGTAGCTACAAGTTGCTCACCCGCGAGTTGCTGGATCGCGATCCATTGACATTCGATCCGCTTGGGCAATTGTACGGATACCCACCGGTCTACTTTCCCAACGCTGGCAGTTTTGCTGCAGCGGAGACGATTCCGTTATCTCCAGGAAAAACATTCGTGGCAAACATCACGGTGGTCAGGCATGCCTACTACCAAGTCAAGGTGGAATTGGCGGCTGCGGAGCCCAGCAAGGGAATGAACGTAATCGTCTACGCCGAGGGCCGAGGACCCGGATATGCCCTCGGCTATGATAACCAGCAGCAAGCCATCATGGGCATGCTGCCGGATGGAAACTACACCGTGGAAGCAGCAAGCTATGGACGCACTCCCGCGACAGGGTTACTGCACTTCAGTGTTAAGGGCGCGGCTGTCGAGGGAAAGCGCATGACCGTGGTGGCCAACGCCTCAATCCGCGTCAACGTCAAGGAAGAGTTCGCCTCCAGCGACAATGGGAGTTCAGAGTTTTGGCGTAGCGACGGGCGAAAGTTCACCCTGCAAGGTCCCAGGCGCTACCTCAACATTTATCTCCAGCCGGCCGATGATTTCGGCCTTGAGCAAGGTGCATCCCTGCGAAGCCCTACCCGCCCCGAAGACGAGTCGCTGGTGATCGACAACGTCCTCCCGGGACGCTACTGGGTCCGGATCAATTCATCGCGCGGATTCGCCGCATCACTAATGTGTGGTGGCATTGACCTGCAGCATCACTGGCTCGTGATCGGGGCAGGAGGATCAACCCCTCCGATCGAAGTGACCATGAGAGATGACGGTGCAGAGGTCGAGGGCACCGTAGAGGGCATGGCAAAGCCACTCCTCGAGGCGAGAACATCACAACTTCCGGCTTGGAATCAACCAGTCCCCCCTGACTCGCAGGCACATATTTACCTGGTTCCCGTGCCCGACAGTAGCGGAGAGTTCCGCGAGACATGGGTCTCGCCAGAAGGCAAGTTTAATTTGCAACAGGTTCCACCCGGTGTCTACCGCGCGCTGGCCTTCGATCGTCCGCAGCCGGAACTCGAATACCGCAACCCCGAAGCCATGCGTGCGTATGAGTCGAGGGGACAGGTAATCAGTCTGGTAGCTGGCCAGAAGCAGCAGTTGCAACTGCAGATGATTTCGACGAGCGAGTGAATAGGTCCGTAGTTATGCGTTGGCGGCGAGTCGCGATTTTGTTTCTCGGGTTGGCCCTGCCCCATCCCTCTTCTCTCGTCGCGGCTCAGACTTCTGCCCTGCCATCAATCCAACCCGCAGCGGGCGTTTTTCGTATCGCGGGAACCGTAGTGAACGCGGTCGGCGGCAATCCGTTGGCTCGAGCCCGCGTCAGCATTCAGGACACACGGAACCGGCAGACGCCCCAATGGGTGATAACTTCCGAAGACGGTCGTTTTGACTTCAAGCAGCTTCCCGCCGGAAAGTATTCGCTGGACGGAGCGAAACGAGGCTTCATTGCCGCCAGCTACGACCAGCACGAGCACTTTTCGACTGCCATCGTAACCGGCGCCGGTGTGGACACCGAACACCTGGTGCTCCGCCTGGCGCCTTATGCGGTGCTTGCCGGCAAGGTTCTGAATGAAGCCGGAGAACCGGTGAGGCACGCGATGGTCTCGCTCTACGTTGAGGATCGCCGTGCGGGCATCGGTCGCATTCAGAGGGTCCGCAGGGAGGGTACCGATGACCAGGGCTCGTATGAATTCGCGGCGCTTGATACGGGTACCTACTTCATCGCCACCACTGCAACTCCCTGGTACGCCTTGTATCCAACTTCCTTTCGTCAAGAGGAGGGACAAGGTGCAGCTGCGATGGACCAATCCCTTGACGTCGCCTACCCGGTGACTTACTACAAAGACGCAACCGAGCCGGATGAGGCTTCGCCGATTCCGATTCGTGGCGGCGATCGTCTTGAGGCCGACATTCATCTCAGTCCGGTGCCGGCGCTGCACTTGCTTTTTCATGTTCCCGGCGACGGACGACATGGAGTCACCATGCCGATGCTCGGAAAGCCGTCTTTCGATGGAGTGGAGCAGGTTCAACCGGGTGGCGCCGGAATGGTCTCGCCCGGCGTTTTTGAGATGACTGGAGTGGCAGCGGGCCGATACACCGTTCGTATCCGCACGTCCTCACCCGGCGAGCTGGTTCAGATGAGTGAGGTCGAGATGGATCTGACCACGGACGGTCAGGAATTGGATGCCGCCAAGGGCGAGCCTGCCAGCAGCGTGGACGCTTCGGTGAAGGTGTTGGGAGAGCAAAACATTCCGCGAGATCTCGGCCTCATGCTGCTTAACAGCCGGTTGCGGGTGGTGGCCTTCCGCCCGGTCAACGACAAGGGAGAAGTCGAGTTTGGAGACGTCACCCCCGGCAAGTATGAAGTGGTTGCCCAGGCTTCTGGCAAGGCCTACTCCGTGCTTCGGATTTCTTCGCCGGGCGCTGAGGTTTCCGGTCATATCCTGGATGTGACTGCCGGCTCGTCTCTCACGATTTCACTTACGCTGGTTGGCAGCGCAATGAGAGTGGAAGGGTTCGCTAAACGCGGTGGCCAGGCTGCACCGGGTGCCATGGTGGTTCTCGTACCCGCGAATCCTGAAACGAATCACGACCTTTTCCGCAGAGACCAGAGCGACCTGGATGGGAGCTTCAATCTGCTCAACGTGATTCCTGGCTCCTACACCGTCTGCGCCATTGAGAACGGCTGGGATTTGGATTGGGCCAAGCCGGCCGTGATCACCCACTATTGCGAGCATGGCCGCGGGGTAATCGTCTCCGAGCAGCCCCGAGGCTTTATGCAACTGGAAGAAGCCGTCGAAGTTCAGTCACCATGAGGAAAACCACTTGAATCGGCTCTTGCAAGCTGGACAGTCCTCGAGGTCGTGAAGCTACTCAAATCCTGATCGCAGAAATGATTGGGGTGTGATCGAGCTGGTTGCTGCGCGCACTGGCGTCTTCTTTCCGTCGCTTCATCTCAATGTGAACCCAGGCTGGCAACGCCGCGGCACTTCCCAGCAGCAAGGGAACAGCTGCTAACGAGAGGGAATGAGTCCGGAAAACCAGGTCGGTCAGGATCCGAGCCGCAAAGGCAACAGGCTTCCGAGAGTTTACACGGTTCGCCGCGTCCCAGAGGGGAGCACTAGGAGGAATCAGAGCGAGGGCTCGGGGATCTGTAAGATGCGCCGGGGCGCAGGGAATCAGAAAACCAACAACCCCAGAACAGCCACCGCTCTGACAGTTCGTGGAGAGCGAGGATCACAACCCCGCGTCCTGCCTCCCAACTCTTGTCCTTTTCCGCCTCACCGCACTGCTCCCAACTGTTCATCCAGCCAGTTGAGCGCCTCTTTGATCAGCTCATTCCGCGGGATGTTGTGCCCGCTCTCGTAGATCAAGTGTTTCTTCTGCTCTTTTTTCGTTCCCAACAACCGGTAAAACGGCTCTTGGCTCGAGAGCTCCGGAAAGAAGAAATCATATTTGCCGTTCAGCATCAGCGTCGGTTGCTTCACGTGCGGCAGGAAGTTCACGATATCGACTTCCGGCAACGGCCGCTGAAAATCGAGTCCTCCCAGCGCGAAGATGTTGGCTCTGATGCGCGGCTCGATCGCAGGAATGAGCCCGCCCATCACCGCTCCCCAACTGTATCCATAGTAGGCCAGCTTCTCGCGGTCTAGGTCCGGGCGTGTCGCTGCGTAATCCAGCGCGCGCGAAGCGTCCTTCGCCCACATGATCACGTGGTCCCGCCAGCCGCTTGTCTTGTCCGCCGTATCCGAGGTCAACCCGTCCCCCCGCTCGTAGGTGCTCTTGTACACCGGACAGATCACGGCTCGCCCACTTCTCACGACGGCATCCAGCGCGGCCGTCGTATAGGGGTTGAACTTCCGCAGCAGTAGCGCGTTCGACCCCGGGAAGAAAATCACCGTTTGATATGGCGGATTGCGCTTCTTCGGCAGCAGCACATACGCGATCGCCGTCTCGTCCCCGTACGCCGCTGCGTACGTGACCCGCTCGCTTCTCCAGTCGTCCGTCTCCTCCAGCTTCTCCACCTTTGCGTTCAGCGGCTTCTTGTCGTAGGTGTACAGGTCCCGGTACACCTCGAACAGTTCCTGCCTCACTGGCACAACTTTCGTCAGGTCTGTCCGCGGCGTGGGCACGGCCGCCCACACCTCTTCGGGTAACTTTTTCGTGTCATCTAACTTCATGCAGCGGAAGCCGATGTTCGCCGTTCTCAGCAGCGGCGACTGCGCGTCGGGGTCGACGAACATATAGTTGGGCTCGTCCCACGCGCCTCCCAGCACGTAGCGTCTTCCGCCATCCGCTTCCGTCCACGCCCATTCCTTCACGTTGCCGGCCATATCGTAGTTTCCCCACGGGCTTAACCCCGGCCTGCTTCCCACGGGCAACACTCCTGCTCCTCCAAAGTTGCTCGCCGGCACCAGGTACCACGCAGAGGTTGGGCCCGCTGCAAGGTTCCAGTGTCGGATCGTGGGCAAACTCTTCCCCGCGTACTCGGCGTACGCTGCCGCTTCGTACCAGCTCACCCCCGTCACCGGATAATCGTCCTGCCCTTTCGCATACTCTCCTTGGCTCCAATCTTTCGGTCCCGGCCTTCCCGCTGCGTCACGGAACAGTACCATCTCCTCTTCCCAACTCAGTTTCTTCCCATCCTTCACGACTTCCTGTTTCCAGTACTCTTTCTTCAGATACCCTCCCCCTTCCACGAACTTCCTGTACTCCCGGTTGGTCACTTCGTAGCGATCGATCCAGAAATCTCCTAATTCGATTGTCGGGACCGCCTCATATCCCGGTATGGTCAATTCTTTCCAATACTTCTCCGGAAGCGACACTCGCACCATCCCGGCTGGGGCCTTGTTGCTCTCCACCAGTGTCACACTATTCTTCTGCTCTGGACCCCCCGGAGAACTCGGCATCCAGATCCCAAACATTCCCATCGTGGTTCGCACCACCTGCTCGTAGCCAGCCTTCTCAATCTTCCACTCGTACGGCCCTTGCGGCGCTCTCACATTCCTGAGCGGCGTCTGCCCCACCAGCACCCATCCGGCCGTGGCATCGCCGTACATTCTGCGGTACACGCTGGCCGCCGCCGGCGTCGTCTCCACCGTTATCGGGTACGAAATGCGCGGCCATAATTTCTTTAGCGCCGGTTCATCCCCCAGCAATTTCTCCGCCCTCTCCGCCAGTGCATACGCCTCGCCGAGCTTTCCTTCGTCGAACAGCCGAGTGATCTCTGGCACTGCCACCGTCCGCGCCCAGTTCACTTCCCGGGCGTGTCTCACCACCTGTGCGACGCCCAGCCCGGCAGCCACGAGTGCCGTCGCCGCGATCGCCCACTTCCATGCACGCCCTTTCCTCTTTCCTTTCTTTGCCGACGGCAGCTTCACCGTCGCCGCCGCGAATTGGCTGCTCGCCGTATCTCTCTTCAACCTCTGCAAGTCCGCCCGCAGATCCGCCGCATGCTGATACCGCAAATCGCGGTCCTTCTCCAGGCACCGGCTGATTATGCGCTCTAAGTCCTCCGAAATCTTAGGATTCATCTGCGTCGGCGGAGCCGCCGGCTTGTGCAGAATCGCGTCAAAAATCCCCGCCGCTGTCTCGGCCTTGAACGGCAGCTTCCCCGTGGCCATTTCATACAGCACCACGCCAAACGAAAACAGGTCCGTCCGCCCGTCCAGTTCTTTTCCTAGCGCTTGTTCCGGCGACATATACGCCACCGTCCCTAGCGTGCTCCCCGGACTGGTCAACTGCTGCGCCTCCGCACCCAGCGATGCCGTCTCCCCACTCGCAGCCTCGTCCGCACGCTTCGCCAAGCCGAAATCGAGAATCTTCGCGTGTCCGCGATTGGTCACAAATATGTTGGCCGGCTTGATGTCTCGATGCGCGATCCCCTTGCTGTGCGCGGCGTCCAGTGCATCCGCGGTTTCAATTGCGATGCCTAGGAGTCGCTCTAGTTCCATTCCGTGCCCGTGGATGGCCTGCTTCAGCGTCTCCCCCTCCAGGTACTCCATCGCCAGATACGTTTTCCCGTCCGCTTCCCCGATGTCATAAATCGTGCAGATATTCGCGTGATTAAGCGCCGACGCTGCCTTCGCCTCCCGGCGGAAGCGTTCCATTGCCAACCGGTCGTGCGCCATCTCTTCTGGCAGCAGTTTCAGCGCGACGAATCTTTCCAGACGCGTGTCTTGCGCCTTGTACACCACTCCCATTCC
>DASPST010000041.1:0-72880 GCA_035623795.1 Terriglobales bacterium
GTGTTAGGCAGCTCGGCACTTAAGATCGAGTACCCACCGAGAGTCTCCCCTGGCAGTTAAGACCTAACTGGCAGCCGAGACCTGCCGCCCCGGATCTACTTTTCCCATCTTGCTGGCACTGTCCGCGGACGCCATATCGCGAGCTCCCTTCGGCGAGACGACCGGAAGGAGGGTCCGCCATGTGCGGCGTCTTCGCCACGCTCCATCGCCAAATGAAAACTGGCAATGGCGGATCTGCATTACCTCAGTACCACATGGTTCGCAAAAAATTGGCGATTTTTTTCTTGCGCCGCATCTAATTTGCCGTATTCTCTCGTCTGCGAACTAACTCCGCCGAAATGCCCGGGAATCGACGGCACCCGGGAACCGCGATCCGGTAAAGCAGAAGACGCGGTGGTGAGAGTGAGTCGCCTAAGGAGGAAGCCATCGAAATTGGCAACAGCTAGCGCGCCCACTCACCAGCCATCCCTGGTCGTAGCTCCCCGAAAAAGATCACTTCGCCTCACCTTGTGGCCCCTGGTCGCCGCCACCTTCTTTATGGTGTCGGGCGGCACCTATGGCACCGAAGACATCGTGCATGGTGCCGGCTACGGGAGGGCGATCCTGATCCTGCTCCTGACCCCAATCCTGTGGTCTCTGCCCACCGCCTTCATGATCGGCGAACTCTCCAGCACTCTGCCCTTCGAGGGCGGCTACTACGCCTGGGTGCGCCGCGCCATGGGTAACTTCTGGGGGTTCCAGGAGGCCTGGCTGTCACTGGCTGCTTCCATCTTCGATATGGCTATCTATCCCACCCTGTTCGTGGCCTACATGAACCGCATGTTCCCCTGGTTCCAGGAGGGGCACCGCGGTGTGATGGTCGGCCTGGCGGTGGTGGCCGTCTGCGTCATCCTTAATATTGCGGGGGTGAAGGTGGTCTCAACCACCTCGCTGTGGATGTTTTTTGTCTTGTCCGCACCCTTCGTCTTCATCGTCCTGCTGGCGCCGTTCAAGTTCGGTGCCCTGGCCAGCGCCGTAACAAAACCAACGACCTCGACCGTGGACCTGATCGGCGGGTTACTCGTCGCCATGTGGAACTACATGGGCTGGGATAACGCCTCGACCATCGCCACCGAAGTCGAGCGCCCGCAGCGCACCTATCCCCGGGCCATGCTGGCAGCGGTCGTCATCGTCTCGCTCAGCTACGTGGTCCCGGTGGCTGCCATGTGGATGACCGGCCTGCCTCCAAGCGCTTGGGAAACCGGCTCCTGGGCCGAGGTTGCCGGCATGGTCGGTGGGCCACTACTACGTATGGCCTTGGTTTTGGGCGGCATGATCAGCGCTTTCGGCATGTTCAACGTACTGGTGATGAGCTACTCCCGGCTCCCTCTGGCCATGGCGCAGGATGGAATGCTGCCCCGGATCTTCGCCAAGCTGCACCCTAAGACCCGGGCTCCCTGGGTGGCGATCTTGGTGCTAGCCATGGGCTGGGCCTGCTGCCTCGGCTTGGGTTTTGAGCGCCTGGTTACGATCGACATCCTTCTCTATGGGGCCAGCGTGGCCCTCGAGTTCGCCGCCCTCATCTGGCTGCGCATGCGCGAGCCTAAGCTGCCCCGGCCTTTCCGAGTTCCGGGCGGGATGTTCGGCGCCGTCGCTGTCGGGATCGCTCCCATGATGCTGCTCGGCTTCTCGATCGTGCGCAGCCAGCACGAGTCGGTTTTCGGCATGAGTTCGTTTGCCTTCGGGCTGCTCTTAATCGCCGCCGGCTTCGTGGCCTACTTCCTCAACACCGCGGTCAAGCCGCAGGGCTGGAGCGCCGTGAAGGAAGGGCCGCAACCGGCGGGCTAGGTGCGAATCCTACTGCCGACAAAGTCTTCGAGGGTGCTCGGTAACGGTCCGATCTCGGGCTGCATGAGGCAAGTCCAGCCGATTTGCTTCGTGCCCCTTCGCGCTCGTGGTGGTTTTCCGGTTTGGCCATGTTATAGAGTAGTTTCCATCGAGACTGCTAATGACCAAACGGAAGTCCAAGGGGGCCTACATGATCTCGGCCGTGGCCGAGATGTACGGCATCCATCCCCAGACTCTGCGGCTGTATGAGCGTGAAGGTTTGCTCAAGCCCTCCCGGACCGAGGGCAACACCCGCCTTTACACTGACGAAGACCTGCAGCGGTTGGAGTTCATCCTGACCCTGGCCCGCGACCTGGCCGTGAACATCAGCGGCATCGCCATCATCCTGCAAATGCGCGAGCGCATGGAGGAGATGCAGCGCCAGATTCAGGAATTCGTGCAGTACATCCAGCAGGAAGTGCTCACCCGCGCCACCGCGGCCGACCCTTCCAAGGGCGCCATCATCCCTCTGCGCCGGGCGCCAGTCGCACCGAACCAGGGCGGAAGAAAGCGGTAAGTGCCCTGACACGCTCAGATCGCAGCCAGGCGACCGCCTCCCAAGATTGCCACGCGCCAGGCGTCTGGAAGCCTGCTCGGTTGAAGTACCTGCGGACGGCGGCATGATGAAAGCCGACCCCTCAATGACATGATGGATCATCCTTGAACTCACCGCTCCCCAGCATGGCGCCCAGAAAGTGTCCGCAGGTGATGATCTTTTGCGATAGGGGCTCGTTCCGCAGGGCGTCGGGAGACGTCTGGTACTTCGCCGTGTCCATCGTTTTTTTCGCTTCCACCAGCTTGGTGCTCCACTCTTTTACGGTTTCGAACTCGTTGGTGAGCAATTGGAGAGCGTTTCGATCGGCATCCGTCGATGCAGCTGCCCTTGCCACCCTGAGGCTACTGGCGGCTTGTTCGCGGTAGCCAGCCACCCAGCTTTCCGTCACTCCGTATCCGTTCTGAATTGCATATGCCAGAGTGCTTGCCCACTCCCTCATCTGAGATATCGTCTCGATCGCCGCCATTACGAAGTTCCGCGACAGCCCGGATGGAGCGGGCTGCCCAGAATCCGGAGAATCTGCCGGAGCACTTGCGGGTG
Organism: Terriglobales bacterium; assembly: GCA_035623795.1. Taxonomy (GTDB): domain Bacteria; phylum Acidobacteriota; class Terriglobia; order Terriglobales; family Acidobacteriaceae; genus DASPST01. The sequence continues at coordinate 2,963 of DASPST010000041.1, forward strand.
GAACCTTCGCAGCGCTTGTCGGCAACGTCAGAGTGATCTGATTCCCCCTGAAGCCCAGGGAGCCATTCGCGATGCGCGCCAGGTTTTCCAGGTCGACATACGTCCGCCCATTGATCTGCACGACGGCCGCGTCTCCAGCCTGTCCATTGACTACCAGGGTTCTGCTCTCCTGCTTCACTTGCGCCCATGCCACTCCGCCGAGCAGGAGCAGCAGCAGCACGCGCGACGTGCCACGCAACCTGTCTGTCATGACTTGTGTCCTTCCCTTTTGATGACGATCCATGCCGTTTTGCCAAGGCGAGGCAGGCGGCCTGCGCCCGTCAAGGATGTGCTCCCTTCCGGTGCTAACCCGATCATCCTGCCGGCACTGGAAGTCTAGGCGAAAGCCGTGATGGTGGTCACTGTCAGTTGTAACAGATCGCCGAAGGGGAAGAAGGACGGTAAGGCAAGTCCACCGCGCTCCCTGACAGAACACCTTCCTCAGGGCATGGATAGTTCGTCAGACCCGAGGTCGTCCTTTTCAGGATCTTTTTGGGCGCGGGCGTTCGAACCTCCCCAGCTTTCCGCGCGGGGCTTCGCCCCTGGGGAAAGGGTTTCTGGCGGCGTATGATAAGACGTTTTTCGGCCCTTGCAACTGCCCAGCAACTGACGGCAGCTGACAGCCCAGTTCCCATGCTCCCCTTCAAGCTCGTCTACAGTGACGACTACTACCTGCCAATTGGCGCTCACGTCTTCCCTGCCGAGAAATACCGGCGCATCCGCCAGCGCCTGCTGGACACTGGTGCCGTGGAAGCTGCCGACTTCGTCTCGCCTCAGCCCGCTTCCGATCAGGATGTTCTCCTGGTGCATACCCCTCAATATGTCGGGAAACTGAAAACGGGCACGCTCTCGGCTCGCGAGGAACTCGAGATGGAGATTCCTTATTCGCCCGAACTGGTGCGTGCTTTCTGGATGGCGGCCGGCGGCTCTATTCTTGCCGCTCGCTTTGCCCTCAACGACCGCGTGGCCTTCAACATCGGCGGAGGATTCCACCACGCCTTCCCCGATCACGGCGAGGGCTTCTGCATGATCCACGACGTGGCGATTGCCATCCGCCGCATGCAGCGGGATAGCAGAATCCGCACCGCGATGACGGTCGATTGCGACGTCCACCAGGGCAACGGCACTGCCGCAATTTTTGCCGGCATGCGCATCCCGAACGACCCGCTGCCCTCGGTCTCTCGCTCCGTCCTCGGCCAGGCTCCCGCGCGGATGCGCAACGCCCACGCCGGCGACGTCTTTACCATCTCGCTGCACCAGGAGAACAATTACCCGGCCTGGAAGCCACCCTCCTCCATCGACGTCGATCTGCCCGACGAGGTGGGCGACGAAGACTACCTGGCCTGGCTCGATAACGCCCTCAGCTCCGGCCTGCGCCAGTTTGAACCTGAACTGATCTGTTACATCGCCGGCGCCGACCCCTACCGCGAGGATCAGCTGGGCGGCCTGAATTTGTCGACCGAGGGGCTGAAGAAACGGGACGAGTTGGTCTTTCGGGTGGCGCGCGCCCGCGACATCCCGGTCATGGTCACCTTCGCCGGAGGCTACGCGCGCAAAGTGGATGACACGGTTACCATCCACTGCAACACAGTGCTGGCGGCCAAGCAGGTGTTCGCAGCTGGCGGCTAGCGCAACCCGGCAGCCATGCCCGCACCGAATCCTGCAGCCAATGGGCGATCATTCGGGGCGAAGGCTGCGCGGCCAACGCGCAAGCCAAGGGGAACAGCCGGGTTGTCCTCAGTCCGCCGCTGCCTGCGTCGGGCACTCCTCTATCCCCTTGCTCGCTTCCTCCTGCTCGTCATGCCTCGCCGCGTTCACCAGCCCGACTCCGGCCAGAATGACGACCATGGCAAGGATGGTGAACGGGCCGGCCGGCTCCCCAGCCAGGGCCCACCCCACCAGTACCGCTACCACGGGATTCACGTAGGCATACGTAGCCACCTGCGAGGGCGTGGCTACTGTGTGCAGCCATGTATAGGAGGAGAATGCCACGATCGATCCGAAGATGATCAGGTAGGCCAGCGCCGCCACCGATCTCCCGGTCAGTGCGGCCAACTGAAAATGGCGCGCTTCGCCCGTGAGAGCCGCCACTACGATCAGCGACGCCCCGCCCGCCAGCATCTGCATGGAGGCGGACAGCAGGGGAGACTCCGGCATCCTCACGTTGCGCATGTAGATGGTGCCTGCGGCCCAGATGAAGGTTCCCCACAGGACGGCGCCCGCTCCCAGGGGGTTGAGCTCTCCGTTATGGCGCCAAGCGTTCGGTCCGAATAGAACCAGCACGCCCAGAAAGCCCAGCACTAGGCCCGCAACCGCCTGGCGGTTCAGGTGGCGCTCCGTCCCCCAGGCTCGTGCCAACACCACGATCCACAGGGGCAGCGTGGCCACCAGCAGGGCCGCGATCCCCGAGGGCACGCGCTGCTCGGCCCAGGCCAGGCTGCCGTGCCCGCCCAGAAACAGCATCGTCCCGACCACCGCCGGATACTTCCAGTCGCTGAACTCCGGCGCCCGGGTCCCGCGCCAGCGCGTCCAGCCATAAAGGAGGGCTCCGGCCGTAAGGTGGCGCACGCCCATCATCCATAGCGGCGGGATGGATTCGACCGCGTAACGAATGCCCAGGTAGGTCGATCCCCAGATCAGGTAGATGGCGGCGAACGCGGTCAGCAGCCGGGTGGTGGAAGGATGCGCCGGAGCGCCCGTCCACCCCGCCGCGCGGGAGCCGGCATCGGCCGGTCCGCCGATCTCGACCAGCTCTCCGCTGCGCAGCAGAGAACGTACCCTTGAGCTCTGAGAGTCATGCATGGTAGTCTAACCATTGAAATACGTTTTACTGGTTAGGCATCATAGCTCATTCAATATAACCGGTCAAGCTTGTTTTGATGGTTATAGATATTAGTTTCTTGGATGGAGGCGCCTGACATTACAATTGCGAACTGTTTTCCATGACCCGGCATCGGAATCCCCAATTCGAGTTTTCTGGGGGCCATCTGGCCTTGGATTTCGCCAATACCGTCAGCCGCCGCCCCACTCCGGAGCGGACCGAGAAGCTCAACTCCTACCAGGATCTGATCGCGTGGGGTTCGGAGGCGGGGGTGCTTTCCCGGCGCGAGGAAGAGGGCCTGCGCCGCCTAGCCGTGGAAGCTCCGGGCCGCGGTAGGAGCACGGTGCTGGATGCGATCGAACTCCGCGAGGCTCTCTTCTCGATCTTCGCTTCCGTTGCCGGCGGTCGCCCGGTGCCGGCCAATGCCCTGAGCCTGGTGAACATCCACCTGCAGACGGCCGCTAGTCACGCACACCTCATCCACGCCAATGACCGGTTTCAGTGGGAGTGGATCAGCTCGGAGAAGCGGCTGGACTCGCTGCTCTGGCCGGTGGCCCGCGCCGCCGCTGAACTGCTGAGTTCGGAGAACCTCGATCGCGTGCGGGTGTGCGCCTCCGACCAGTGCGAGTGGTTGTTTCTCGACACTACCAAGAACGGTCGTCGCCGATGGTGCGACATGAAGACTTGTGGCAACCGCGACAAGGCCCGGCGCTACTACGAGCGGGCAAGAGGTAGCGAATAAAGGCTCTGCAAGGACTGGTCATGCGCGCAACATCAGGAGACCAGGTGGCGGTAGGCGGGCCCGCATTACCCTGATCCAATCCCTTTCCTTTCGTTGAACGGAGGCTGAGTTGGGGCATGGGGTCGTGCCATGCTATCGGGATTGAGTGCCCCGAATCGTCATTCTGATCGTTCCAGCGGTTCAGATTCAGCCGCCATTTCGAACCGCTCTGCTTCGCGGGGATGCCGCTTCGATTAAAATACCTCTTCCGCATGAATGTCTCACGCATCCGCAGGTTACAGCTCTGGCTGCTGCTCATGATCTCGATTTCCGGCGTTCCCGCCCGTACGGCAACCGTTTCGCCGCAGCAATACCGCTTGCGTCTCTTCCACACCCACACCGGGGAACAACCCGGATACGGGTATCCTTATGGCCAGCTCTTTCTCCAGGCTGGGCGTCGTAGCCGTAATGGTCCTGCCCAGTGTTTGAAGGTCTGCGGGCCCAGGCAGCCGTCAGGGTCAAGTCTCCCTGGTTCGCGGTAGAAACCCTTATTTCGTCTTCGGCTTGATTCCCGCCCCGTCCAGCCCGGCCTGGATCGCCTGCCACACCTCGACCTCGGGTTTGTCGGCATCCACGGGAACGATTTTTGCCTTGGGAAAATAAATCGAGATAGAGTCCATTTCGCGGTGGTAGTCCTTGATGCGCTGTTCGAGGATTTGCGAGCTGTCGCTTTCCCGTCCGGTTTTCTTCGCGCGCTCGCGGATCACTTCGTCAGACAACTGCAACTGGAACGCAATGGGCTTCAGATGCAGGTCAGGCAGCATCTGGGCCAGATCCTGGGCCTGCACCAGAGTCGCGGGATAGCCGTCGAGCGCCAATCCGTGGCTCAGGTTCACTGTCTTCAGGCGTGTTCTGAGGTAGCGGCTCATGGCCGGGTCGTAACGCATCTCGGCCAGCGACATCCCTTCTCCTCGCAGCCCGTCCAGTTCGGCAGCGTTCTCCGTGATCAGGTCCTCGATGGAGATGGCCGGAATGCCGTAGGTGCGTGTGATCGACTCGACAAACGTGGTCTTCCCGCTGAGCGGCGGCCCAATCAGGATAATGAGCGGCGGCAGAGGCCCGGTAGGCGCAGCCGGGGTTGGCGTCTGCGCCAACAAGGTGTTGGCCAGCAGGAGAGGGAGAATCATCAGGATGCGTTTCAGCATGATGCGCTTTCCCCAGATAAGCAATCTGAACCAGGCCAGTATGCCACGCCGATGCGCATTCTGCAGGGAGCACCGAAGCCGCGGGCTACGCTGGTCTCCAATGTGCAATGTTTCTTCCGTTCAACCCCGACTTTGGGGTAACCGGCTGCGTGAAGATGGCGGCCAGCGTCGAGTGTCTTCCCCTGGACTCGCGCCGAAGTCCCTCCCCCATCAAGACGATGTTCAGATGCCGACAGTTGCTGCCTTTTTTATCACGGAACGTGTACCCTGCGGGAAGTTGTGCCATCGGATTGCGCGGCAACGGAATATGCGTTCGGCATCGAGCTGTTCGCTCAGTCGTGGCATCTCATTTCAGACCACGGCATAACCATAGCTGCGCCGGCGTCCGGCACACCAAATGGGGCATGTCTTCACGTAAGCGGGAGAACAGGCACAGGGAGGTGGTGGGAGGGGTAGCCGGCCCTGACATGGGCGAAAGGATTCTCGTCCGGCCAGACAGCAGGCGGAAACTCTATGGAGGTTGGTTGTGAGTGCAACAAGACATTTTGACGCGATCGTCGTGGGCTCAGGGCAGGCGGGCACGCCCTTGTGCCGCGCCCTGGCCGAAGCCGGAATGCGCACCGTTCTATTCGAGCGCGAGCATGTGGGAGGAACCTGTGTCAACGAAGGCTGCACGCCCACCAAGACCATGGTCGCCAGCGGCCGCGTCGCCTACCTGGCGCGTCGCGGCCCCGAGTACGGGGTTGACACCGGGCCCGTCACCATCGACATGACGCGCGTGCGCCAGCGCAAGCGCGGTATCGTGGACAGCTTTCGCAACAGCAATCTAAGCCGCATCGAGAAGACGCCGAATCTCGGGCTGATCTTCGGCAGCGCCAGCTTCATCGGCCCCAAGACCCTGGCCGTCTGCACGAAGGATGGCAAAGAACGCGCCTTCACAGCCAAGCATATTTTCCTCAACGTAGGCTGCCGTGCCGCCGTGCCGCCACTTGCTGGTCTCGAACATGTTCCCTACCTCAACAACAAATCCATCATGGAACTGGATGCGGTCCCCCGGCACCTGCTGGTGCTGGGCGGAGGCTACGTCGGCCTGGAGTTCGGCCAAATGTTCCGCCGCTTCGGTAGCCAGGTCACCATCGTGCAGCACAGAGGACACCTGCTGGGGCGGGAGGACAAGGATATTGCGGAAGAGGTGGCACGAATCCTGCATGCAGACGGCCTTGAGATCCTCCTGAACACGAACCCCACAAGCGTGAGCTACACCGACGGCAAGTTCCGCCTGGAGGTCAGCACCGACCGGACACGGCGCACGCTCGAAGGCTCGCACCTGCTGGTCGCCACCGGTCGCACCCCCAACTCCGACACCCTGAACCTCGGCGCCGCCGGCGTTGCTACCGACTCCAGGGGCTTCATCAGGTGCGACAACAAGCTCGAGACCAACGTGGCGGGTATCTATGCGCTGGGCGATGTGAAGGGAGGCCCGATGTTCACTCACATCGCCTACGACGACTTCCGCATCATCCGCGCCAACCTGATCGAAAAGAAGAACACCACCACCGACGGGCGGTTCGTCCCCTACACCGTGTTTCTTGACCCCCAACTAGGCCGCGTCGGCCTGGGCGAGGACGAAGCCCGCGCCCAGGGCCGGGCAATCCGCGTCGCGAAGATGCCGATGGACTACGTCGCCCGCGCCCTCGAAACGGGCGAAAGCCGCGGCTTCATGAAGGCCATCATTGACGCCGATACGAATGAGATTCTCGGGGCGGCCGTACTTGGCATCGAAGGCGGCGAACTGATGGCGATGTTCGAGATCGCCATGATGGGCAGGCTCCCCTACACAGCCTTACGAGACGGCATCTTTGCCCACCCCACTCTGGCGGAGTCGCTCAACAACTTGTTCGCGAACTTGAAGGACTAGAAGCGAACTTGCCCGGCCTCTTAGGGCGCCGCGGACGAGGTCGGGGACGCCACGTGCGTCGCCACTTCTGGTGGTGCGGCGCGGAAGATGCACGCTCCGCCCCCAAAACGCGCCATAATGACGGACAATGCCGTCCCGCTCGATCAACGCCCCGGCCGTGCTCGATCCAGATGACCTGGAAGTCACTGGCGGCCAGGATCCCGGCCCCTCCGGCCCCCGCATCTGCTGCCCGCTCTGCGGGTGGTCGCCCCGCCAGCATGACCGCTGGATGTGCAAGTGCGGCCACTACTGGAACACCTTTGACACCGGCGGCGTCTGCCCCGCTTGCCTCCACCAGTGGACCTCCACGCAATGTCCCGTCTGCCACCGCTGGTCGCCGCACTCGGACTGGTACAAGGCAGACTGAGTAGTCTCTGACGGCGCGGGCAATCTCTCTATTGCTCCTCCCTGCCCTACACGACATGAAATAATGCGCGGTGGAGCAAGATTGACTCCGGTTCAGTTCGGACCGTGAAACATTTGGCGACAATTTGGACGCGGGGGTTACTGGGAAACAGCCTCCTTGAAAAATTCCTGACTCTCCCTCCCGCCTTGGACCGCATTGGCCTAAGCCCCAATACCCCGCCACTGACCGACACCGTGGCGGCGCGGACTGGCCGGGGGGAATGTCGGCCGCCGAAATAGCCAGGAATTCACCCCCAGGAATACAAGCATGGCAGGATGCGAGAACGAAGGCAATTTTCCCGTGACTCAGCTCTCCCCCGCTGGGAGGGTGCTTGTTCGAGGCTCCCGGTCTCAAGTGCCTGCCTTCTGCTGAGGCCCGAAATTCAGAGGTTCGACGCCCGCCGCCAGAGTCTTGGGCAGGCAGCGAGCTGCGACCGGCCAGGCTGAGGCTTGAAGCCTGGTATTCTAACCCGGCCCTATGTCCGCCGCCCTTCCAGCTTCGCTGTCGGATGCCCGCATCCTGGCGGCCTACATCATCTTCGCAGCCAGCTACCTGGTCTTCGCCCTGGGCAAGTTTCCTGGGCTGAAGATCGACCGCACAGGTGCCGCCATCATCGGCGCGGTCGGCATGGTGGCCTTCCGCATCGTGCGTCCCGGTGAAGCCCTCCGCTACATCGATTTCGCCACCGTGGTGCTGCTGTTTGCGATGATGCTGATCGTCGGCAACCTCCACCTGGTCGGCTTCTTCGAGTGGAACGCCGAGTTCATCCTGCGCCGGCTTAAGCCAGCTTATCTCCTTCCCGCCCTGGTTTTCACCTGCGGCGTCATGTCGGCGTTCTTCGTCAATGACATCGTCTGCCTGGTCATGGTGCCGTTCGTGCTGAACATCACCCGGCGCATGAAAATGGAACCGCTGCCCTATCTGCTGGCGGTGCCCACCGCCTCCAACATCGGCAGCGTTGCAACCATCACCGGCAATCCCCAGAACATGCTGATCGGATCATTCTCCGCCATTCACTATCGTGATTTTCTTGTCCATCTCGCCCCGGTCGCGATTGCCGGTCTGTGCCTCAACTGGGGGGTGCTGCACTGGATCCACCTGCGCAAAACAGGGCTCCCCCCGGAAATTCCGCGGCAGATTCCTCTGCCCACGCTCGATCTCTCGCGCTTGACCAAGCCGGTGATCGTGGTGACCTGCGTAGTGGCTGGCTTCTTTCTGGGAGTTCCGCCCCCTATGATGGCCGCCTTGGGCGGTGCCGTTCTCCTGATCACGCGCACGCTCGACCCGCGTAAGGTGTACGAGCAAGTCGACTGGGGACTGCTGGTGTTCTTCGTGGGCCTGTTTTTGATCGTGGGAGGAGCAGAGAACGCCGGCATCACCGCGCGTCTGCTCGACCTGGCGCGGCACTGGAACCTGCAGCGCCTCGACATCTTCACGTTGGTAATCGCCGGTTTGTGCAACATCGTCAACAACGTGCCGGCGGTGATGCTGGTGAAGTCGCTGGTGCCGCAATTCGCCAATCCCCATACCGCGTGGTTGGCGCTGGCCATGGCATCAACCCTGGCCGGTAACCTCACCCTGACCGGCAGCGTCGCGAACCTCATCGTGGTCGAGACCGCCAAGCCCGAGGTCGCGATCAGCTACCGCGACTACCTGCGGGTTGGCGTGCCCATCACGCTGCTAACGCTCGCCGTCGGCTGGGCATGGCTGAGCTGGGTGGGATAATCGGGATTGTTGGTTCTGGTTTGTATTGAGAAGAATCGCAAGCTTTGAGCACCCAACTGTGAACACAGACAAACGCATAAATAAGCTGAGGTTCCTCGTGCTCGTCTCGGTCTGCAGCCAGCTGTCCCGAGGTAATAGGCCCATCCGCGATTGGAGCTCAGGCTGAATCAAAATGAGATCCCCCGGAAGCTCTCAGGCCGCGCTGGGCCGAGGTTCGAGCAGGCGGGTTGAGACGGGGGAGGCAGGGGTCTTATTGCTCGCGGCCGCGCGCCGGGCAAGACGCCGCCGGACAGGCGGCTGGACCTTTCCGCCGACTGCACGTCCTGCCACTTTAGCCTACTCCCGAAAAACCAACAGCCAGCGCCCCAGAGTCGAGACCCAGCGCCAGCCCCACAACGACCTGCCAGCCAGCTCCCGCCACCCGCCTTTCATGACTTTTGTCTTACAACTTCGGACCCCGGCCCTTGACTTGACACTTACCCCTTGCGGGAGAGAAGCTTACAGATAATATCCTGTACAGTGGAAAGGGCGCTGGACGGTACGCCGATCTCCGTCTCCAGCCGGATTTGCTGCGCGGAAGAGTGCTTTCGTCCGGCGGTTGCCGGACAAACACAGTTGGTAGGCCGAGCTCTTCTGCAAGAAGGCGTGTTTTTTAGCATGGATCAGCATTCCAGTATCGACAAGGGACTGGCGGATGCGCCGCCGCAGTCCGCAATGCGCGGCTGGCCTGGAACCAATGGGCCCGACCCGGACTCCCCGGTCGAAGTTCGTTTCCCCGGAGAAGACGGCGGGCGGTCGTTGAGCGAGATGGCTGAGCGCGATCTCGGGGCTACGTTGCAGTTGCTCGCTGAGCGGGCGCAGTACATCACGGGAAGCACCGGAGCGGCGATTGCTCTGCGCGACAGCGACGAACTGGTGTGCAAGGCCAGCGCCGGGGAGTCGGCGCCCGCGGTGGGAACGTTGTTGCAGGTAAACTCCGGGCTCTCGGGCGAAAGCGTGCGCACGGGACAGACGCTGGTATGCGAGAACGCCGCCACCGATGGACGGGTGAACCGTGAGAGTTGCCAGGCCTTGGGAATTGCGTCTGTGGTGGTGATGCCGCTGCTGCGCGAGGGCGCAGTGATGGGCGTCTTTGAATTGTTTTCCGGCCAGCCGCACGCCTTTGGGGAGCGCGACCTGATGGCGCTCGAGCGGCTGGGGTCGATGGTGCACACGGCCCTCGATTGCGCCCAGACGGTTTCCGAGACGCCGCACGAGTCGGCTGTTGTGATTCCCATGGCGCCGCCGGCCGCGGTTTCATCCGCGAAAGTGGAAACTCCGGGGAACGAGCTTTTCGAAAGGAACCCACCCCCCGGGGGACCTCTCTCGTCAACCGGCGCGTCCGCGAAAACAGCGGGGCCACAGCTGGCGTATCCTCGCATTGCATTTCACGGAAGGACGGCCCCGTCACCGGCGTTAGACCGGCCCCCGGAAGAACCTGCAACCCTCCCGGCGCCCGAAGGGGAGGAAGCGACGGCCATGGCGGGTGCCCTTGAGCAAGCGGCGGAGAGGTGGGAGGCGTCAGAGCCTGAGCCGGCGGGAGGCACTGATCGTAATTACCTGGAACCAGATGCGCAGGCGGAGCCAGCGCCAGCAGAGGCGATGACGACCTCGGCACAGGAGGTCGCAGAAGCATCTGCCCTGCCTGCTCCCGCCCCAGCAGCTCCGCAGCGGGATGCTACGGCCGAAGTTGTCCGCGCCGATTCCCTCGCGACGGGTCACGCAGCACCAGCCGCGAACCGTGAGATCTCCGCTCTATTTGAAGCCAACGTGCCCGTTGCTCCCGTGCCTGCTGGTCCTAATTCCGCGCTCCTGGCGCCTCTGGCGCCCGCCTCTGCGCCGCCCACGTCGCAGCCGGTTGCACCGGTCGCGAGCGACCCGAAGGCACGCAGCGAGGTAGCGAACCTTGGGCGTTGCCAGACATGCGGATTCCCGATATCTCCGGGACGTGTGTTGTGTCTTGACTGCGAGAAGCGGCTGCGCATCGAGGGCAAAGCAGTGCCAGTAGCACGCGCCCCCGATCCCAAACAGGCAGCAACCTTCGAAGCCAGTTCGTCCGCCATACCTGATGGCGAAGCTTCGGTTCCGCTGTTCTTGGCCGGGGAAAAGGAAGAAGAGCCGGATTCCTGGCTCTCATCCCATAAGTACCTGGTGGCGGCGATCGCGATGGCGGTGATAGGGATTGTGGCGCTGCTGTTGTCGCGATAGGCGCGACGAAGTGTCTTCTCCTGGCGGGCGAGGTGAGTTTTCCGCGGGCGCGGCCACCCGCGCTCAGCTTGATCCGAGTCTCCCTAGAGCTGCGAGGGGTGCCAAATCATGGATTCGCGGTTAAGGTCATAGTCCCAGCGCTCTTCGCAATCGGCCTTGGCCAGCGCGCCGCAATGGCGCGAGCCGCCACCGTCGGCAAACACGATGGTCTTCAAGCCCAGGGGTTTAGCTTGGTCGCGGATCGCGGGCGAAATCACCAGATCATAGATCGCGTGCCGGCTGATGTCTGGCCACTCAATGCGCAGTTGGTTCCTTTCCTGCCCCTCCACAGTCACGTGAGCCGATACGCCTTGCTGGGCCAATTGTTCCTGCAGGCTGCGGGCAAAACTGGAGCGAGCCTCAAAGGATGGCGCCACGACCGAAGACGCAGAACAACGCTGCCCGGCGTGACTTACAGGGCTGATGGCTATTCCGAAGGCGAGCGCGAGAGAAGGGCCGACTGCGAGAACGTGGAGAATGCGCTTCATGTGGATGTGCGGTTCTGGGGCGGAAGTATAGCGCGGGGCGTCCGAAACGCTAGCTCACAGTGGTAACAGGCTCCGGGTCACTCCGGTAAGGGGAACCTGTTCTGTGATCCCAGGCTGCCCGGGTAAGCTAATAGGTGGGCGAAGCGCTCTGCGAAGCGCTCTGCGAATCGCAGGGAGCCAAGAATACCAACACATATCTGCCCGTTGTTAGCCCCATGTTCGGGAGAAGCCCCATTTTGCAGCGTTTTAGCTGTCGGTTCGAGAGCGGGACGGTGGGGTATCGAAGCGAAATGCCCTTGGCACGCCGGGTGCCGCGAATCATCATGTCCTTGACAAAAAGGTAGCGTCTGCTAAAGTCCAATCACTATCGGTCTGAACAGGGGCCACAGGTACTGTGCTATGAAAAACGTATATGAAGTGTTGCGACAAAAAGAGCTGGAGTTGGCTCGCCTAGAGAAGGAAGTGGAGGCGTTGCGGGTAGTCGCTCCGCTGCTTTCCTCCGAGGAAGGCATGGATGAAGTTCCCAAACCCACCCTAGCTGCGCAGACCAGTCAGCAGCCAATCCGCATTCCCCAGACCGCAGTGAATGCCAACCCCCAGCCGGCCCGGGCGGCGGGTTGGGAAGATACGGCTAAGCGCTGGCCGTAGGTTGATCCGCCATACCAATTTTTGACGGCCCAGGAAATCCTGGGCCGTCATATTTTTGCCAGCATCGAGGCAGTTTTTGTCCCGGGAGGACATTGCACTTCCGAGTACCCCCGCACTCTCGTTTGTGGCGATGTCGGAAAACTCCGGTGCTATACTCCGGGCAACACCCTCCGAATTAGCGCCAGTTTCGTTTGCATCTCGAGCGAACAGAAGAGGTGGCGTGTCAACCTTCGTGGGTGAACCGAGAAAAGGCGGTATGAACGCCCCCGGGCTCCTCCCCCAATCGTTCCCTCACAAGCGGAGCGTTCCGCGCCGCCGCATGTGTGTGCCGGTGGATGTAACGGTGTTGCGTTCCGGGATGCCGGTGGGCATCCCGGGGCGAGCCATCGATGTAGGCGAAGGCGGACTGGGTGCCGTCCTAGCGGCGGAGTTGGTTCCGGGGCAAGTCGTGGGCGTGCATTTCCGGCTACCCCAGCTGGGGATGGACGTTAACGCGCAGGCGCGCGTACGCCACGAGAAGCAATTGCGTTGCGGGTTACAGTTTCTTACTCTCCGGCCCGAGGAGCAGGCGATGATCCGCTACTGGATCGGTCGGCGGGAAGAAGGCGCGCCCCCATCCGCGATGCCGCATCGGACCGAGTCGACGAAGCCGGCTTTGGGCGAGACAACCGCGGCTCAAGCTCAAGTGGAGGTAAGCCCCCCGGCATTCCTCGCCGACGTGGAGAGGAACGGGGGCAGACACGAGCGGCGTTGGATCTCGGCCCTGCTGGTGCTGGCACTGCTGTCGGCGGTCACCGCGGGCTTTGGTTGGTGGCGGTGGCAGGAGGGCTGGCTCGAGCTGGAAGGCCATCTGCGGGCGCGTCCGGAAGCAGCGGCGATGGCGCAGGTAAAGGTCGCGCCCGAGGTGATGGAAAAATTTGTCGTCCATAAGGTACAGCCGGTGTATCCCGAGGAAGCCCTGCACAGCCGGGTCCGCGGAACAGTGGTACTGGACACGATCATTGGGGAAGATGGAGAAGTAGTCAGCCTGCGCCCGCTGAGCGGCCCCGAGGTGTTGAGCCGTGCTGCCGCCGAGTCGCTACGCTGGTGGCGCTTCGAACCTTACCGCGTGGACGGACGGGCGGTACGCGTGGAGACGACACTGGCAGTGGAGTTTCAGTAAGCCGGCTGTTACGCACCCGGCTTTGGACAGGCCTCAAACGTCGGATCAAACCCGGAACCAGACCTAAACCCAAGCCGCTAAGATTGTGTTCCTTCGAGTCGGCGCTAGGTGAACGAGGGCTTCTGTGATGGCGATGCCCGGTTTCTGCGCTAGCCGTTGGGGCACCGAGCAGGCCGCCGCACGCTGGGTTTGCACAGATCAAACTCGCAACCGGGCCGCCCTGTGTCTACAATAGGAAGCCGTTGTCGGAGGCCCCGATGCCGGACTCCAACCCGTCGCCGCAACACCGTCGCTGGACCGTCATCGCCTCCGGCCTGCTCCTCGCAGCCGTCGCGCTGGTCGTCATCTACACCACTCGTGCCGCATTCCACAGCCTGGCGGCCGTCGTTGTATTGGCCGCCATCGGTCTGGCCGCCGTCTTGCTGCAGCTCCGCCTGCGCGGCTCAGGCCTTGCCGTTCACAGCCCCACCTGGCTGAATGTGATCGGGTTGCTGTGCGCCGTCGCCGCCCTGTTCGCTGACCGGTTGCGTCTCAACCCGACACTCGCCCAGGTCATGGCCCTGGCTGCCGTAGGCTGCTTCGCCATCAGCAGTTTCCGAGTCCTCGACGCCATCCGCAAAGCCCGTCTCTAATTCCAGGAATGAATTGGAGTTAGCGAAAAAGGAATGCAGGCGGCCCAGCGGCGGCATTTCCTCCCCAGCGTGTTCGGGGAGCCACACCAAACCGGGCATTATCCCCAGCCTGCCGGATTGGAAAGCGCTCGGGACACCGTTGACGGGCAGGCGTTTCGATTACAATCGGAGTGCCATCCTCGGGCAGATACGCAAACCGTCAAAGGGAAGGGCCGGCCGACCGCATGACGAACGCCATCCTGGTCACTGGCGGAGCGGGCTTCATCGGCTCCAATTTCATTCTACAGTGGATCCAGTCCGAGGGCAGTCCGGTCGTCAACCTTGACAAGCTGACCTACGCGGGCAACTGCCGGAACCTGGAGCAGGTGGCCACGGACCGGCGGTACCGGTTCTTGCACGGTGACATAGCGGACCGAAAACTCGTGCGCAACCTCTTGCGGGAGTGCGAGCCGCGTGCGATTGTGCACTTTGCCGCAGAGAGCCACGTAGACCGCTCTATCCTGGGCCCGGATGACTTCATTCGCACCAACGTGCTAGGAACGTTCAGCCTGCTGGAGGAGGTGCGGGCGTACTGGTCCAACCTGTCGGAGCCAGGGGAGTTCCGCTTCCTGCACATTTCCACGGACGAAGTTTACGGATCGCTGCGATCCGAGGATCCGGCTTTCTGCGAGACGACGCCGTATGCTCCGAACAGTCCGTACGCAGCCTCGAAGGCGGCGGCGGACCACCTGGTGCGAGCCTATCATCACACCTACCGGCTGCCAACGCTGGCCACAAACTGCTCCAATAACTACGGGCCGTACCAGTTTCCGGAGAAGCTGATCCCGCTGATGATCCTGAACGCTTGTGGAGGAAAGGCCTTACCCGTCTATGGAGACGGCCTGAACGTCCGGGACTGGCTGTTCGTGGGCGACCATTGTGAGGCCATTCGCACCGTGCTGGCCCGTGGACGCGTTGGCGAGACCTACAACGTGGGCGGCTGGAATGAGAGGAAGAACCTGGAGATCGTCGAGACGATCTGCCAGGTGCTCGACGAACTACGGCCGGGCGATCCGGTGGTTCCGCATCGCAGACTGATCACGTTTGTCAAGGACCGGCCCGGGCACGACCGGCGGTATGCCATCGACGCGAGCAAAATCGAGCGCGAACTGGACTGGCGTCCGCGAGAGACCTTTGCAAGCGGGATCCGCAAGACGATTGTCTGGTATCTCGC
The DNA here is from genome assembly GCA_035623795.1 of Terriglobales bacterium. Classification (GTDB taxonomy): domain Bacteria; phylum Acidobacteriota; class Terriglobia; order Terriglobales; family Acidobacteriaceae; genus DASPST01. Next base: position 18,266 of record DASPST010000041.1, read on the forward strand.
CAACACGGAGTGGGTGAACGAGGTGACCAGCGGGGCGTACCGGCAATGGATTGCGAAACAGTACTCGGGCTGAGCGTCCCCGATGAGCTTCTAAAAAGGCCGGAACGGAATTTTGCATGGTAGCTCCCAGGAGCGCATACAAGGGGATTATTCTCGCAGGTGGGTCGGGGACGCGGCTGTATCCGGTGACCCACGCCGCCGGCAAGAGCCTGCTTCCCGTCTACAACAAGCCGATGGTGTATTACCCGCTGTGCACGCTGATGCTGGCGGGGATTCGAGAAATCCTCGTGATCTCGACGCCTGAGGATACACCGAAGTTCGAGCATCTGCTCAGCGACGGCAGCCGGCTCGGGATCCGGATCGGGTACGCCGTGCAGCCCAAGCCGGAAGGGATCGCACAGGCCTTCCTGGTGGGTGAGAAATTCATCGGGTCCAGTTGCTGTGCGCTGGTGCTTGGGGACAACATTTTCTACGGGCACGACCTGGCGAAAGACCTGCGCGAAGCGGGGCAGAAGACACAAGGGGCAAGGATTTTTGCTTATCCGGTGAATGACCCCGAGCGCTATGGGGTGGTGGCATTCGACGCTGCGGGCCGGGCTTTGAGCCTGGAGGAGAAGCCCCAGCACCCGAAGTCGCGTTATGCGGTTACGGGTCTCTATTTCTATGACTCCCAGGTAGTGGCCATCGCCAAGGCCCTGCGCCCATCCGCCCGGGGCGAACTGGAAATCACCGACGTGAACAAGGCTTACCTGGAGCGAGGCCAGCTTGAAGTCGTCGTGATGGGGCGGGGCATGGCGTGGCTGGATACGGGCACACACGAATCCCTGATGGAGGCTTCACTGTATATCCAGGCCATCGAAAAGCGCCAGGGGCTCATGGTGGCCTGCCCGGAAGAAATCGCGTACCGCTACGGCTATATTTCGGCGGCACAACTGGAGGCGATCGGACACTCGATGAAAAACAACAGCTATGGGGCGTATCTCCTGCAGTTGCTGCGGGAGAAGCTGTTTTGAGCGAACTCCGGGCCGGCGCAATCCCGCAATGAAAAGACTGGATACTTCACTGGCAGGCGTGTTCATCTTCCAGGCGCAGGTCTTCGCAGACGCGCGCGGGTTCTTCCTGGAAAGCTACAACGAGCGGGTGCTGGCCGCGATGGGCGTCCGCCAGCCGTTCGTGCAGGACAACCATTCCTACTCGAGGCACAACGTGGTGCGCGGGCTGCACTATCAGGTGCGCCAGCCTCAAGGCAAGCTGGTGCGCGCCGTGGCAGGCGAAATCCTGGACGTCGTGGTCGATCTGCGCAAAAGCTCACCCAGCTACGGCACGTGGGAGGCGGTGAGGCTTTCGGGCGAGAATAAGCACATGCTGTGGATTCCGGTGGGGCTGGCGCATGGATTTCGCGTGGTCTCTTCCGACGCGCACGTCTTGTACAAAGCCACGGACTACTACGCGCCGGAGTGGGAGCGCACCCTGGCCTGGAACGATCCCGAACTGAAGATCCAATGGCAATTGGATGGAGAGCCAATCGTCTCGAGCAAGGATCAACGCGGAGTTGCGTTCCGCGAGGCGGAGAAGTTCGAGTAGTCGAGCCTATGCGTGTCACCATCTTCGGAGCGACGGGCCTGCTGGGGAAAGCCCTGATGCGGGAGTGGCGGGGAGACGAAGTTACCGGTCTGGGGTCACGTGATGCCGAGGTTGGTTCGGTAGAACAAGTGGCCAGGGTCATCGCCGAACACCAGCCCGACTGGATCGTAAACGCCGCGGCCTACACCGATGTGGATGGCTGCGAGACCCACCCGGACCTCGCCTTCGAGGTGAACTGCACCGGCGCGGTCAACGTGGCGCGGGCAGCGCGAAAGGCCGACTGCCGGCTGCTGTTCATGAGCACCGATTACGTGTTCGATGGGAGCAAGGGTACTCCCTACGAGACGGACGATCGGCGAAACCCCCGCAGTGTCTATGGCCGGACCAAGGCGCAGGCCGAAGAGCAGCTTGTGGGAATCCTTCCCACCTGCTGCATTGTGCGGACGTCGTGGGTGTTCGGGATTGATGGAAAGTGTTTTCCGGACACGATTCTGAAGCTGGCCTCGACCCGTGAAGCGTTGGACGTAGTCGACGACCAGCGCGGCTGCCCTACGTACACGACCGACCTAGCCCGTGCCATTGTTCTGCTCTGCCGGCAGGAGGCGGGCGGAATTGTGCATGTGACAAACGAAGGCGACTGCACATGGTTCGAATTTGCCCGCCAGATTGTGCGGTCGGCGGGGTGCAAGACGGAGGTGCGGGCAACCACCAGCGACCAGTTTGTTCGCCCTGCGGAAAGGCCGAAATATTCGGTGCTCGCCGCCACCACCCGCCTGCGACGCGGAATCGAAATGCCTTCCTGGCAGGATGCGCTGGGGCGCTACTTGGCGGAACGTGCGCGCATTCACAAACTGTGCCGCTAGGGCAACCTCGCATTCAGCGGCTGAAAGCCGCCGTGGGAACCAGGCCTCGCACTCGCTGGGCTCGTATCGCTTTGTCACCCGGGACCGAAAGGTGAAAGCGCTCTAGGGTGGACTCTCCGTCCCGGCTACCAAAGGCGGTGCCTTCCAGGAGGTACCAAGGCGGGCAATCCCTGAGACCCGGGCTGAGGGGGATAATGATTCGCATTCTGGGCGCCTGCTCGGACGGGTGGATCGATAGAGGGGGAATCATGGAAGGCTCGCTCGGGGGAGAGTTCCGCGGCAGGGAACCTAACATTGAATCGAAGAACCCGGAGCAAGACCGAGACCGGCGGGCACGTCCGCGCAGTGAAGGCGTGATGGGCCGCATCGAAGACATCACCTACGCGATTCTCCGCAAACACTTCGACAAGCCGGCCTGAGGCAGAGTCACCTCAACGCGGTGCATCAGCCTGATCATGGGGCGCGCTCTTGAGCAGGGTTTGGCCCGCCTTCTTCAACTGAGCATTTAGCGCCGGAACATCTTTCTTTAAGATTTCGTCCAACAGCGCGAGTTGCTGGCCCAGCGCATTGTTCAGGTCTGCCGACATCGCCAGGGCTTGGCTGGTGGGCGCGGCGTCGGCGGAGTTGACGGTGCTAAGCAGATTACTGAAGCCGACGTTGAGTCTTGCCAAGCTGCGACCGGCGGGTGTGGCCAGGAAACTGGCTCCATACCCTCCGGTGGAACCCTCCAGCAGTGCGACTTTCTGGTCCAAGGCCGTAATCGCCGATGCCGGCGGCTTCCCTCTCACGCTCTGTTGCAACTCCTTCAGCTGCGCACGCAGATTGCGAACCTCGGCCCGTGCCGCGAAATCACGCTGCATGGCATCAACGATGGCGGTTGAAATTTCGAACTGAGAACGCAAGTCCTGGGGACTGGTGCGAACGCGCGGGTCCATGTTGACGGTGAGGGGCTGGCTGTAGGTCTGGCCATTGACGGTAAGCCTCACCGTATATGCACCGGGAAGCACGGCCGGACCCAGCGGGTAGAGAGGCGTATCGTGATAGATAGCCGAAATCGGGTATTCGCGCTCGAGCGCAGGGGGCGGTGGGTAGTGCAGGTCCCAAACGAAGCGATGCATCCCCGGTTGGGTGGAAAGAGTTCGCGGCGGGCGGATCCAATAGGTGGGGATGTTGATCTCTTTCGCAGCGAGCACGTCGGGTTTGTCTTCGCTGGAAAAGCGGCGGACCAGTTTGCCAGACGCGTCGACCATCTCCATGGTCACAGGACCCGAGGCCGCCGCCCGCAGCCAGTAATCGACGATGGCCCCCTCCGGAGGGTTTTGTCCAGCCGGAATTTCTGGCGGCAGCGGAGTATCGCTGTTGTTGTCGCGGCGCACCCGGTAGGTGACTTGGGGCGCGAAGAGGTGGACGTTGGATTCGGCCACGCGCGCATTCGCCTGCCGGAGCGCAGTGATGTCATCGAGAATCCAGAACGAGCGGCCATGTGTCCCGACCACGATATCGTCCTGATGCACCACCAGGTCGCGAATGGAGGTGGCAGGCAGATTGAGGCGGAGGGACTGCCAGTGGTCGCCGTCATCGAAAGAGACGTAGACCGTGCGCTCGGTACCGGCGAATAACAGGCCCTTCCGTTCGGGATCCTCGCGCACCGTATTGACGGGTTCGTCCTCGGGAATGCCCGTGACGATCTTTTGCCAGGTTCTGCCGCCGTCGTGCGTCCGGTAGACGTAGGGATGGAGGTCGTCCAAGCGGAACCGATTCACAGCCCCGTACACGGTGGCCGTGTCGAAGTGTGAAGCGTCCAGCTGTGCCAGTTTGCTCCACGCGGTTAGTTCAGGCGGAGTCACGTTCTGCCAGTGCATGCCGCCATCGGTGGTGACCTGGATGAGCCCATCATCCGTACCAATCCAGATAAGGTTTGTGTCCTTGGGAGAGGGCGCGATGGAATAGATTACGCCCCGATGTTTCCCCTGGGCCGGATCGGACTCCGTGAAGGGACCGAGACCGGGCGGGACGCCGGGATCCTCTCGCGTGAGGTCGGGACTGATTTCCTGCCAAGTGTTTCCGCCGTCGGTGGTTTTGAAGAGCACGTTGGAGCCGAGATAAAGCGCGTGCGGATCGGCCACTGAGAAGATCAGGGGGGCGGTGCGGTTGAAGCGGTACTTGCCTGTCCGCAAGACGACCGGAGAGACGTCTTGGGTCTGGCCGGTCAGGCGGCTGAACCTCGTGGCCTTGCCGCCGTAGATGATGTTGGGGTCGAGAGGATCGGGAGCAACATACCCATATTCCTCGACGCCCACGGGATACCAGTCCCGAAAGGTAATCTCGCCGAAATCGCCGCGGCTGGCGGTGCCGACGCTGCCGCTCTCCTGTTGTCCGCCGTACACCCAGTAAGGAAACTGGTTGTCCGTGATGACGTGGTAGAACTGGGCGGTGGGCTGGTTATACCAGGAACTCCAGCTCTCGCCTCCGTTCACCGTGATGGTGGCTCCCTGGTCGACGGCCAGAGCGAGGATGTCGGGATTCTCCGGGTTAATCCAGATGGTGTGGTAGTCGTCGCCACCGGGTGCGCCTTTGATAGCGGTGAAATTGCGGCCGGCGTCGGTGGAGCGGTAGGTCGAGGTATTGGCCACAAAGATCGTGTCACGATCCTGCGGGTGGACGCGTACGCAGGCGAAATCATCACCCCGTCCGTAGATGCGTTCCTCTGTGTTGACGCTCTGCCAGGTCGCGCCGGCATCGTCGGAGCGGTAGAGGCCGCCCGCCTTTGCGGACTGGACAAGGGCATACATTCGCCTCGGATCGCTGGCGGCGATGGCCAGCCCGATGCGGCCAAGGTCGGGGCTGGAGGGCAGCCCTCCGGTCAATGGTTGCCAGGTGGCTCCGCCATCGGTGGACTTGTAGAGTCCGCTGCCGGCGGCGCCGTAAGCACCACCGGTTGTCCAAGGCGGGCGGCGCGAGGCCCACATCACGGCATAGACCGTTTGCGCATTGGTCGGATCGAACACAAGGTCGATGGCTCCGGTATTTACATCCTTGTAGAGGACCTTCTGCCAGGTGACGCCGCCATCGAGAGAGCGAAACACGCCACGCTCTTCATTCGGACCGTAGGGGTGGCCGAGAGCCGCCACCAGCACCCGGTTGGGATCGTGCGGGTCCACCAGAATCGCACCAATCTGCTGGGCATCGCGTAAGCCGAGGTGCTGCCAGGTGCTGCCGGCGTCGGTGGATTTGTAGATGCCGTCGCCGATGGAAAGATCGGGGCGACGCAGGCCCTCGCCGCTACCAACGTAAATGATTTCGGGATTGGACGGCGCCACCGCCAGCGCGCCGATAGAACCGGTGTCCTGGTCATCGAAGATCGGCCTCCAGGTCAGACCGTAGTCGGCGCTCTTCCACACTCCGCCGTTGTTGGCGGCCATGTAGAAAACGTTCTGCTGGCCCCGAACTCCGCTGATGGCCACGGTTCGTCCGGCGCGGAAAGGACCAATAAGCCGCCAGCGCATGCCCTGATATAGAGCGGGGCTGATCTGCTGCGCGGAAGGGAACGTAACCAGGGTTGTCAGGAGAAGCAATGGGCAGGCGAAGTGGAACGCACGACGCGCGTGGATCACGTGGTCCTCCGGGAAGCAGGACAGGATAAACCAAGCCAGGCAGGGCTGCGAGTCGCACACGGGATCGATCCCGAAGAAGGCTTCAGCGCACGCGATCGTGACGGTAGCCGGCCTCGCTCAGGGCCTGCAGGATGCGGTTGATCTGCTCCTGGCCGCGGGTTTCGAGGGTGATGTCGATGAGCGTATCCCCCAGGCTGACACCGTAGTAGGCGCGGTCGAACTTGAGTTCAACGATGTTGATGTGATGGGCAGCGATGATGCGGCTCAACTGGAGCAGGGATCCGGGACGGTCGGAGAGGTGGATTTGCAGGCGCAGCAAGCGTGCATCCTTGACCAGACCGCGTTCGATGATGCGGGAGAGCAGGCTGACATCGATGTTTCCCCCGCACACCAGGGCGACGGTCTTCTGGTTTTTTAGCTCTGTCTTGTGATGCAGAAGTGCGGCTACGGCAGCCGCGCCAGCGCCCTCGGCCAAGGTCTTCTCCTTTTCCAGCAGGGTCAGGATGCCGCTGGCGATCTCTTCTTCCTCGACCGCCACGATTTCATCCACGTATCTTTCGACAAGAGGGAAAGTCAGCTCACCGGCGCGGCGCACTGCGATACCGTCCGCGATGGTCGGCTTGACGGCAATCGTCGTAGGCCGGCGGTGCTTGCGGGCCTCGAGCATCGAGGGCATCCTTGCCGCCTGCACGCCAATGACCCGAACCTTGGGCTTCAATTCCTTGACGGCGCAGGCAATTCCGCTGATCAGTCCGCCTCCCCCGATGGGCACGATGATCGCTTCGAGGTCGGGCACCTGCTCGAGCACCTCGAGGCCGATTGTGCCTTGTCCCGCGATCACTACCGGATCGTCGAAAGGGTGGACGAAGGTGAGATGTTCTTCCTTGGCGAGGCGCCGGGCTTCTTCATAGGCCTCGTCGTAGCCGTCGCCGTGGAGAACGACCTCGGCGCCATATCCCTGGGTGGCGTTGACCTTCACAAGTGGAGTCATCACCGGCATTACGATCTTGGCGCCGATGCTGTTGCTTCTTGCGTGGAAGGCGACGCCCTGGGCGTGATTGCCGGCGCTAGCGGCGATCACGCCGTGCTGCCGCTCGCGCTGGCTCAGGGTCAGGATCTTGTTGAGGGCACCTCGTTCCTTGAAGGCGCCCGTCAACTGAAGATTCTCCAGCTTCAGGTAGGTGGGGTGGCCGGCGATCTCGGAGAGGCTGTGGGAGTGGGAGCAGGGAGAGTAGTAGATGGCAGCCTGGATGCGTTCGCGAGCGTCACGAACGGCCTGGAGTGTGACTTCCGATGGCGACATATTCCTCCCTTCCGCGGCACAAAAATAGGAAGCCCACCTCACCAGCGCCTCTGGTGGGTGGGCTGAGCAACTTCCGTCTTGTTCGAGGATCAGTTCACCCTTGCCCTCGCGGGCCGAGGCAAGCCCGCAGCGTCGCCCAGGATGGAGCGGCTAATTCGGATCATGTTGCGGGCGGTCGCGACTCTCATCTGGAACTGGTCCCACTCGAGGCCTGCACGCTAAGAAGGGAGAATCTAGCCTCCCGGCCATGATCTGTCAAGCGAAAGACAGGGAACTGTCGGTAGCACATCCACTGTCCGGTCGGTTTAGCAAGTGAAACGTCCGTTCTTCCGGCGCGAGCGGGAGACCATGCAGAGCCGGGACCCTTGCTCGGAGACCGCGATGGCGCAGGCGATGAGAGTACGGGAAGGGGATCTTGCGAGCCGTGGCGAGGAAGATCACCTGGTGGCAGGCAGCCGAGGTCATCGGGGTGATGCGTCGTCGGCGCAAGCACGAGGAAGAAGTCGGCGATCACGGGTGATTCGAGCGATCCCGGCGCATTCGCCCTAGCGGACTGGCGCTACCGCTACAGTGAGAGGCTTGCCGTCAAAGTGAGCGGGAAGTTCGACGCCAAAGAGTTTAAGGATCGTCGGTGCGAGATCCACGATCCCGGGCTTCTCCTCTTCGATCTTGTGGCTGGAGAAGAGCACTCCCGGAACCAGTCGGGGATCAACACAGTGGTCGCCACTCCAGGCCTTGAGGTTGTCTTCGAAGATCTGGGCGGTTACTTTACCCTTGACGGAATCCCAGGAGGCGCGGAAACCCTCGCCGTAACCGACGATGAGGTCGGGGGCGTTGTCGACGTAGGGGCCGGCGTAGACTGCGTCGCAGTCGAAGATTCCGCTGATCGCGATGCGGCCGGATCCGGGGTCGGTGAGGCCGTCCAGTTTCTTGCGGAGTTCCTGCTTCACCGCTTCCGCTTGGCCGGGTGAGACGATGCCCTGCCTCTCGCGTCCCTTTTGATTCAGGTAGAGGCCGTTCAGGCCCATGGTGTAGGCGCGGGTGCAAGACCAATCCACGTCCTCGAACCAGTCGCCGCTCTCGGTCTTTCCTGGCTTCAGGGCCAGATATCCGTTCTGGTGTAGCCAGGCATTCAAGTTCACGCAGCGCGCGAAGGATTGAAAGCCATGGTCGGAGACAATGAGCAGCAGGGTGTTGCCGTCAATCTGCTGCATGACACGGCCGATAAGCTTGTCCATCCGTCGGTAGAGATCCTCGATAACGCTGGGGCGCTGCTCACGTGGGAGGCTCCGGGCCGCAGGGTGATCCTCCTCCCAATAGCGCCAGAACATATGCTGGACACGGTCAGTCGTGTCGAAGACGCAGGCGCACAGACCCTGCTGCGTCTTTTCCAGCGCGTCGAATAGCATGCGCTCGCGATCATCGTGGTTCGCGTAGCACTGCGCCAGGAAAGCCTGATCATCGAGAACCTGTTCGTTGAGCGCCCAGGTGTCCTCGGCCAACCCAAGCGTGGCGTACGGCCCGAACAGCTTGGCGAGATAGATGGAATACGTCACGGGATGGGAGATTGGGAGATCGGGACGCTCCGGGTCGATGTTAACGGGCGTGACGTAGATCTCCACTTCCGGCGACAGTTGCTTGAGATAGAAGCGGCAAATGCCACGAGCACCGAAGCCCAGTGCTGAGCTGAACTTCACCGGAATCCACTCGGAATAGTTCCCGACCTTGAGTGCGAATTTTTCCGAGCCAACCGTGAAGCGTGCCCACTTATCGTCGGGGTCCGGATGCAACTCGAACTTGATACGCAGCTCATGGGCAGAAACCGCGGAGAGCGGATCTTCCGGGCCCGGGATGTAGGAGTGCAGAGCAGAACCGTTGCGCTCGACGGGTACACGGACTCCACCCTCGCGGAACCTCTCACCGCCAGCGCGAGTTGTGCAGAAACAGAACGTTCCCTGGCTGCCCTTGAGGTCTGGCACGCACATCCCGGAAAGCAGGACCCCGGGAAATTTCTCAGGCGGAAAGGTGACCGGAACGCGGATGACGGAACAGAAAATGCCCGCCTTGCCCAGCCAGTGCCAGAAAGGGATGCCGCGCCTCATGCCTTTGATCTGGGGCTTACCCAGAGGAATCTTATAGCGCCCGATTTTCCAGTGGCGTTTGGGCCCACGGACTTCGGCCGATGAGAGGAACGGCAGGTAATGGTTGCGATCGCGGGCCAGGAAGTCGTAAATGTTGTGTTTGCCGGGGTTCAATCCGGTCATGAAGGTGGACCACGCCACCGGTGAGATCGGGGGGTACGTCGTGCGCAGTTTGCGGAAGCATCCCTGTTCCCGCAGCCGCGACAGATTCGGCAGCTTTCCTTCCGCCATGAACCGGTCAGCGAGCGCCGGATCCATGCCGTCAAAACCCAGGATTACCGCGCGCTTGATCGCCGCCTTACCGTAGGCCTGGCGGCGCCGCCACAAGCGCAGCAAGTGGCGGAAAGGCCAGGTGAAAAAGGCGTACACCGAGTACAGGAAGGCGACGAATAGGGTCCAGAAAGACGAGAGGACAGCGAAGCCGGCCCCTGGACCCGCGTAAGCCTCGGCGCGTGCAGGGTAAAGGATGAGGAAAGCAATGGCCAGGAAAAGCGCAAGGAGCGAGCCGGGCCCGCGCTGGAGCGCAAGATGGGTCTCCCGCTTCATATCTCAATTCCCAGAACTGTCTTGAACAAGAAGCCGGCTACCAGCGAGAGGATCAAGAACAGCCAGATCCAGTTGCAGTCGAGCCCGGCAAAGCCAATGCTTCGTGAAGGATAATCCACTTCAATCGATTCGATCTGGCCGTCGGCGGGCAGGGTTGGCTCTCCGGAAACGAGCCATCTCTTCCAGAAGCGCCCCCGCAGCCGTGCCGGAGACAGCCGCTCCCATCCGCTTGCAACGATCACGTTCTTGGAGACAATCTGATCGGGAGTGCCCAGGTTAAGATCATAGTGTCCGTTCCGGGTAGCTACGACTCTCCAGACAATCTCCTTGTCCTGGGGAATATGCACCACCGCCGTGGTCGATAGCTCCGGAGGCAATTGCAGGGTGACGGCGTCGACCGCATCTGTGTTGGTCGTGCGCACCTTCACGAGGAACACATGGCCAGCGGGGATGGGGGTCCAGGCCAGGAAACGATCCAGCTGCCCAATCAGAATGGCCAGGGGCAGAGCGACGAGCAACAGCGGCTTGAACGCCAACTGCAAGTAGCGGCCTGTGCTGCGCACGATGCGTCCGTACGAACGCAGCACCACCGGCAACTGATCCTGAAACAGGCGCACCGCCAGCAGGTGGGCTTTGATCCGATTCTTGGCCACGCGAATGGCCTTCTGGTCGGAGGTGTAACGGAAGATCACCACCATCAGCAGCCCGACCGCAACCGAGAGCAACAGCACCAGTAGCGCCGGCAGGTCAAGGCGGCTGACTAAAATCGCACCGGGACCGGGAGCAGTGGGAAACGCCATCGGGTGTGAGGGGTCTGCTTTTCGCGGCAGCTATTCGATGTAACCCAGGCCTTGCAGGCGCTGCTTCACCACGTCCTTGGAAGGGGCGCTGCCTTCGTCGGGCGGAAGCACTCTGTTGAGCTCCCTTTCCAGCATGTGGAGTACGAATTCATCCACGGACGAATACCCGCAGGCTTCGGCGCACTGCTTCGCCTTCTCCAGCAGTTCGCCTTCGATCTTGACTTTGTGAGATCCGAACATCGCTTCCCCCGTGGTGGCCAAACTCAGCGCCTTGCTGAATCGCCGGCAAAAACGGATTGTCCCATCATATCTTTCGGCTGCGGGATTCCAAACTCCGCCAGGATGGTGGGCGCAATATCCGTCAAAGCAGTGCTTCGGTCTACAATCTTGCGATTGCTGAGCAGCACGCCCGGAACCAGCGTGTAATCCATGCAATGGTCGCCGCTCCAGGGATTAGTGTTGTCTTCCAGAATCTCGGGTGGAAAGCCGCCGAGAATGGTCTTCCAGCCGGCGCGATAGCCCCGATTGTATCCGACGAGCAGATCGGGACCGGACTGGGTGTAAGGCCCGCGGTAGACCTCGCTGGCAATGTCGACGCGGGTGATCACGGGCAGGCCGGTCTTCGCATCCCTAATCTCCAGGAGCTTCCCCTTCATTTCCTCGATGAGAGCATGGGCCTCGGCTCCCGGTTGCACGAGCCCGTTGCGTTCCCGGCCGCGCAAGTTGAGGTAAAGGCCGTTGAGACCTAAGCCGTAAGCGCGAGTACTGGTCCAATCAACGTTGGCCAGGGGTTCGACCGAGTCGAGATCGGCCCGGACTTTCAGCCGGATGTAGCCGTTGTGCAGCAACCACGTATTCAGATTGAATGAGCGGTAGTAGGGCGCAAACCCGTGGTCGGAGAGGACCAGCAAGGTGGTGTGTTCGTCGACCCGGGGCAAGACTTCGCCGAGGACCTGGTCTATCTGCTGGTAGAAGCCAGCTATGGCCGAGCCATTCTGGGCGGCGAGCGCGGCATCGTATTGCGGATGCTTGGGATCCGTCAGCCGCCACAGCATGTGAGAGTTCAAATCTAGGCTGGAGAAATAGAAAAAGAAAACCCCCTGCCGGAACTTGGGGAGCTCGCTAGCAAACATCCGGCGATGTTCGGCGAGCACGGTTCGTGATTGCTCGAGGTATTCGTGGTCGTCCAGCACGCCGTCGGATAGGGCCTTGGTGTCCTCGGCGATGCCCTGGGTATAAAACTCGCCTACCTCTTTCGCGAGTGTTCGGGAGTAACTGGGGGGGGTGGAGAGAGGCAGGACCGGATTTGCCGGGTCGATGTTGATAGGCGACACGTACAGCTGGAAGCGAGGGTGCGCCTGTTTGAGATAAAAGCGGCAGATGCCCTTAACGCTGACGAACAACGGAACCAGCTGAAATTCGGTCCGAACCCAATCACTCCACTCGCCCTCGCGCAAGATCAATTGCTGGGCTCCGATCGCGACTCGTGCCACTGGCGCGAGCGGGTCGACGGCCACGGAGAACGCTTCGGTGGCCGGCGGCGAGCCTTTGCGGAACGTATCGTCGGGGCCGATCAGCTTGGTGGTGACTTTCCCGTTTTCGACTTCGACGGGAATCACCTGACCGCCCTCGACTGCGCCCGAGGCGGCAGTCGGATCGTCGGTGTAGAAGGAGAACGTTCCGTAAGTTCCCCGCAGGTCGGGCGTACCCATGCCGGAGAGGGTCCGCCCTTTGGTTGGCACCGGAGGAAAGTTCGACGGGATCCGAAAAACGGTGTTGGGCACGCCGTACTGATCGAGAATCTCCCAGAACGCCGTGCCCCGGCGCAATTGTTCGGCGCGGCCTCCGCCCAGCGGTAGCACCCAACCCCCGAGATGAAGCGCATGCCTCGGTCCTTCGATGCGGGACGCCGAGAAGTAGAGTTGCATGGTCTTCGGATCGCGGTGGATGAAATCAAAGATGCCGTGTCCGCCGGCGTTCATCCCGGTGATCAGGTTAGACCAGGCGACGGGGCTTTGCGGCGGAATGCTGGTGGTCAGCTGGCGAAAGCATCCCTGCCGGGCCAGTTTGGCGAAGTTTGGCATCTTCCCTTCGCTTATGAATTGTTTCAGAAGCTGGGGGTCCATGCCGTCGATGCCCAGGATAATCAGCCTCTCCTGCCCTCGCCAGCCTGAACGCTGGCACGAGGACAGCAAGAAGGTGGCAACGAACACCGACAACCAGGCAAGCTGCCAGGCAATCCTTTTCAGAGGCTTACTCGCTCCCAATCTACCGCCCCGGACAGGAGCATCTCTGCGACGATGACCACAGGCCTGAACCCGAAGAGGAACGCAGGAGTAAGATCCGAGGACTTTCGGTAGGAAATCATTCTGGCCTTACGGGCAGGGCCTGTCAAGGTGAGCCGAGCGTAAGCCGCGCTGGTTTTGGGAACCCGGCCCGAAGGCATAGACTCATTGGCATGGTGCGTCCTGCCTTGCGGTTCGTCCTAGTCAGTCTTCTGCTCTTGGGCTTTCTCCCGGCTCGGTCCTTGGCAACAGTTCAGCCCAGCGTCATTCTTGTCACCCTGGATTCCACGCGGGTGGACCACATGGGCTTTCTCGGCGCGCGCAGCCACCTGACTCCCGCGCTCGACCGTCTGGCGCACCAAGCCATCGTCTTTGAGCATGCCTACGCTCAAGCGCCCCTGACGGTAACCTCGCACGCGACCATCCTCACGGGCACGTACCCTCAAACCCACCAGTTGAACGAGTTCGCCTCCGCGCTGGGTGTGAACTTGCCGTACCTTCCCGATCTGCTGCGCCTTCGTGGCTATCGCACCGCGGCCTTCGTGGGATCCATCCTTCTTGATGCGAAGAACGGTTCGGCGCCGGGCTTCGATCGCGGCTTCGACTTCTACGACGCTGGATTCGAGAGCAATGGAGACGGCCAGCGCATTGTGGCACGCCGCGGAGACCAGGTCGTCGCACGTGCCGCACGCTGGTTCAGCACGCAATCGCGCGGCCCATTCTTCCTCTGGGTGCACATCTACGACGCGCATGCTCCCTATGCCGGAGGTTCGTATGATCGCGCAGTTTCCGCGGCAGACGCGGCGGTGGGCAGGCTGGTCGCCGCTCTACGCACACAGAAGATTTATGACGATTGCGTCATTGTAGTGGCGGCAGACCACGGCGAAAGTCTCACCGCCCACGGCGAGGCTACGCATGGCATCTTCTTGTACGAAGAGACCGTCCGGGTGCCGCTGCTGGTGAAGCTCTCCCAGAACGAGATGGCGGGGAAGCGGGTGCAGGGGCGGGTACGCCTAGTGGATGTGGCGCCCACTATTCTCGAAGCCGCCGGTGTTCCCGCTCCCTCGCAAATGCAGGGTCAGTCCCTGCTGCGCATCGCCAAGAGCAACCCTGACGCGGACCAGGCGGTGTACGCCGGCAGCGACTTTCCCCGGCAAGCGTTCGGGTGGAGCGCCCTGGAGTCCTGGCGAGCCGGGAAATACCTCTACATCCGCGCGCCGAGACCGGAACTCTACGACCTCTCCGCGGATCCAGGGGCGACGCACAACCTGGCACAAGCCTCGAAGGCGACGCTAGACACGATGGCTTCCCAGCTGGCCACCTTCAACAACCACTTCGCAAAGCATGCTGGCCCGGCTGAACCTAACGCTCTTTCCTCCAGCGAGATGCAGAAACTGGCCTCCTTGGGATACGTAGGCTTGCAGAGATCCGGCAGCTGGAATCCCGCTGCCACCGGCACCGATCCTAAAGACACGATCGCCTTGGCTAATGAGGTCTTGAGCGCCATGCTGCTCGTTTCGGACGGAAAGCCGCAGAAGGCGATCCCAACCTTACAGGTGGCTTCCGCCAAACAGGCGAGCAGCTATCTGACGCAGTTCGGACTAGGAACGGCCCTGGCACAGGCGCGGCAATACCCCCCGGCCATCGAGCATCTTCGCAAGGCCATCGAATTGCAGCCGAATTCCGCATGGGCGCACTACGAAATGGGGGCGAGCCTTTTGAAGAAGGGTGACTACCAGACGGCGACAGCGCACCTGGAACTGGCTTGCGCTCGGCTGCCTAAGTTCAGGCAAGCTCATCTCATGCTGGCGGAGGCCTATGAGCATCTGGGGCGAACCATAGAAGCGCAGAGTGAGAGAGGTAAGGGATCACCGTAGTAGGATCCAGCCGGTTCGGGCGTTAGCAATTTTCTGGCCGGATCGAAGGGACCGCAGGATGAGTTCCGCTGCGGTTTCAGGTTGCGCTGTCCTCTCGCGCCTGTCCCGCCCGCCCCCGACCGCCACCGGGAGGGCGGGGCTAGGCTCATCCAACAGCGGTTGGCGCAAGAAAGCATAGGGTCCGAGTACTAGCGGTTTACCGTCATACGCTGACGGTACAGGGAGGGGTCCGCTTGTCGGGCCATGGCGTCGGTGTCCAGCGGAATCCCCAAGAACGATGCAATCTCTTCTGCAACGGTCTTGGTCTCGTTCAAGACGCGGTGGTAGGGGACGCGTAGCACCTTCACGTCACTCCGGCCGCCGAGCGAGGTATTGACCTCGTACAGGTGATTCTGGAATGCCTTCACAATTACCGTGTCGTCGGCGGCAGGATTGCCAGTTCCGCGATGGCGCAACATCTCCGCCTGTGAGGCCAACACCTCAGGCAAGGGCCGTTGCATGAATATGATTCGGTATTCATGCCCGGCAGGCAGCGAAAGCAGGAGCTGCGAGATGACCTTCACGGCTTTACCCTCTGCTTCCGCAATGAGAGCAGGCTCCTCAGGAAGTTGCTTGATCCGCTCCCACTCGAGGTAGCCGCGCGGGTTATCCACATCGGCCCTCCGTTCGCCATCAGATAGGATGGGCACTCCGCCGGCGGCCAGCATCTGCATCATGAGAGAAGTCCCTGAGCGGGGAAGTCCGGAAACAATTGTGATCATGGCAGTTCGGGATAGAGCGTGGTGTCACCCCCACGCTCCGGCTCGAATGATAAAGCCGCGAGACATAAACCGCCAAAACCCCTGACCCTCTAACCCGCGATGAAACGGGTGTGATCGGGGTTGCCACCACCAGTTATGTGAAGGTCGCCGATTCCCCCCAAGTCCGATCCTGGTTTCTGTTAGAGTTTGTTTTTCATTCGCCCGAAAAATAGAACTAACCATGAAGATTGCAAAGGATGTAACGGATCTGATCGGCCATACCCCGCTGGTGCGGCTCAACCGCGTCACCCAGGGCTGCGTCGCCGAGGTAGTGGCCAAACTGGAGAGCCAGAACCCGGTGTCCAGCGTAAAGGACCGGATCGGGGTGAGCATGATCGTGGAGGCCGAGCGCGACGGCAGGATTCAACCTGGAAAGACCGTGTTGATCGAGCCTACCAGCGGAAATACAGGTATCGGTTTGGCGTTCGTCGCGGCTGTAAAGGGCTACAAGCTGATCCTCATCATGCCCGACACGATGAGCCTAGAGCGCCGCGTCCTGCTGCTCGCTTTTGGAGCGGAGATCATTCTGACTCCCGGTCCGAAAGGCATGAAAGCCGCGATCGCCAAGGCGGAAGACGTGCTGGCCAATACGCCCAACGGCTACATGCTGCAGCAGTTTGACAACCCCGCCAACCCGAAGATTCACCTCGAGACCACCGGTCCGGAGATTTGGAACGACACCGACGGCCGCGTTGACATCCTGATCTCAGGCGTGGGCACGGGCGGGACCCTCACTGGAGTGTGCGAGTACATCAAGCCCCGCAAACCCTCTTTCCGAGCCGTGGCGGTCGAGCCGGCGGACAGTCCCGTGCTTTCCGGCGGCAAGCCTGCGCCTCACAAAATCCAGGGGATTGGCGCCGGCTTTGTTCCCCGTATTCTGCGCACGGACTACATCGATGAGATCATCACCGTCACGAATGATGACGCGATTGGCATGGCGCGCCGGCTTCCCCTGGAAGAAGGTTTGCTGGTCGGCATTTCCTCGGGAGCGGCGGTAGTCGCGGCGCTCGAAGTGGCCCGTCGCCCGGAAAATAAGGGCAAGCTCATCGTCGTGGTGCTGCCCTCGTTTGGGGAACGCTATTTGAGCAGCATTCTCTTCGAGGAACTGCGGAACCGTGCCCTGCAGATTCCCACTGAGACGGTCTGATTCTGGCTGGACTGGCTCTGTCCTGCACATGCAAGTTCATCACGGGTTGGCCTAGCCCGACCTGACTTCTCTGTGGTGATCCTGCGCGGCGCGCCGGATTTCCTGGATGCGGCCATGGCTCCGGCGAGCGTAAACGCCTGCGACCCTCGACTGACCTTGAGGCGGGACAGTCTCTCGCGACAGCCGGCTAGGCCGAGATTCTTCTGACGCCAGTAGCGTGAAGATGATTCGCCGAGCCTGACGGATACAGAAGTCCCGCTCCAGAACGGCCAGGCGATGGTGGAAGTTCAGGAGATCCACCAGGAAAACGACCGGCGGAAGCTGGTGCGACCACGACCCTGCTGAAGACCAGCCGGCTGAACCGGCCCTGTCCTTAAGGAGTTCCGTCTAGCCGCAAGCCTTCTTCCGGCCACTTCTTCATCGTCGATCCCGAACCCGGGAGACCAGCGTATTCTGGAACGCCTATGATGCATCAACAACAAATCTCTCTCACCACCAAACGCCACGGTGACATGCAGGACATCACCGGGCTTGTCGCCGGCATTGTGCGGTCGGCGGCAATTCGCACCGGCACAGTCCACGTCTTCAATGTTGGCAGCACCGCTGCCGTAGGCACGATCGAATTCGAGCCGGGCTTGCAACACGATTTGCCCGCAGTATTGGACAAGCTCATCCCGCCCAGCAGGAACTACGGTCACGAACAGGCGTGGCACGATGGCAACGGCCACTCGCATCTGCAGGCGACGCTGCTGGGGCCATCGCTCACTGTGCCCCTGGCCGGCGGCGAGCTTGTGCTGGGCACATGGCAACAGATATTCCATCTCGAATGTGACGTGCGCGGGCGCCAGCGCACCGTCGTGGTCACCGTAATCGGCGAATAGGACGCCATTCAACATAGGGGCTACAATAGAACATCTCCCATGGTTAAGCGTCTGCCCGCGCGACGGCGTCCTCGCAAAGCCAAACCCGGCACCAAGGGCATTAGTCCGGCGGAGTCCCGCCTGGAGAGGCCGGAAGGACTGGCGGGCGAAGCCGCCGAGGCGGTTGAACGGGCCGGTGGTTCAATTGTGGGCCAGTACAAGGAGCCATTGGGCGGACATTCGACCCTACTCTCGGTTCTGCCGATCGACAGCGTTGAACCGACTCCGTTCCAACGTGATTTGTCGGACGCGCATCACAAGCGCCTGGCAGACGTGATCAACAAGACGGGGCGCTTTCTCGACCCCATCATTGTCGTCCCCGCCCCGGGCAGCGGTTTCTGGACGCCGAACGGCCGACATCGCCTGGAGGCCATGCGCCGGCTTGGGGCCAAATCCATCACCGCCCTGGTTGTGGCCGATCGCGAGGTCGCGTGGCAGATCCTGGCGCTGAATACGGAGAAAGCACACAATCTCAAAGAGCGATCTCTGGAGGTCGTACGCATCTACCGCGGACTGGTCGGCGAAGATGGGGCACGGCCGGAATCCAAGTTTGCCTTCTATCTCGATGAGCCCGCCCTGGTGACCCTCGGAGTCTGTTACGAGCGCCTGCCACGCTTTGGCGGCGGCGCTTATCATTCCATCCTGCGGCGTCTCGAGAGCTTCAGCGACGAACCCCTGCGTACCGCCCTCAAGGACCACGAGAAGCGCGCGACCCTGGTGCTCGACCTGGAAGAGAAAGTTGCGGCGGCAGTGCAGAAGTTAAAGGCCAAGGGGCTGGTCAGCCCTTACCTGCGCTCCTTCGTTGTGGCGCGGATCAACCCTCTGCGCTGGATTAAGGGTGAACCGCCGCCGCTGGAAGAGGTTCTCAAAACCATGCGGGAGCGCGCAGCAAAGTTCAACGTCGAGAAGATCAAACCCCAGGATCTGGCCGGTGCTGCCGGGCCGCCAGACGAAGAGACCTAGCCAACCATCCCAGAAACTGCCGCGCGAGCCCCGGAGGGCGGTTTATTGAACGGCACGGTGACGAAGCGTCACCTGATCAGGATCGATTTCCGTCACCCAGGTACCCCGACCTTAGCGAGGAGTTCGCGGAAGCTGGGGGTTCGGCGCAGTGGGTCCAGCCGTGGTTCGCAGGCGATGACGAGTAAGGCCCAATCGTTCTCGTAATAGCTCTGCCGCAGAAGCTGCAATGCTGCGTCGTTCTCGTGGAGGGCGACGTGGATGACGGCCAGGTTGTAGGCCGGGACGAAACTCGCCTTTCTTCGCTCCTCCAAACGGCGCAGAATCTTCCGCGCCTTGGCCTCGCGTCCTCCCATAGCCAAGCTGTAAGCCAATTCGGTCAGAGCGAGGCTGCTATCGGAATTTGCGCTAAGGACGGTCTTCGCTTCCCCGATGGCTTCCTTGTACATGTGCTTCTGGCCATACACGCGACCCATCCAGAAATGAGTCCGATAATAGTCGGGATTCAGCTGCATCGCCTTCTGCGCCTGCCGAAGAGCTCCATCGTAGTCGCGAGCATAATACAGGGTACGGACCACTTCGGCGTTGTTGGGCAGAGAAAGAGGATCGGTCCGTATGGCTTCGCTGATCTGCTCCCAGGCTTCGCGGTGACGCAGTAAGGCGGTGAGAAGCGCCGCATAAATGCGGTGCATGTCGGAATAACTCGGGTTCAGGGCCAGAGCGCGCTGGAATTCTTTCTCGGCACGCCTCCAGTCATATTTGTCCATTAGGGCGCCAGCAAGGGCGCAATGCGATTCCGCGAGGCTGTCGCTGAGGAGCACCGCCTGGCGTGAGGAGTCGGCAATTTTGGGCGAACCCTCAGCCGGAGAAATGGTGTCGGTGACGACGAGAAAACGATAGCAGTCGGACAATCCAGCGTAGGCTTCGGCGAAGTTGGGATCGCGGTCGATGGCCTGCTGAAAATATTCAATCGCCTTGTAATACCCTCCCGACGTGAATTGATTGAAGAAAAACCGGCCGCGCAAATAGGCTTCATTGGCCGCTGAATCAGGATGGGATCGAACAGGCCGGTTGGCATACACAGAGCTGAGTTTGACTTCGATCTGCTCTGCTACTGCCCTGGCCACCTCTTCCTGCAGGGCAATTGAGCTGCTGATGTGGCTATCGTAGTTGTTCGCCCATAGATGCACCTGATCCCGTACCCGGATAAGTTGAACCGTGATGCGTACCCGCTCGCCATCGCGACGCAGGCTGCTCTCGAGGACATAATCTGTGCCCAATTCGCTTCCAATCTGCCGCGCGCTTTTCGAGGTATGCTTGTACACCATTGAGGAGGTGCGAGAGATTACTCCAAGGTGTTCGGGGCTGAGTGCTCCGAGTTGCGCGATCATTTCCTCCGTCAGCCCATCGCTGAAATAGTCTTGTCCTGGGTCTCCGCTCAGGTTTTCGAAGGGAAGGACGGCCAACATCACGCGGCCGGAGACCGCAGCCAGTGAGTCGTTCCCCTTTGACCACTCGACCTTGCCTGCGAAACGATAGCCACGGCGCGGCACGGTTTCAATCCACTGCGCCTCCTCGGCGGTATCGGAAAGAGTGTCACGCAGGCGCTGAACAGCTGAATTGAGCCCGTGCTCAAAGTCTACAAAAGTGTTCTCCGACCAAAGCAGGGAACGCAGTTCCTCGCGCGTCACCAGTTCACCGGGCCGCTCCATCAGTCGGATCAGGATGCGAAGCGGTTGCTCTCCGAGCTTGATGCGGGTGCCAAACTTCTTCACTTCACCCGAGTGCGAGTCGACCTCGTAGGGTCCGAATCGCGCCGTTCCCGGCCCTGAGGTCGCAGGTCTCATCTTCCGGTTTCTACGGGCAGCCAGAGTTCCCGAACGAATACCCAGGCGGGGGACTGGCTGGAGATTCTGAGCCCTCACCACAAGGCTGTCAAGGCGCGCGAGCTTAACTCTTGTCAGGTCAATAGCATGCACCGTGATCTGAACTTGATGCGACGGTGTTCCGCTTTGTATTGCCCGGAACCACAGCACAATGCAATAACGTCCGACCAGGATCCGATCTAAGGAGCAGGGAACTCTCCTAAATTCTGGGAAAAGGGGATGCAAGGTATGAAGAGTGCATGGAAAACTTCTGGGGCGATTGTGGCTCTTGCTGTGGTGGTAGGGATGTGGATGCCGGCGGCGCGAGCCGATTGCGGAATTCATTGGAAGGCGAAACCGGGGGCGGCGGTGGTGCCGCAGGCATGGCGCGGGGAACTGGGCTACGTACTGCCAATTTCCGAGGACTTCTCCTCCGATTCGATCGTAGGGATGTGGCACGTAACCTTCACCGCAAAAGGCAACGAAGGCGGGCCGCCCGACGGGACGCCGATCGACAATGCGATCGTGGTGTGGCATCGCGACAAGACTGAGATCATGAACTCGGGGCGGCCGCCGCAGGATGGAAACTTCTGCATGGGCGTCTGGGAGAAAGTCGGGGAATCGAAATACAAGCTGAATCACTTTGCCTGGGGAGGGAACGACACAACAAATGCGCCGGGCGGCATCGGCAACCCGATGGGCCCGACGCACATCGTGACAGAGGTTCGGTTGAGTGCCGACGGCAAGCACTATACGGGAAAATTCACGCTCGATGCCTACGACACCTCCGGGAATCTGGCAGTGCACATCGTGGGAGTGGTCGCAGGGACCCGCATCACCATGGAAACGACGGTAGGCGATCTGCTCTGAGGGGAGCTGGTTTGCAGGGTCGACTTCGGCATGTCTCAGAGCAGTGAGACGGATGCGAAGGGCGAGTTCAAAGTGAAGAGCGTGGCTCCTGGCAGCTATGCGCTGCAGGCACAGCAACATTCACCTGACGATGCAAACTATCACGCGAGTCAAAAGATCGAAGTTGGGAGCGAGGGTTGGTATGTGAAGTCGGTTCGTCTAGGTGCTAACGACCTCTTGGCGAATGGGTTGGAAGTAGAAAAAGGAGAGGACGGGGGTACAATCCAAGTCGTAGTCGCCAATGGCGGTGCAGAACTGGATGGATCGGTTAGGCAGGATGGCAAGCCGATGATCGGAGCGCGCATCCGCATCAGTCCCGATGCAGAAACTCGCTACAATCGCCTCCGAGCGCGTGCTACGAATACCGATCAGAGTGGCCGCTTCTCCTTTATCGGCATCGCTCCTGGACAATACCTGTCGTAGCGAAGGCTTCCGGTCAAGATCGAGAAAACGCTGTCGCTTTGCGAAGGACGGCAAACCGAAATTATGTCAACTTGCAGGCCTTCGCACAGAGGCCAGACGAGCGAAAGCGGGCTGAAGACTCAGCCTCAACCGGCGACCTGATCGACTGGATCGCCGGTCAGGACACCTGCACCATAGCACCGGCCATGCGCGCCTTCCCTCGGATGAGCGGCACCAACCCCAGCAACCGCCTCGATGCGCTTTACGGTGGCCTGATCGGCCCAGGAGGAACGGCTCAAAGATGTGGTCCCAGGTGCAACGCTAGGGCTGAAAAGTTGGACCTTGGGACTGGCGGGACTCGCGCCGGGACTGGCGGCTGCACTGATTTCAAGAGCAAAAAGCACAAACAAGCTATTCATCTGGTATCTGCAAGACGCGCACTGTAGAGTTCGCTCCGTCCGAGTCGGTGTAGGCGAAAAGCTTCTCGCCGAGAAAGGCGAGCGAACTGCGGGCATACCTCGGTAAATTCCGGTGCCAGACTTCCTTGCCATCACTCGCGCGAAGGACGTAGACGGCATCCTGGACGTTATTATCGAGGATCGCGTTGGTCTCGCTGATGGCAACGTAGGCGCCATCCGGATCCACTTTGACGGCGGTGATGCCGCGGCCCTTTAATGCTTCATGGGCGCCCCGCCCGTTGGCCAGCGACCAGGCGACTCGATAGCGTTCGCCGGGCTCCCGAGCGGCATCCCAGGCAACCCAGCCGGAGCCCACACGCAATAAAGTCGTAAATTGCGCATCAACGCCTTGGGCAACAATCGCATCACCCTGCTGCTCGGAGCCGAGGCCGAGCATGGTCAAGGAGCTGCGCCGCGTGGTGTAATCGTACAGGTAGAAGGTCAGCTCCTTGCGTTCCATATCTGCAGCAAGAAGTGCCCATTGGCCCAGGTCGGGGATGTCCACTGAGTGCGCCCGCTCGTCGTTGAGCGATTGGACGACGGCGCGGCGACGTTTGGTGCCGGGGATCAACTCCATCCACGCCACCCAGTGCCCGTCGTTCGACAAAACTGGCATGCCGAGTACTATTGAGCCCTCAGATAAAAGGGACAACGGTCGCAAAGATCCGTTGCCCACCCACCAGTGCGTTTGTCTCGTTTTGTTGTCCCAGTTCGTCATTAAGTAGACACCAGCCGGAGAAGCAAAATTCAGATCAACCTGCGTGGCGGCATCCGGCTTTCTGATCAAACGGGTGTGGCAGCTTGGCATCGTCAGAACGACATACTGCTCTTTTGCTCGCAACCAGGCTTGCCCAGCGCGTGCCAGCGATGTGTCAGGAGGAGACCGCACTTCAGCCACCTCCATATCGGGTACTGTGCACACCGTCTTCCAGTCTCCCAGATCGGGTGTCGTGGCCCGCTCGGTCAAGAATCTGGAGGGAAGTGCGCTCAAATATGCCCAGTTGGCCACCGCTACAAACACCGGTGCGCAAGCGGCGACCGCCAGGATGCGCACCCAGCCAGGCCGCACGAGTACCCAGTACCAGAGCGTACCGGCCAAAACCTGCAATGCCAGGACGACGCCCCAGTCCATTGCGATCCAGCTTACGCCCCGGTGGGCAGCGCCGGGCATCTGCCATAGGTACAGATGTAGGCCGAGCGGCCAAGAGGCATGCGGCCCGAACAGTGGGATCAAATACACGGCGAACGATGCGCCGAAAGCGATAAGAAGCGCCGACCGCGAACTGTGGGACCGTTCGAACATGCGCTAGCCCATGTTTTCTTGATCCGCCCGGCTGCGATGATTGTCAACGTACCACGGTAATTTCGTTGCACCGCCAATCACGGGGACGTTGTCTGTGCCATTAGCAACGTAGATCTCGTTCGTATTCGGGTTGACCGCCAGACCGTAGGGGTCGCCCGCAATCCACATACTGGCTGTCACTGTCTGAGCATAGGTGGACAAACACCCCAACCCAAAGGCGAGTGCAATGCTGGTGAGACGCCCCGTGACGTAGCGTTGCATACACGTCTACATCCTGATTGATTCGAGATGGACTCATCCGAGGGAGTCATTTGCGATTGCAGCACGGGGGGTCAAGGGCGGGCTACGTTACTTCTGTCACTCGTGCCATCTCAGAAAAGTACGAAAGTTCTACCTCCGCAGAGTTTGGGACTACCCAGCCAGTCACGCCACGCCAGCAGTAGGGTTTCAATGTCCCCGTTGCCACGAACTCCGAGATCGGAGAATCGCAGGAAGACCAACCGGAGCCGAATTAGCAAATGCCACGGCTGTTTTCCTCCAGTCACGCGCATCTTTGTACCTTTGTGCTATTCCTGTACACCTCAGGAGTACGCCGAGGTGAGGTGCAGGCAATCCAATGGGACCAAATCGAAATCAGGCGCGACAGGAAAGGTCGCTGGTGTAGCTCGCCGCTTTGAAACCGAGAACGGAGAATCGCGCACCGTTCGGCTTCCCAGTGAATTCGTAGCGATGCTCCGAACATGCCCACAAAACAAGCGCGCGGGCCGCAAGGCCCTGGACTCATCGGCCAGGTCATCTCCCACTACCGCATCATCGAGAAGCTGGGCGGTGGGGGGATGGGTGTGGTGTACAAGGCCAAGGATGTGAAGCTCGGTCGGAGAAGGCGCTGCGAAGTGTCAGACGATGTGTCTCCGGGTGCTTAGCGTGCTACCCTTGATTTGACTTTGAGTTCTGAGCACTCGTAATATACCTGTTCCTCTCCCCGAGATGGGAACCTCCTTCCAGTTCATCGGCCAAACTGTCTCACACTACCGCATCGTCGAGAAGATCGGCGGTGGCGGGATGGGAGTCGTCTACAAGGCCGAGGACACGCGCCTCCATCGTTTCGTCGCCCTCAAATTCCTTCCTGAGGATCTCGCCCGCGACCCGCAAGCCTTGGCTCGCTTTCAGCGCGAAGCCCAATCCGCCTCCGCACTTAACCACCCCAACATTTGCACGATTTACGATATCGGCGAGGATTCCGGCCGCACCTTCATCGTCATGGAGTACCTCGAAGGCCGTACCCTCAAGCATGCCATCTTCGGCCGTCCGCTCGACCTCGACACCATCCTCACGGTTGGCATCGATGTCGCCGACGCCCTTGACGCAGCCCACGCCAAAGGCATCGTGCACCGCGACATCAAACCTGCCAACATCTTCCTCACCGAGCGCGGCCACGCCAAGATTCTCGACTTTGGCCTCGCCAAGGTTAGCGACGCAATCGTCTCCGCCGCCGACACGCAAACGGGTATGCCCGATGCTCATCTCACCAGCCCCGGCACCGCCGTCGGCACCGTCTCCTACATGTCCCCCGAACAGGCCCGTGGCAAAAGCCTGGATGCCCGCACCGACATTTTTTCCTTCGGCGCCGTCCTCTACGAAATGGCCACCGGCACCGTCCCCTTCCGCGGAGAAACCACCGCCGTCATTTTCGACCAGATCCTGCACAAACAGCCTGCGTCCGCCATCCGCTTCAACCCCGAGCTCCCGCCCAAGCTCGAGGACGTCATCACGAAAGCTCTCGAAAAGGATCGCGACCTCCGTTACCAGCACGCCTCCGATCTCCGCACCGATCTCAAGCGCCTTAAGCGCGAAACCGAATCCGGCAAAACCGCTGCCTCCCCCATCGGAGACACCGGAACGGAAGTCGAACTCCCTGCTCCCGTCAGTTCCACCGTCCGCCCGATCTCATCCGGAAAACAATCCGCTGTATCTGCCGCGCAATCTTCCGCCGCCGCACCCGCGGTCGCTCCTCGCAGCAAATTCCCATACATCCTCGGAGCGCTTGTGCTCGCCGCGCTCGCCGCTGGCAGCTACTATTTCGCCACGCAGCGCGTCTCCTCTCCCTCCAGGCCGCTCACGGAGAAGGACACGGTCGTTCTCGCCGACTTCGACAATCGCACCGGCGATCCGGTTTTTGACGAGACGCTGAAACAAGCGCTCTCGGTGCAGCTCACACAATCTCCCTTCCTCAACATTCTGTCTGAACGCAGGATCGGCGAGACCCTTCGCCTCATGGGTCGCCCTTCCACCGATCGCGTCACTGCCGACGTCGCCAAAGAACTCTGTCTCCGCACCGCCAGCAAAGCCGTGATAGCCGGCTCCATCTCCAAAATCGGCAGCCAGTACGTTGTCGGGCTCGATGCCACTGCTTGCGCCACCGGCGACCTCCTCGCCAAAGAACAATCCGAAGCCTCGAGCAAAGAAGAAGTTCTCAAAGCAGTCGATAAGTCCGCCTCCACCTTGCGCGAACGTCTCGGCGAATCGCTCGCTTCCGTGCAGAAGTTCGATGTCCCCGTCGAAGCCACCACACCATCACTCGAAGCGCTCAAAACCTACAGCATCGCCATTAACACCTCGCGCACCCAAGGTCCTGCGGAAGCCATCCCTTTCTTTAAGCGCGCTGTCGAACTCGATCCAAACTTCGCCATGGCCTATGCCGGACTCGGCCTGTGCTACGGCAATGTCGGCCAGGCGACTCTCTCTTCGGAGAACATTCGCAAAGCCTACGATCTCCGCGACAAGATCAGTGAGCGAGAGAAGTACCGCATCTCCGCCCTCTACTACTCCAATGTCACGGGCGAACAGGAACAGGCCGCCAAAGCCTATGAACTGTGGGCCCAGAGCTATCCGCGGGACTTCGTCCCTATCGGCAATCTCGCGCTGCTGTACAGCAACCTAGGCCAGTACGATAAGGCCGCCGAGCAAACTCGCAAAGCCCTTGACATCGATCCCAATACCTCCATCAGCTACAGCAATCTCGCCGGCTTCTACATGGCCTTGGGCCGTTTTGATGAAGCAAAGGCTATGTTCGATCAAGCAGCCGCTCACAAGTTTGATGGCGGCGATCTCCGCCTCTGGCGCTACCTGCTCGCGTACGAGCAGGGTAATTCCGCGCAAATGCAGGAAAATTTCGATTGGGCCGCCGGCAAACCCGCCGTCGAGGACGCCCTGCTCAACGCTCAGTCCGATACCGAAGGCTCCCTCGGCCATCTCAGTCGCGCCCGCGACTTCAGTCGCCGCGCTGTCGACTCAGCCATTCGCGCCGACTCCAAGGAAACCGCCGCGCTCTGGCAGGCCGCCTCTTCTCTTCGTGAGGCCGAATTCGGCAACGCCGAACTCGCTCGCCAGAACGCCGATGCAGCGCTCAAACTCGCTCCCGGCCGCGATATTAAAGTCCTCGCCGCCCTCGCCTTGGCCCGTGCCGGTGATCCGAACCGCGCCAAAAAGCTTCTCGACGACTCGGAAAAAAGCGACCCTCTAAACACCATGCTCAAGATCTACTGGCGCCCCTGCGTGACCGCTGCCATCGATCTCGACTCCGGCAACCCCACCGCCGCGCTGCAATCCCTTGAAGCCGCCGCTCCCTACGACCTCGGCTCGCCGCCGCCCTTCCAGATCGCAACCCTCTATCCTGCTTATCTCCGTGGTCAGGCGTATCTTGCCACCCACGAGGGCGCCTCCGCCGTCTACGAATTCCAGAAGTTTCTCGACCATCGAGGCGTAGTCCTTAACTACCCTTTGGCTTCCCTTGCCCATCTTGGACTCGCTCGCTCCTATGCCCTCTCCGGCGATACTCCTAGATCCAAAGCCGCCTACCAGGACTTCTTCACGCTCTGGAAAGATGCCGACTCGAACATCCCTATCCTGAAAGAAGCCAAGGCGGAGTACGCCAAGCTGCAATAACTTTGGTGGTGATCTACTTGCTCAAGAAGAGGGATGGAATCAAAACAGAACGCCGACAAACCCCCGGTCCCCCCTGGTCTGGCTGCAACTCAACAGGAATCGCTGAAGTGCGAGCAGCTTAGGACTTGGAATTTGCCCGCTTCCACTTGAAACTGTGCTTATACCACTCAAGGGTTGCGGGTGAGACGTTTACCAGGAATTGATGTTCGCGTACAAATGGAGAGAAACTTACGGCCCCTCCAGGCGAGTATTCACCGATTGGAGGAAAACCGCGCAACTTGTTGATTGGTCGGGACGGGCAGATTTGAACTGCCGACCCCTCGCACCCCAAGCGAGTGCTCTACCAGGCTGAGCCACGTCCCGACGGGAGGATCCGCCACATCGTTAAGGCGGCGAATGGGGTAATCGCCTAAGATTTTACACCAGACCTGTTGAATTTGACCGCCTAGTAATCCTCGAAGGCACACCCCCGGCCAGACGCCAGGCTGCCCTGAGCAAGGGAGCGTCCTCGGAACGCGGGCAGCAAGCGGCGGCTTCGGCTGGAGATTTTTTACTGGCGCTTGAAGGGTTTAGCTGAGCGATTCTGTACTTCTTCCACCAACGCGAATTGGATTTTCTTCTCCACCGGATCGATCCGGTCCACCAGTACCCGGACGCGCTGCCCCAAGCCGAATGCCCTGCGCGACCGCTGGCCGATGATCTCACGCGTGCTCTCGTGGTAGGCATAGCGGTCATCGGTCAAGGTGGCGAGTGGCACCAGGCCTTCGACAAACAAGTCGGTCAGCTCAACGAAGAAACCGAACTTGGTAACGCTGGTGATCAGGCCATCGAAGTCTTCGCCCAGGCGATCCTGCATGAACTTCACTTTTTTCCATTCCAGGAGTTCGCGTTCGGCTTCGTCGGCGCGCCGCTCGGACTGGCTGGATTCTTCTGCGATATCGTGCAACTCCCCCAGCGGGATGGGACCGCCCGGCAACTCGGTGCTTGCCTGATATGCGCTGCGGTCGCGGCGCCTGGACCAAGGCGAAGGCACAGCCTCGGATCCTTTCCCGGCGCCATGAAGCACCGATCCCCCGCCCCAGGCCCCGACCGGCACTTCGCCCTCCCATTTCTCAGGCTCGTCGCGCAGGACTTTCTTCAGAATGCGGTGCACGATCAGGTCGGGATAGCGTCGGATCGGCGAGGTGAAGTGCGTATAAGTGGACGCCGCCAGGGCGAAGTGGCCCAGGTTCTCCTCGGAGTAGCGGGCCTGCTTCAATGAGCGCAGCATCAGGTAGCTGAGAATTCGCTCCTCGGGCTTGCCGGCAATTTTTTCGGAGAGCTTCTGATACATGCGCGGGGTGACGTGTACTTGCTTGGGAATCTCGATCTCGCGCACGCCACGCCCGGTGCCGCGCGCCGCCCGGCGGTCGGTCTTGAGCTGCATTCGCTGAATCGGCAGCGCTCCCACCCCTAGGGAATAGCCGAAGCTGGTGGCCAGGACTTCGAACTCGTACACGCGCTTGGCATCCGGCTTCTCGTGGATGCGATAGAGCGAGGCAATCCGACGGGATTCGAGATACTGCGCCACACACTCGTTGGCAGAGAGCATGAATTCCTCGATGATCCGGTGCGCGATGTTGCGCTCCGAGCGAGTAATGCTCTTCATGAGACCGAACTCATCGAACTCGATGACAGGCTCGGGTAGGTCGAAGTCGATCGACCCGCGGCGCTCGCGCTTGCGGTTCAGGATGAGCGCCAGATCACGCATCTGTTCGAACAAACTCACCAGAGACGAGTAACGTTTGCGGACGCCTTCCTCGCCTTCGAGGAGCGCCTTCACCGCGGTATAAGTCATGCGCTCAGCGGAACGGATTACCCCTTCGCTGATCTCGTAGCCTGCGATCTCCCCGCGCGGATCGATTTCCATCACGCAGGACAAGACCAGTCGCTCCGCTTGAGGCCGCAAGCTGCAAGTGTCGGTGGACAGCTCCAAGGGCAACATCGGTACGGCACGGTCGGGAAAGTAGACGCTGGTGCCGCGCAACCGCGCTTCCTGGTCGAGCGGGGAACTCTCGCGCACGTAGTGCGCCACGTCGGCGATGTGCACCTGGAGTTCGTAGTTGCCATTGTCCAAGCGGCGGACGGTGACGGCGTCGTCAAAATCGCGGGCAGTTTCTCCGTCAATCGTAACGATGTGCAGACCGCGGAAATCGCGGCGCCGATGCAACTCCCGTGCCGGGATTACGCCCTCGACTGCCTGTGCCTCCTCCAGCACTTCGGGTGGGAAGCGGTGTGGCAGGTGGAACTTGCGGATCATGATCTCCACATCGACCCCGAAGTCGTCTTCGTAACCGAGAATTTCGACCACTCGGCCGCGTGAGTTCTGCGTGGGCGTAGGCCAGTCGGTGATTTCCACATCGACCACCACGTTTTCGAGGTCCTCCCACTCCGTGCGGCGGGCTTCTCCGCCGAGCACGCGGTGCACAGATTGCCCGCGTTTTCTGCCTCGAGTCTTCTCGGTGAGCTCCACCTTCTCGGGGGTGGAGCTCTCCGGGTATTCCATCCCCGGCGGAATCACGATCTCCTGGCGGATTTTCTCGTCCATGGGTGTGACGTAATTGCGGCGAGAGCCGTAGTGGAACGTGCCGACCACGGTGGGGTGGGCGCGGTTGACGGGGCGAACGATATGGCCCTCGGCGCGGCCGTCCGGGCGAATCGTCGCAATCTCCACCAGCACGCGGTCGCCATGCATGGCCGAGCCAATGAAAGGTGGGGGAATGAAAATATCGCCCGCCAGTCGAGCTTTCAGCCGATCATCGAGCGAGCTTGCCTCGGGCAGCACGAAACCGTACCCATCCCGGTGCATGCTCAGCCGGCCGGCGACGGTGTTCTTGGCGGCGGACGCAGGGGGAAGGGCGTAACGCTCGGCATCCACTTTGAGAAGCCGGCCGCTGGCGATCAGGCGCCCAAGGTGATCGTTGAGCTCACGACGTTCTTCCCCATGCAGGCCCAGCTCGCGCGCCAGTTGCTTGAAGCCAGCGGAACGTTTGGGTTGGCGGGCAATGTGGTTCAGGATGGAGGAGTCGGAGAGCATCTTTCGAACGGAATCCTGCGTACGCCTCTTACTCTACTCTCCAGACCGGCGCCCACGCGACCTGGCCGTCGAGTGGATTCCGGCGACGGGGCCGCCCTCCCCCCTTCAAGGGATTGCTGCGAGCCCTCCTAGGCACTCACCGAGGCTTTTATCATCGTGTCTTGGCGAAATACTTGGCTGCGAGGATCCGCCGGTGATGCAATTCGTGGCCGGCGATGACGTAAGCCAGCGCGCGAACAGTAAACGGGTTTTGGCTCGCTGTGCCCCGCCGTAGCCAGGCGTCCTCGTCGAGGTTGCGCAGCAGAGAGATGGTGGCGCGCCGCACCCCGATGAAATCTTCGATCAGGTCCGCCAAAGCACGGTGTGCAAACCGACCATTACGCACGTAGTCATCCTGCGCAAACCCTTCGATGGGTGTGGCATCCGCGCGTGCAATGCGCAGGGCACGATAGGCAAAAATACGCTCGGTGTCGCTCACATGGCCGAGAACTTCCTTGGCGCTCCACTTGCCGGGCGCGTAGCGAAAGTTCCCTTCTTCTTCGCTCCGACCCGAAAGCAGCAGGAGCGTGTCGCGCCTCTGGCGCTCGAGGATGGGCACAACATCCAGACCGGTAACGAGGGAGATGTAGCAATCGTAGTAATGAGCATACTCACCGGCCTGCGGCCTGCCGGATGCGGTCGTAGCGGTGGTCATATCGGCATTTGGATTACGAGTGCTCTGGCGCGGATGAAAGGTTTTTCTCGTCTGTGCAGCCGACCTTGCCTCAGCGAGCCACAGCGTCTCAATATAAGAAATGCCAGACCTGCGGAACTTTTACCTGGGAGGTCACCTCGCGGTAACCCGAAAGACGCCGCCGCGGAGCGCGGATCAACAACACCTCGCTCCCGGTATCTCCATTATCATCAACAAAATTCCGATTTCCACAGCGTGTCCTCAGAATTGCAGAGTAGAATGCGTTTTGGTCCCTGAAATGCGGCTTGTAGCCCTTAATTCAAATTGAGGAAAGGACATTTTGGACATGTGGAAGCCCACCAATCAGCCCGCGACGCCCGGCCGGCAAGGTACGGAAGGGGAGCGTCCGGCTAGTGCAACCCCGGCTGCGCCCGTCATGGCAGAACCTGTCCAGGCGCCGCGTCCGGTAGCGACTACCGCCACAGCAGACCAGGCGACGATCGGCAAGTCCCTGGTCATTAAGGGCGAGGTAACAGGGTCGGAATCGCTGTACATTGACGGCCGGGTGGAGGGCTCGATTAATCTCTCCGGAAACCGGGTCACGGTCGGGCGCAACGGAGTGGTCGCGGCCAACATTAATGCCCGCGAGATCGTGGTGCTCGGCAAAGTGCGCGGGAACCTGACCGCCAGTGACCGAGTGGACATCCGCAGCGACGGGTCCCTCACCGGCGATGTCGTGGCGGCGCGCATCTCGATTGAGGACGGCGCCTTCTTCAAAGGCGGCATCGATATCCGCAAGGCCGGCCAGACCAGCGCGAAGGACGAGGCCAAGGGGGCGACGACGCCGGAGCCCGCAATCGCCGCCGCCAGGGCGTAGCCACGGAGTTGCAGTTCGCATAGGCATCCCGCGTGTGTGCGGATGCCTATTTGTTTTTTCGTCAAGCTCTTCTGGCGAGTCGGTTCACGGCTCCATGACATTGCCGGCCTCAGGAGCCGATCGGACGGATGTTTCCGGGATTACCGTCCAGCGCCGACGCATCAGCCCGGGAAGTTCCGAGCGAAGGAGCCACAAGCCCGCGGCCACCGCACCTGCCCAGGTCACAGAAACCAATCCCAACGACTTCAGGTCTGCCCCGCGGCTGCCGCGCAACGGGATCATCTTGGCTACCTGGAGGCTCAGCCCACCCGCAATCGCCGCCGTCAGAATCGTCTTTCCGAGTTCGAGCCATGGCATCCGGAGCCAGGAGACGAGCCGCCGGCGATGTAACAAGGCCGCCGCCACCACGGTGTTTGCCAAAATGCCGATGTCGGATGCAAGAGCCAGCCCAACCACCGAGAGGCTGTGGAACAGCGCTCTGTAGATGGGCAGTGACAGGAGGGTGATAATCGTGCTCGCGACCATCGGAGTGACCGTGTCGCCTGCGGCATAAAAAGCTCGTGCGTAGAGGCCCTGGCCTGCCCAGAATGCGAGCGAGAGTGAGAACCAGAAGAAATAGAGAGCGGTTTTGCGTGAGTCGGTGAAGGCGAAGTGTCCGCGCCGATAAACCAGGTCAATGAGGGGTAAGGCAGCAGCCATCATCCAGGCAGACGTCAAGAATGACAAAGCGGAGACGCGGTAGACGGAGCCGTTGACGGTGTTCTCGAATTCCTGCATGCGCTTTTCCCCGAACAGGCGCGCAAAAAACGGCAGTGAAGCCTGGCCGGTTGCCTGGCCAAGCACGGCGATCGGCACCGCAAACAGCCGTTTTGCGTAGTTCAGGCGGGCGATGTCGCCGATTCCACTGGAGGCGAAGTAACGCAGGATCCAATCGTCCGCCGTCACCAGCGACACTCCCAGCATCAGCGGGATCGACAGCCGCACCCACTCGCGGAAGGCGGGGTTGTTCCAGTCGAAGGACGGACGGTATCCAGTACCCACGCGGTGCGCTCCGATAGCGTTGATCAGAAAGGGTCCCAGGATGCATCCGATCAGGGCGCCCCACGCCAGGGAAGCAATCCCCAGCCGCCGCCCCAGGACGACCCCGCCGGCGATGATGCTCGCGTTGTACAGGAGCGGCCCGAGCGCCGGCAGCAGGAATAGGCGATGGGATAGCAGCACCGCCGACACCACTCCTCCGACATAGAAAAAAATCTGGGCGGGGAGGAGGATTCGGGTCAGCGAGACGCACAGATCCATCTGGGCGGCAGAAAAGCCGTGGAACATCCAATGCACGAATTGCGGGGTAAAGACCTCGGCCAGCAGGACTCCAATCACAAACACGGTGGTCATCACAGTGACGATCACCGAGAAGGCCTTCTGTCCTTCGCCTTCACGTTTCTCGGCGAGGAACCGGGTGTAGATCGAGATAAACGTGATCGACGCTGTGCCCCCGGCCAGGATGTAATTCAGCCAGTCGGGCAGCGTGAAAGCCGCCACGTAGGAGTCGGTCTGGCCACCCGCTCCGAAGGCATAGGCAATGTAAGCCTCGCGAACATAGCCGATGATCCGCGACAGCATTACCGTGGTCATCAGCAGCAGCGTCGCGGAGAAGGCGCTGTGCTGATGTGATGGGCGGAAGATGCGGAGGATACGGGAGAACATGGTTGGCCGGAAGATCAGTTCATAGCAGCCGTCGTACGATTTCCGCTCTACTCAATGGCAAACGCCCGCGGCTTCAGCCTACCAGACCAGAACACAAAACTTGTGTGCTTCCCAGGGCCATTCACGCCCTGAGTGCCCTGTTGATCACCGTCAAAAGGCATCGCCCCCTGGCCCGCGGAACGATGGAGAAACGACCGGGCCATCCTGCGCAGCTGTACAAGAAGTCTCTGCGCCGCGAGCCCTATCTGGAGGACATCCCGCCCTCACCCCGGGCCCTGGAAATCTCACACCAGAGATTGGTTTTTTCTCTAACCCTCGCTTAATCAATCACTTACCAAATGACCTCCTGCTGCTTAACGATTGATTGGCCGTGCATTGTCGCAGCTTCGCTTCCGGGACACTGTGGGTGCGGAAGGAGGCAGTTATGGGAAGTCCCTGGATTGACTACTGTGAGCAGGCGAACCCGGGAGTCCTGGCTGAGGTGCGCCGGCTGAGATCGGTGTTTTCCAGTGCCCGCCGGGTGCAGGTGAGTATGGTTTCCGGGGCAGAGAAGCGCGCACTCGTCTGGATGGCGGAGCGGACTCCAGCCTGGATCAACTCCGACCACCTGACCGCTCTGGGGTTGGCAGGGCAGATCATGGCGGGGGCCTGCTACGCTCTTGCGGTCGGGAACAAATATTACCTATTGGCGGCGATTGCCTGCCTTGCCCTGAACTGGCTGGGCGACAGCCTGGACGGAACCCTGGCGCGCTTCCGCCAGCAACAGCGCCCGCGCTACGGATTCTACGTAGACCACATGTTGGACAGCTTCGGCGCAGCTGCCTTGATGGGCGGTCTTGCGCTCTCGGGATACATGAATCTCTGGATCGCGGCCGGGCTGCTGGCGGCTTTCCTGATGCTTTCCATCCAGTCCTACCTGGGAACGTACACCTTGGCCGAATTCCACTTGTCGTATTGGCACTTTGGACCAACCGAAATTCGTATCCTGCTCGCCGCCGGCAGCCTGGCCTTGCTGCGCTGGCCCATGGTGTTGTCCGGGCAATTCCGGTTGTTTGATGTGGCCGGAGGGATTGCACTGGCCGGGATGGCCCTGATGTTGGTGTGCTTCACGCTGAAGAACGCACGCCAACTGTATCGTGAGGAGAGGATCCGATGACGATTCCTGAAGCGGCCACGCGGTGGCTGAAGTTCAACGCCGTGGGCGCAATCGGAATCGGTGTGCAACTGGCCGCGTTGACCGTGCTGGAATTCGGCCTGCATCAGGATTATCTCCTTGCCACCGCCCTAGCGGTGGAAGTGGCAGTCATTCACAACTATGTGTGGCACAAGCGCTTCACCTGGGGGGATCGAGTGGGCAACTCTCTCTGGCGGTTCGTCAAGTTCAATCTGACTACGGGAGTGTGCTCCATCGTAGGGAACATCCTGCTGATGAAGCTGTTTGTCGGCCGGGCCGGCATCCACTACCTCTTGGCCAACGTGGGAACGATTGCAACTTGCGCAGCGGCCAACTTCCTGGTCAGTGACCGGTTGGTTTTCCCGCGGGAACCGGCAGCCAGGACCCAGGCGCATCGGGCTAGGTAGTTCCCAATTCAATTTGCAAGCTCTTACCGTCAAGGCGTTCTTTCCCCAGGCTCGATCCGAGGGGGCAATTTCCCGGAACTGCTGCATACCCGCATACGTATTCGCCGTTGTCCGAGGGCAGATCGGGGCCGACGACGGAATCGCCTAGGATCCGCCCCCATGTTTTTGCGAGGAACCATGCCACCAGCGATCCAGCTGATTGATCTGCGCAAGGAATATGACCACCTGGTTGCAGTCCAGGGCCTGAATCTCACCATCCCCGAAGCGGAGATTTACGGCCTGATTGGCCCCAACGGGTCGGGAAAAACCACCACCATCCGCATGGCCTGCGGTTTGCTGAGTCCTACGCTGGGCAAGGTGCTGGTCTATGGCATCGACGTAGCCCTGGAGCCGGAACGCGCTGAGCAGTCGATTGGCTACCTTTCCGACTTCTTCGCCCTGTATGAGGACTTGAAGGTCTGGGAGTACCTCGACTATTTTGCCCATGCCTACAAGATGCCGGAATGCGACATTCCCAGCCGGGTCAGCGAGGTGATCGCGCAGGTGGACCTGGGGGGAAAGCGCGACGTGTTGATCCGGGGTCTGTCACGCGGCATGAAGCAGCGGCTGGGAATCGCGCGCGCCATCCTGCACCGGCCGAAGGTTCTGCTGCTGGATGAGCCGGCCTCGGGACTGGATCCGAAGGCCCGGCTCGAGCTGCGCAATCGGCTGCGCGCTCTGCGGGACGAGGGCACCACCATCCTGATCTCCTCCCATATCCTGACCGAATTGGAGGGTTTCTGTACCTCCATCGGAATCATGG
Source organism: Terriglobales bacterium (assembly GCA_035623795.1). Lineage (GTDB taxonomy): Bacteria > Acidobacteriota > Terriglobia > Terriglobales > Acidobacteriaceae > DASPST01. Next base: position 54,701 of record DASPST010000041.1, read on the forward strand.
AAAGAAGCCGCCTGGTGCGCAGCGGGCGGCTTGAGGACGTCACCGCGGCCACAACCCAAACGCGAGATATCCGCATCCGCTGGCTGGGCGATGCCACGGCCCTGGTGGCGGCCCAGCTGGAAAAGTCGCCGCACGTTTCCGGCTCACAGCTGGAGCCGGGCACAGGCACATTCCAGTTTGCCGGTTCGGAGGAGGCACTGGCGCAGCTGCTGGCGGAACTGGTGGCGGCTGGCGTGCGTGTGAAATCGTTCACCGAGGTGCGCCAGTCGGTGGAAGACCTTTACATGAAACTCTCGCACCACGAGGTGATGTGATGCTTCGATTCTGGCGCAATCCCGAGTTTGTGCGGCATGTCCGTGCGGAATTACGGCCGGCACGGGCCATGACGTTGCTGGTCGTGGCCCTGTTCGTGTGCGCCCTCATCTGGCTTTCCTGCTGGAGCTTCGAGCAGTCGGAGCTGGAACGGGCTCGCAACCGCGCTCAGCAATTCAACCGAGCGCCGTGGGCGGCGCGCGTCCAACTCCTGGAGCAAACCGGTTCCCAGAACACTTGGCTGCTTTTCTTCCAGTGGATCTTCGCCCTGCAGGCCGGACTCTTGACTCTGTGGTCGCTGTTTGCCTGCGCCCAGTCGGTGGCCGCCGAGCGGGACCGCAAGACTTGGGACTTCCAGCGGACCACGAGCCTGACCCCGAGCGAAATGCTGGTGGGCAAGCTGCTAGGGGAGCCCGTACTCACCTACTTCCTGCTGGTGTGCCTGCTGCCGCTCACTGCCATCGCGGGTCTTCTGGGCGGAATCTCGATTGGGCATCTTTCAGGGGCGTGCCTGCTGGTGTTGGGGGGAGCGATGTTTCTCGGACTGTGCGGGCTCTTGCTCTCCACCTTGCTCGAGACTCGCAGTCGGGGCATGGGTATGCTGGGCGCCCTTACGGTGTATTTCCTGGCGGCAGGCACCGTGGGCTTGGCGGACAGCGCGTTCCCGGGAGCAGCCGCATTCAGCCCCCTGAGCGGGATTCTGCGCCTGTATCGTCCCAACGAAAGCGCATTCCTTCGCCCGCCCACGCTGTTTGGGCTTTCTCTGCCCTGGCTGGCGTTGAGCCTGCTCTTGTGGATGACCTTCGGCTTTTGGATTGTGCTTATGCTCGTGCGGAACTTGAAGCGTGACTATGACGAGATTCGCCCGCTCTCGCGCTGGCAAGCGGTGGGATGCGCGGCGTTCTTGAATTTTGTAATGTATGCGCTCTTCAATCCCGCCCGCGGGGGTGGATGGAACTCCAAGGCCCTGGTTGGCCTGATGTTGGGGGTAAATGGCGCGATCCTGTTCGTGATGGGGCTGGCCACCTTAAGCACCCCGGAACGCCTTCGGGTGTGGTGGCAGGAGCGGGCTGCGGGCGGGGCGACCGTGTTTTCGGAGGACGGTCTCCCCTGGCCGTGGCTGGCAGTTTCGGCCGTGACCGCCTATGCCCTGCTGGTCTGGGGCGCCCTGGCCTGGGACCACGCTCTGCCCGCAGAAACAAAGTCCCTGGAAATGGCAGCCGGCCAATTGCTGGTGTTGCTTGTCTTCATCACCCGGGACGTTCTGTTCCTGCAGTGGTGCAAGCTGACGCGTATGAGCCGTCCCATCCTGAAAGGACTGCTGTACTTGTGTCTCTATTACGCAACTACAGGAGTGCTGGCAGCGCTGTTCGGGCGCGAGTCGGAGCGCGCCGGATTGCAGGTCCTGTACTTGTTCACCCCAGTGGGTGCGGCCAATCCCCAGGGGGAGGGGCTCCGCTACCCGGCCGCCTTCTATATCGGCATCGCACTCGCAGTCGGTCTGATTGCAGCCATCATCGCGGCCATCGGGGCGCGGGTGACCCGCACGCTCCGAGCCGTGGCGGCCGGCGATTGAGGATCTCGCCCGGAGCCAGGTGTCGTGGCCCGCTAATCTCCGTGATCGCGGTCGTGGCCGCGGGTTACATCCCAAATACCGGCCTCGGTCTTCTCCAGCGGATATACGTGGACCATCCAGTTAAACACGATCGGCATGAATTTCCCGCCATTGGCCTGGCACTCGTCTTCCGTGGAAATTGAGCCGGCGAGGCCAAACTTCGCATGCGGAGGGATGGCTTCTTTTTTCCGGTCGGGGGGAGGAAAACACAGGTTCACGTGCTCGTGCCACTGTGCGATGCTGAGCGGAATGCGCTTGTCCAGGTCGTCTTCGCTGGAGCGCTTGGGTGCGGTATACATCACTCCGACCAGCTTGTAATCGTCGCCCTGTTTTTCGTACAGCAAGGACGTAGGATGCTCCGGATTGAATGCGAAGGCCGCTTCGAAAGCATACTTATAGTTCGTGAAGTGATACATCTTCTGCGGAACATCGGGGTGAAAGATCTTGAAGCCCTCGGCCAACGCGGTGTGGTAATCCTGGTACTTACCCGCGACCCGGCGCGCCGCCTCAACTACCTGCTGGGCGCGCTCTTGGTCGCCCGGCTTGGGCGCACGCAGGGCCGTCATCTTCATGTGCGGCCCCATGTCCATGTGATGGTTCTCCATGGATTGCATGGCATGCTCGCTGCTCTCAGAATCCATGCCCGGCATCTCCTTGATGCCGTCCTGGCTGCCGGCGGCCCCTCGGGCTGTGTCGTCACGCGACATAACCATGCCGGGCATGCTGCTCGATTGCGATGCTTGCGGCTGGGCCCACGCCAGGCTGCCTACCAGGATGGTCATCGAAAGAATCCGTTTGCACATGAGAGCGCTCCCCACACCAAGGCCGATCGTAATAACCCTGCCGCAAGAAGATGGTTTCGGCAACGGGAGCGCCGCGGCGGCGGGTTACGTGAGTAACGCTATTTCTTTGCTGAGGCTTCAGGCCGTGGGGCTCTGCCCGCCGGCAAACTTCACCTCGACCAGCCTGCGGTCCTCTTCGGAAACCTGGAACAACTGGCGAGGCTGTAGGCCCATGGCGCTCGCCAGAAACACTTCCGGGAACTGGCGGATGCGGGTATTGTAGGTGTTCACGTCGTCGTTGAAGAACTCACGCCGGTCGGCGATGCGCTCCTCCAGTTCTGAAATGCGGCCCTGCAGCTTGAGGAAATTCTCGTTGGCCTTGAGGTTGGGGTAGTTCTCGGCAACCGCAAAAAGACCGCGCAGCGCCCCAGTCATCATCAGATCGGCCTGGGCCTTCTGAGCAATGGTGCCGGCCTGTTGGAATGCGGATCGCGCCTCAGTGAGGGCCAGGAGTGTATCACGCTCATGCTGCAGGTATCCCTTCACACTTTCGACCAGGTTCGGAATCTCGTCGTGGCGCTGCTTGAGCAGGACGTCGATGTTGGCCCAGGCGCGGTCGTTGTCGTTGCGCAGCCTCACCAGCTCGTTGTACAGGATGACCACGTAGATCAGAGCCCCCGCGGCAACCAGGACAAACGCCACACCTGCCAGGATTGAAATTCCCATTTCGCCTCCGGTCTAGAACATTTTCAGGTGAAGCAGCAGAAATGCCAGGCATCCCAGGGTGAGAGCCGCGCCCCCGAGCACCATCTTGACGGCACTGCCGCGCATACTCGTCTCCGCCTGCGCTTCGGGCTGGGCGGAAACCAAGAACGTCGCCTCGTTGCGTCCCTGCTCGATCATATTCCGGTCATGCACGTCCTCGGGCTTCGGATTCTCCACGCACGTGCCGGTAACGAAGTACTCCTGTCCGGGAAGGATCAGGTACTCATGCAACCGGTAACGGCCGGAGGCGGCCTGGGGCCTGGGCATCTCCACCGGCAGAGTCCCAGTGTCGCGGATATGCTGGATGGCCGCCTGTCGCAGGCGTTCGTGTTCGGGATCGGGCAATGCAGGCTGTGCTTCGAGTTGCCGCAGAATCAGGTCGGCTGGAAGTTTGCCGTCACGCATGAAAGCGAGACCGGTTTGCAGCATTTGCAGGCCACGTTGCCGGGCCGCCTCCTTCCGGGGGTCGGATTGCGCTCCCTTGTTCTCCAGCCAGTGTTCGCCTTTCTGGAGCCAGGCGTGCGCGCCGGCCTTCTCCACGTATTGCAGCAATTCCACGTCCGTGGCTCCGGAGACCGGTGTCGCCGGGTGGGCGGCCTTCGCACCGTCCACGATCCGCACAGCCACTTCCGGAACGTCATACTCCGCCGAGTAGGAATCGATCAGGATCTTGCCTGTCTCATCCTCGAGATAGAACCTGATTCCGTCCCGATCCGTCGAGAGGTGCTCCCAGCGCGCCGAATCGCTGGTTGATTTCCATTGTTCGACAACCACCTTGTAGAAGCAACACGGCGTGCGAGTAACCGGGCTGGTCACCAGTTCGCTGCTCTGCGCCTTGCCCTTGACGTGGACCAGACCCATCGGCACACTGCGGATTGGAATCCGCGGCGTGTCGGCGACGACCTTGTACTCCCGGAACTTGCGGAACCCACGGTAGAACATCAGCAGTCCCCCGCCTATTCCGAAGAGCAGGGCGCCGGTTGGGTCGGAATGGCCACTACGCAGCATGGGCCGCCATGCTACCGAAGCCGGGGACCCTGGGCAAGAGACGACTGGCTCTGCTGGCTCCACCGGGGTTGGGGTGCGACCCCAGACCCCGCGCTTCTCGTCGCCCCCTAGCGGGTGTCGATGCGCAGATTGATGTTGACCTGCGGACGGTCGTCGAACTGGCTGACGGTCTTGGTGTCGCTCTTGTGACCCTTGTATTGGGCATAGACTTCGTAGTCGATATTCAAGGAGAGCGCCGGGAAGCGATAGCTGCCGTCACCACCTACGATATAGGTTTTCACGCCCCGGTTCCGCGTGTCGGTGAGATAAACCACAGCGTTCGGGAGAGGATTATCCTGCCGATCCGTCACCCTGCCCGTCAGCACGCGAACCGTACTCCCGCTCTTGTCCTTCCTGTCCGCCCCAAAACCGGCACCCAGGCAGATCATCAACAGCACCAGCACTGCCGCCGACGCCCTTTTCATGATTCCCCGTTTCTACCTACCAGCCACCTCGTACTTCAGATGCAGCCCTACATCGGCGCGCTCATCGTATTCAACATGGACGCTGACTGCCGGGCAAGGCTGCAATGGCTTCTCTGTCAATGACTTGAAGCCCTTCAGGTCCGGCCATACCAGATACTCTGCCTTGCCCGCGGGCACTCGCTGGGCAAACTCGCCCTGGTGATCAGAGTACAGCTCCCACTTGGCTTTTTTCTGATCTGCCCTCCGGATCCGGACTTTTACCCCGTACAGCGGGTGGTCGTCAGGGCCCCAGACAGTGCCGAAAATCAACGCGTAAGGCTTGCGGAAATCGGTTCCGCTAGATTGGGAGGCACGGGCATTGCCCGCCGTGAGCGCCAACAAGACAGCCAGAACTGTGAAAGCCGCACGTGTTTTCACCGGTCGAAGGGGGATGCCGTGCCGTCTAGGAGTAATCACCGTCTTCGTTTTCCTCTTCCGACTCTTCGTCCTCGTCTGTTTCCTCTTCCACAGGTTTCAGTTCGATTGGGTTGACGGTGACGACCTCGAAATCGGTTCCGCACTCCGGGCAGGAGACGACTTCGCCTTCGTCTACCTCATCTTCCTCGATGTCGAGATTGCTCTCACATTCCGGGCAGTAGACCATGATTGCCTCCGTCCAACCTGGGTATCCTGATAATATTTAATTCTCCCGGGGTCAAGGTCAAGTGCCGTTGCTGCGGTGCATGGCCGGTCCGCGGGGACACACTAGGCAGCCGCGGCCTGTCGCGAAAGCTCCGCCCAACCATGTTCGTCAACCGAGTCCCACTGCGCCTGATGACCCAACCTCTGATGCATTTCGCGGCCGTCGGGATTCTGCTGAACGCGGGGTGGGCGCAGGAGGCGCCGGCGCCTGCCGGACTCAAACCCCTGGGCGTCGATCCCGGAATCTCGGCCGGTCTCCAAGAGGTTTCGGCTGCACGCATCCGCTCGAATACCGAAAAGCTGGTGAGCTTCGGGACGCGTTCCACCATCTCGGCACAAGACCCCGCTTTCATCGCAGCCGGACGCGGCATCGGCGCGGCGCGCGAATGGATCAAGTCGGAGTTCGAACGATATGCCAGGGATTGCGGCGGATGCCTGGAAGTCAAAACCGATACCTTCACCCAGGCAGAGGCCGATCGCGTCCCCGAACCGACGCAGATCACCGATGTCTACGCGGTCCTCAAGGGCAGCGAGAACGCCCAACGCATCGTACTGGTGACCGGTCATTACGACTCGCGCAACAGCGATACGTTCGACACGAAGAAAGATGCTCCTGGCGCGAACGACGACGGCAGCGGCGTGGCCGTCAGCCTGGAATGTGCGCGGGTCCTTAGCAAAATGAAATTTCCGGCCACAATCATCTTCCTCACGGTAGCTGGCGAAGAACAGGGCCTCTACGGCAGCCGGCACTTCGCCCAGATGGCCAAACAGCAGGGCTGGGATCTGGAGGCCGTGTTGAACAACGACATTGTCGGCGGGGACAAGAGCCCCGAGCAGAATCCCAGCCTGGTGCGGGTGTTCTCCGAGGGCATTCCCGTCGCCGCCGGCGAGAAGACTCTGCGCCAGATCGGCAGTCTCGGGGGTGAGAGCGACTCCCCCTCGCGGGAACTGGCCCGCTACATTGCCGAGGTTGGTCGGACCTACCCGACCAGCGTGACACCGCTGCTGATCTTCCGGCTCGACCGCTATTTGCGCGGGGGTGATCATTACTCGTTCAACCAGCAAGGCTATGCGGCGGTACGCTTCACCGAGTACCGGGAAGACTACAACCACCAGCACCAGGATGTGCGCACGGAAAACGGAATTGAGTACGGCGATTTGCCGAAGTTCGTGAACTTCGACTACGTAGCGGGGGTGGCGCGCTTGAATGTCGCCACCCTGGCCTCGCTGGCGGCCGCCCCTGCTCCTCCGCAGAAGGTTCGGCTGGCGACCACAGAGCTTACGAATGATTCCAGGTTGACCTGGGAACCTTCGCTAGGTGCTGCGGGCTACGAGATCCTCTGGCGCGACACCAGCAGCCCGGACTGGGAGCACGCCGAGCCGGTCGTAAACGTTACGCACGCCACCCTGAAATTGTCCAAAGATAATGTGATTTTGGCTGTGCGGGCGGTGGACAATCAGGGGCACCGCAGCCTGCCAGTGGTACCGCTGCCGGAAAGGTGACGGAGACGGCGGAGCGCGGGCGGGCGCGCCCGCCCAGAACTCGCGCATGCCGTACCATCGCCGCCCGAAGATGCTGGTTCAGAGTTAGGATAGAACGGAATAGCCGCTCCGCGGCCCTGGTCTTATGCCCAGAAACACTTCCTTCGAACTCGGATTGCCGCCCTTTCGCGGTGCTGTCCGCGAGATCATTCTCGGCAGCGTTGCCATCTACGTCGTCATCCTGTTGCTGCTGTCGTTTGCGCCGGGCACGGGCCGCGTGGTGCTTGCTCTCGGTGAATTGAATCCAGTCCTGGTCCGTCAGGGCTGGCTCTGGCAGCTGGTCACCTACGCCTTCACCTACGTAGATCCCTGGGACTTCATGCTGTCCCTGTTGGGAATCTACTTTCTAGGATGGGCCGTGGAAGAACGTATCGGCCATGGCGGCTTCTACGCTTTGTTCCTCGGCAGCGTGGTCGTTTCGGCAGCGGCAGGATTCGTGCTGTCGCTCTCCGGAGTTGTGGCGCAGGGAAGCGCCCGCGGTTCGGGGGCGGCGGCGAACGCCATACTGATGGTTTTCTACCTGTTCAACCGGGAAGCCCCGATCATGCTGTTTCCCATCCCGATCCAGATCCCGGTGAAGTGGATTGTCCTGTTCATCGCGGGGATCGAGACGGCCTACCTGCTGCTGAGTCACTTTAGCCTTTTTTACTTCATCCTGCTGCTGGGCCTCGGCGCGGGATACCTCTGGCATGCGGTGTTCCTGTCTCGCGGTATTTCTCTCGGCGTCTCCGAAAAGGTCTATGGCTTGCGCAACTCCTATTACCGCTGGAAGCGCCGCCGCGCCGCCCGCAAGTTCGAGGTTTACATGCAGAAGCACGACCGCAAAGTGGCCTTTGACGAACACGGCAACTACATCCCTCCGGAAGACTCGGAGCGCGACAAAACCAACGGTGGATCGAAATCAGGCTGGGTGAACTAGGAAACTGTGTAGCCCGAGCGCCTGGCTCTCACCCCAGCGCGAAAAAAGCCTCAAACCCGCTCACGATCGAGTTGACCACGGACTCCCCTGCAGCTTGCCCCTTTCGGGCATTCAAATCGTGTCCTGCTCCCGCTACGGCAAGGAGTTGAGTCCTGACCGGGATCAGCTTGAGCGCGTTCTCCATCTCGGCCACCGTCCCGAAGGGATCGCGGGTCCCATGCACGAACAGACTCGGTGCGCGCAGCTTGGGCCAATGCTGGACGCGCAGCTGCTCGGCTTTACCCGGAGGATGGACGGGATAGGAAAGCAGGAGCATGCCGTTCACCAGTTCCGGCTTCTCCGCGCACAGCATGGTCGACTGCCGGCCTCCGTAGGAGTGCCCTCCGAGAAAGAGTGCGCCCGCGAGCATCGACCCCAAAGATCGAAGCGCATGCTCGATTCCCTGCCGGTCGCGGGCCGCATCTCCGGGCCGGGGCGGTCCGTACGGGCGCAACTGACGATATGGCAGATCGCAGCGTAGAACGGTCAGGCCTCGCGCGCTCAACTTTGCCGCGAGAGCGACCAAAAGCGGAGCCTGCCCACTCGAACCTGCGCCGTGAACCAGCACCAACCCGACACCTGCGGGATTCTCGGCCCGGTGAAGAAAGCCGCGCACCGGGGGATCGAGCTTGGCGTTGACAAATGGCTCGAATGATGCCGACACAAAAGACTCCTGCGCTTACTCCGATCACCATCCGTGCCGCTCGAGCGCATACCGTGGCGCCGCGGCGCTCATCTCAGCAAGTATCTTCTCTGGACGGACAGCGCCGCAACCATGCGGGCTTCGCGGGCCAGGGTCCGCAGTAGGCTTGCTCAGAGCTGGGCTAGAGCGGGACTTTGTCCAGGCTTTCGTACACCTTCAGAATGCGGATTTCGTGGGCCACCTTGGCCCAGCATCGTTGGGCCTCGGCGTCGTCGAGCGCGGCACGGCGCGCGTCGTCGGATTTCCAATAGCGAACCAGCACGTACTCCCCTTCCGGACCCCGATAGAGCGTATCCCGGCTATAGCCGCTGCGAGTCAGCGTCCGGGACAGCTCGCGAACCGTGGCCAGAGCCGTCCCTTCCTGCCCGGGGAGCGGCACGAACACGGCTACGGAAAGAATCTCGTTGGCCACGCTCATGTCCGGCGGTTCCGCTTCCCCAGGCCGCCGCCGGTCTGCCCGCGAGGCTTGCCCAGGGGCACGGTGTGCAGGCGCATGAAGTTTGTGGAACCCGACGCCATCTGCGTGCCTGCGACCACGCCCAGCACATCGCCCGGACGAATGTGGCCCTGGCGTAGTAATTCGCGCTCCGCGTCAGCCACCATGTCTTCGGCAGACGGCGCTTGCCGCTTGCGCGGAACCGGGTGCACGCCCCAAAGCAGGTTCATGCGATTACATACCGGGGGGATGTAGCTGAAGGCGTAAATGTCCACCCGGGGGCGAAATTTCGAAATCATGCGCGCCGTGTTGCCGGTTTCTGTAAACACCGCGATCGCGGCCATGGGGAGATCTTCCGCTGCGTGGGCGATCGACTCGCAAATGGCTTCGGCGACGGAGAGGCTGTGGGGGCCGCGCCGGCGACGGGGCTCGGCGAACGACGCCATGTTGCGCTCGGCCTCGACGATGATGCGGCTCATCATGGCCGCCGCCTCCCGTGGATATTTCCCGCTGGCGGTTTCCGCCGACAGCATCACGGCGTCCGTGCCGTCGAAGATGGCGTTGGCCACGTCGCTGGCTTCAGCCCGCGTCGGACGCGGGTTCTCGACCATCGACTCCAGCATCTGGGTGGCGATGATGACCGGCTTGCGCCAAGCCGCCGCGCGCTGGATGACGTGCTTCTGGATCACCGGCACCTGCTCGGGCGGCACCTCCACGCCCAGGTCGCCGCGCGCGACCATGACGCCGTTGGAAACCTCGAGGATGTCTTCCAGTTGCTCGACTGCTTGCGGCTTCTCCAGTTTCGCGATCACGGGTACTTCCACTCCGTGATTCGCGATCCACTGTTTCACCTGGCGGACATCGGAAGCGGAACGGACAAACGAGACAGCGACCACATCCACTCCGTGTTTCAGACCGAAGGCCAGGTCCTTACGGTCTTTCTCCGTCAGCGCCGGTATGGTGAGCGCGGCGCCGGGCACATTAATGCCCTGTTGCTCCCCCAACATGCCTCCGTCGACGACCTCGCATTCGATATCCGTCCCTTCGATTCGGCGGACACGCAGTTCAATCAACCCATCGGAGAGCAGGATGCGGGATCCCGCGCTGACCTCGCCGGCCAGGCCGGCGAATGTAGTGGCGATCAGGGTGGAGGTGCCCGACACGTCGCGCGGCGTGATGGTGACTCGCGATCCCGCCTCCAGCATGACCGGGGCGTGTCCCTGTAGGCGGCCGGTCCGGATCTTGGGGCCCTGGAGGTCCTGCAGGATGCACACCGTGCGGCCTTCTCTACGGGCTGCCCGCCGGATACGATCGATGTTGCGGGCGTGTTCCTGGTGTGTGCCGTGGGAGAAGTTCAGGCGCGCAACGTCCATGCCGAGGCGGAGCAGGTCGCTGAGTGCTGCTTCGGAGTTCGACGCCGGGCCGACGGTACAGATGATCTTGGCCCGCCGCAACTGTGTTGCCGCCCGGGTGTCTTCCGCCCCAGTCTCAGCCGGCAAAACCGCGATCTCGCCAGATACCAGGTCGGGTTTGTGCAAGTTTCAATCTCCCGCTCCGCGATTCTGACGTAGCTGCGATTCTATCCTGCCAGCACATTCGCGCTGCTGCCCACATCGGAGAGCTCTTTCCCCAGAAATGCTCTGGGGAACAACATCGCGTTGAATTCCGCGCCCACGAGGACGATCAGCGAGATCATATACATCCACACCAGGAGCGCGATCCCGACGCCCAGCGAGCCGTAAATGATGCTGTAATCCGCGTAGTGGTGTAGATACCAGCCGAACAGGGTGGTCGCCAGAAACCACATGGCCGTGGCCAGAGTAGCGCCGGGCAGCACGCTGTGCCAGGGCTGCGTTCGGGGTACGGCATTGTGGTAGATCAAGGCGATCACGGCGATGCTGGTGAAGGCGGCGATCAGCCAGCGCATGGCACCCCACATCAGCAGAATATACGGACCGAATTCGTGTCCGATGTGAAAAAGGATGCGGGTTTCGATGCCGCTGCCGAAGGCCACCAGCACGGTCGCAAACGTCAGCGGGATGCCCGCCATGATCACCAGGGAAAACGCGATCAGGCGCTCCTTGATCAGGCCCCATCGCTTGGGCAGTTGGTAGGCGTTCCGGAAACCCTCCATCCACGAAATCATGGTTCCGGAGGCGGTCCAGAGGGTCAGCAGAGACGTGCCGACCAGCAGGCCGATGGGCCGGTGGGAGGTGCTGCGCAGGTAGGCGATAGCGGTGGCCGATCCCGCCGGAAGAATCCGGCCCAGGGCATAGGAGACTTCGCGCAGGTAAAGATCGCCCTGGCTCAACGTGGCCAGCACCGAGCCCACCACGATCAGGGCGGGAAAGAAGGTGAGAATCGACGAATAGGCCGATGCCTTGGCCACGGCGAAGGCGTCGTGTTGAAAGGCCCGCCACACTGCCAGGCGCAGCAGGTGCAGGAAACGCAGGATCACGGGCCTTAGAGTAGGGCGGGAAGCCTGCGGGCGCAACTGGGAAATGTTGTCGCGAACTGCCGGAGCTTCAGGGGTGAGGTGCTGGGGATTTGCATGCATAGGGTGAGGAAAGGCAGGGGCAGCGGTGGCTGCCCCTGGCTTTGATTACTCGGCGGCCAGTTCCTCGGTCTCGCCTTCGTGCCGCATCATCTCGAGCGCCCGCTCCGCTTCCTCGTATGCCGCCGAGACCTCTTCCTGAACCTTAGCGGCGGCCTCTTCCATCTCGGGCGAGAGGCGTACGTTGCGGTAGTATTCCATGCCGGTGCCGGCCGGAATCAGGCGTCCGACGATGACATTCTCCTTGAGGCCGCGCAGGTGGTCCACCGCCCCCTGGATGGAGGCTTCGGTGAGCACGCGCGTGGTCTCCTGGAATGACGCCGCGGAGATGAACGACTCGGTGGAGAGCGAGGCCTTGGTGATGCCCAGCAGCAGCGGTCGCCCTGTGGCCGGACGCCCGCCTTCCTTAATCACGCGCTCGTTCTCTTCCGCGAAACGGAACTTGTCGACCTGCTGTTCCAGCAGGAACGACGTGTCGCCGACGTCCTCCACTTTGCGCCAACGCATCATCTGGCGGACGATCACCTCGATGTGCTTGTCGCTGATGTTGACGCCCTGCAGCCGGTAGACCTCCTGGATTTCGTTCACCAGGTAAGCCTGCAGCTCCTTTTCGCCCAGCACCGCCAGGATGTCGTGCGGGTTGAGCGGGCCGTCCATCAGGGGCTCGCCGGCCCGTACCCGTTCGCCTTCCTGGACGTTGATGTGGACGCCGCGCGGCACCGAGTATTCCTTCTCCGTCCCGTTGTCGGCCACTACGTAGATCTTGCGCTGGCCCTTGGAGACCTCGCCGAAGCGTACCGTGCCATCGATTTCGCTGATGACCGCCGTCTCGTGCGGCTTGCGGGCTTCGAACAGTTCCACCACGCGGGGCAGGCCGCCGGTGATGTCCTTGGTCTTGGTGGTTTCGCGCGGGATCTTGGCCAGGATGTCGCCCGGCGAAACCGTGTCGCCATCGCTCACCATGAGGTGGGCACGCGACGGCATCAGATAGCGCTTGCTGGCCTTGCCCTTGATCACGATCGCCGGCTGGCGCTTCTCGTCGGGAGAATCCGCCACCACGTGCCGCGACAGTCCGGTGACCTCGTCCACTTCCTCGTGCAGGGTGATGCCGTCCTGCAGATCCTTGAACTGCACGGTCCCGCCGATTTCGGTGAGGATGGCGAAGGTGTAGGGATCCCACTCAACCATGACCTGACCCAGCTGCACCGGATCGCCCTCATTGACCTTGACCTTGGCACCGTACACGACCGCGTAACGCTCGCGCTCGCGGCCTTTCTCGTCGACCACGGCGATCGAGCCCTGGCGGTTCATGACCACCAGGTCGCCGGTTTTGGCTTTGACGGTCTGCAGGCCGATGAAGCGCGCGGTACCGTTGTTCTTGGCCTCCAGACGCGACTGCTCGGAGACGCGCGACGCCGTGCCACCGATGTGGAAGGTACGCATGGTAAGCTGCGTTCCCGGCTCGCCGATGGACTGCGCCGCGATGACGCCTGTGGCCTCGCCCAATTCGACCAGGCGGCCCGATGCCAGGTTACGGCCGTAGCACATCACGCAGACGCCGCGCTTGGACTCGCAAGTGAGCACGGAGCGGATCTTCACCCGCTCGATGCCGGCGGCCTGAATCGCCCCCGCCAGCTCTTCGGTGATCTCCTGGTTGATGTCGACGATGCTGTTGCCGTCGTAATCCTTGATCTTCTCGAGCGACACGCGCCCCACGATGCGGTCACGCAGGGGCTCGATGATTTCACCGGCTTCGACGATGCCTTGCACGTAGATGCCGTCGACGGTGCCACAGTCGTACTCGCTGATGATCACGTCCTGTGCCACATCCACCAGGCGACGGGTCAGGTAGCCGGAGTCCGCCGTCTTCAGCGCGGTATCGGCCAAGCCCTTGCGGGCGCCATGGGTGGAGATAAAATATTGCAACACGGTCAGGCCTTCCCGGAAGTTCGCCGTGATCGGCGACTCGATGATCTCGCCCGACGGCTTGGCCATCAGCCCGCGCATGCCCGAGAGCTGGCGAATCTGCTGCTTGGATCCGCGGGCGCCCGAGTCGGCCATGACGTAGATGGGGTTGATAGCCCCCTCCTTGTCATGCTGCTGCATCTGAGCGAACATCTCGTCGGCAACTTTTTCCGTGATCGACGACCAGATTTCGATGACCTTGTTGTAACGCTCGCCGTTGGTAATGGCGCCATCCAGGTACTGCTGCATGACGTTGACCACCTGTTTTTCAGCGTCCCGTACCAGAACCTTCTTGCTGTCCGGGATGACCATGTCGTCGATGCCGATGGAGAGGCCGGCACGGGTGGCATAGCGGAAGCCCAGCGCCTTGATCTCGTCCAGCATCTTCACCGTGGTCTCCAGCCCGAACTTCAGATAGGTGTAGCTCACCAACTGGCCGATGCCCTTCTTTTTGAGCAGGCCGTTGATGTACGGCATGCCGTCGGGCAATTGATCGTTCAGGATGGCGCGTCCTACCGTCGTGTTCAGGTAGCTGCGCTCGAAGTTCACCGGCTCGGTGTGGGTAATGTCCTGGTCGTCGTAGGCGGTGGTCAGGTCGATCACCTCGCCCGAGTAACGCAGGCGAATGGGAGACAGCGTCTCGACTTCGCCTGCCTCGAGCGCGAGCAACACCTCTTCGATGTTGGCGAACGAGCGGCCCTCCCCCTTGGCTCCGGGCTTGCCCTTGGTCAGGTAGTACAGCCCGAGCACCATGTCCTGCGTGGGCACGGTAATCGGCTGGCCGGACGCCGGCGACAGGATGTTGTGCGAGGACAGCATCAGCACGCTGGCCTCGACCTGGGCTTCGGGAGACAGCGGAATGTGCACCGCCATCTGGTCGCCGTCGAAGTCAGCGTTGAACGCCGTACAGACCAGCGGATGGATCTTGATGGCCTTGCCTTCCACCAGCACCGGCTCAAAGGCCTGGATACCCAGGCGGTGTAGCGTGGGAGCCCGGTTCAGCAGAACCGGATGGTCCTTAATCACTTCTTCCAGGATGTCCCACACGATGGGTTCCTGCTGCTCCACCATCTCCTTGGCCTGCTTGATGGTGGTGCAGTGTCCGGTCTGCTCCAGCCGGTGGTAGATGAAGGGCTTGAACAGCTCCAGCGCCATTTTCTTGGGCAGACCGCACTGGTGCAGCTTGAGTTCGGGGCCGACCACGATCACGGAACGGCCCGAGTAGTCGACGCGTTTGCCCAACAGGTTCTGGCGGAAGCGTCCCTGCTTGCCCTTGAGTGTGTCCGAAAGCGACTTCAGCGGGCGGTTGTTGGCGCCACGCAGCACACGGCCACGACGGCCGTTATCGAACAGCGCGTCTACCGCCTCCTGCAACATGCGCTTCTCGTTGCGAACGATCACTTCCGGCGCGTGCAGGTCCATCAACTTCTTCAACCGGTTGTTGCGGTTGATGACGCGGCGATAGAGGTCATTCAGGTCGGAGGTCGCGAAGCGGCCGCCGTCCAGGGGGACCAGCGGGCGCAGCTCCGGTGGGATAACCGGGATGACATCCAGAATCATCCACTGGGGCTTGTTGCCACTCTTGCGGAAAGCCTCCACCACCTTCAGGCGCTTGGCGTACTTCAGGCGCTTCTGCAGCGAGGCTTCATTCTTCATCTTCTCCCGCAGTTCGGTCGCCAGGCTGTCTATATCCACCCGCTTGAGGAGTTCCTTGATGGCCTCCGCCCCCATCATGGCCTTGAAGCCGGTCGGACGATACTGCTGGTCGAGTTCGCGGAACTTGGCTTCGTCCTTGATGATCTCGCGTTCTTTCACCGGGGCATCGCCCGGCTCGACGACCACATAGGCTTCGAAGTACAACACCGACTCGAGGTCCCGCAACGAGATGTCCAGGAGATGCCCGATGCGGCTGGGCAGCCCCTTGAAGAACCAAACGTGCGAGCAGGGCGAAGCCAGTTCGATGTGGCCAAGGCGCTCGCGGCGGACCTTGGACAGCGTGACTTCCACGCCACACTTGTCGCAGATCACGCCCCGGTGCTTCATGCGCTTGTACTTGCCGCAGTGGCACTCCCAGTCGGTTACCGGGCCAAAGATGCGCGCGCAGAACAGGCCGTCGCGCTCGGGCTTGAAGGTGCGGTAGTTGATGGTTTCGGGCTTGGTGACTTCACCATGCGACCAGCTCCGGATTTTCTCCGGAGATGCCAGGCTGATGCGGATGGCATCGAAATCGGCAATCGGGTTCGCCAGGTCAAAGGGGCTCGAACGATACAAGGTGGTCCTCCGCTTCCTGCGGGTCTCACGCGCCCGCTTACGGCCTTGCCAACAATCGCTAGCCGTCGGTGCTTCGTCGCTAGCGAAACTTCGCGGACGGGACGGCCCAAGAGCAAACCGCCCATCCTCATTCCCTTCCAATCTTGTATCCGGTACGGCCGCCAGCCGCGGCAGACTGACGCTTGGCTTTAATCGGCCGCCACCGGAGCGACCGGCTTTTTCTCCCCGATCGCCGCCTTGATCAACTCGACATCCAGGCAGAGCGACTGCAATTCGCGAATGAGCACGTTAAAGGACTCGGGCACGCCCGGTTCCATGGCCGCCTCGCCCTTCACGATGGCCTCGTAGATCTTGGTGCGGCCATACACATCGTCCGACTTCGCGGTGAGCAGTTCCTGCAAGATGAACGCTGCTCCGTACGCTTCCAGCGCCCAGACTTCCATTTCTCCGAAGCGCTGACCGCCGAACTGTGCCTTGCCGCCCAGCGGCTGCTGGGTGATCAGCGAATACGGCCCGATGGAGCGCGCGTGGATCTTGTCGTCCACCAGGTGCGACAGCTTCAGCATGTAGATGTAGCCCACGGTCACGGGCTGTTCGAACTTCTCGCCGGTCATACCGTCGTGCAAGTAAGTCTTGCCTGCCGTGGGTAGCCCGGCCCGTTCCAGCAGCGTCTTGATCTCATACTCGCGGGCGCCGTCGAACACCGGCGAGGAGGTAAACACACCGTGCGTCAGCCCCGGCGCCACCGCCTCCAGGTCGTCGTCGCTCAGATCCGCCACAAGATCAGACAGCGCGGTGTCTTTGAACAGCGCCTTCAGCTCGCGCCGGATGGCTTCCGCCCGGGTGTTCTCGGCCAGAAGCTGGCTCACCTTCTGCCCCAATTCAACCCCCGCCCATCCCAGGTGAGTCTCAAGAATCTGGCCCACGTTCATGCGGCTGGGTACGCCGAGCGGGTTGAGAACGATTTCCACCGGCGTCCCGTCTTCGAGGTACGGCATGTCCTCTTCCGGCAGGATGCGGGCGATGACCCCCTTATTCCCGTGACGGCCGGCCATCTTGTCGCCCACGCTCAGCTTGCGCTTCATGGCGATGTAGACCTTGACCAGCTTGATCACGCCCGGAGGCAGTTCGTCGCCCTTGGTGAGCTTTTCCTTCTTCTCGTTGACGATCTTCTTGAGCACATCGATCTGGCGCGAGGTCATCTCCTCGATCTCGTCGATCTGCTCGTTCACCCGCGGATCCTTGTCGTTGAACTTGATACGCTTCAGGTTGCGGGTCGAGATGCGCTCGATCGTGTCGCGGTCGAGAATCGCGCCCTTGGTCAGCAGGCGTTTGTTGGTGCGCTCGTCGTGCAGGTCTGCCTGCACTTCCTTGCCGCCCAACAGGCCTTCCAACCGCTTCAGGCGCTCGTCGGTCAGAATTCGAATTTCGTCCGACAAGTTTTTCTCGAGCTTCGCAATCTGCTCCGCTTCGATTGACTTCGCGCGCTCGTCCTTTTCCTGACCCTTGCGCGAGAAGATCTTCACGTCCACCACCACGCCTTCGATTCCGGGCGGGCAATAGAGCGAAGCGTCGCGCACATCGCCGGCTTTTTCACCGAAGATCGCGCGCAGCAGCTTCTCTTCCGGCGTGAGCTGGGTTTCGCCCTTGGGCGTAACCTTGCCGACCAGAATGTCGCCCTGCTTGATCGTCGCACCGATGCGGATCACGCCCGCTTCGTCGAGGTTGCGCAGCGTCGATTCGCTAACGTTGGGAATGTCGCGCGTAACTTCTTCGGGACCGAGCTTCGTATCGCGCGCTTCGATCTCGAACTCTTCGATGTGGAGCGAGGTGTAGTAGTCCTCCTTGACCATCTTCTCGGAGACGAGGATCGCGTCCTCAAAGTTGTAGCCGCGCCACGGCATGAAGGCGACCAGGACGTTGCGGCCGAGCGCCAGCTCGCCGTGATCGGTGCAGGGACCGTCGGCGATCACCTGGCCCTTGAGCACACGCTGCCCCTTGACCACGACTGGCTTCTGATTGATGCAGGTGTTCTGGTTCGAGCGCTTGAACTTGGTGAGCTGATAGATGTCGCTACCAACTTCGCGCGACAGCTGCGTGGGATGATGTTCGCCCTCGACGCGC
>DASPST010000090.1:0-23600 GCA_035623795.1 Terriglobales bacterium
GTTCGATCCAACCGTAAACCTCTTTCCGCTCACTGGCCTCGAATCGCACTTCCTTCGCGGCCGCTAGAAACTTCCCAATTTGTTGCAGGCTTAACTTTTCCGTTTCGTGCACGCTGATCATTCATCGTCAGCATGCCTTACACCTCCGGGCTCATCTTGTATTGGAAACAAGCCCCTGCTTCAGGCTCATCATGCATTGGAAAAGACTCCCAATTGCTATCTGTTCCCCGGCAGGGTATCCTTACTCGTACACATCCGTTCCGCTCAAATCCCAGTAATTCCAAAACTGCGACAAGCCGCGGGCAAGGAGTGTGTGCGACCCCGGGGTTCCAGAGATTGCGGATTGGGAGCTGGTTGTGAAGAAGGGCAAGACTGCAGTTATCGTGGGTGCGCAGTGGGGCGATGAGGGCAAGGGTAAGGTTGTCGATGTCCTCTCCCAAGGGTTCCCGGTGGTGGCGCGCTATGCCGGCGGGCACAATGCCGGCCATACCGTCATCATCCAGGGGAAGAGGTTTGTTCTGCAGTTGGTACCCTGCGGCGTGTTACGGCGGGGCTGCTGCAGCGTGATTGGCAACGGCGTGGTGCTCGACCCGATCGCTTTTCTGAAGGAAGTCGGCATGTTGCGCGAGGCGGGTGTGCAGGTGGACGGGAACGTTTTCGTCAGCAACCGGGCGCAGGTCATTCTGCCCTACCACCGGATGATCGAGCTGGCGTCTGAGAATGCTCCCGGCCGGGTGAAGATCGGCACCACGTCGCGCGGGATCGGGCCGGCATATGAGGACAAAATGGGACGCCGGGGCCTGCGCGTGGCGGACCTGCTCGACCTGAAACTGCTCCACACCCACATCGAAAATGCCGTGCGCGAGAAGAACATGATCGCCCACGCCCTGTTCAACTCCGAGCCCCTCGATGCGGACAAAATGTTCGAGGAGTACGCCGCCGCGGCAGAGAAGGTAGCGCCCTTTGTACGGGATACCGCCCTATACCTGAACCGGGCACTCGAGGCGGGGAAGTCGATTGTCTTCGAAGGGGCGCAGGGCACGATGCTTGATATCGACCACGGCACTTACCCTTTTGTTACCTCATCCAGCGCCACGTCGGGCGGAGCGGTGATCGGGGCGGGCATCGCGCCGACTTCGATCAACCTGGTGATCGGCGTGTCCAAGGCGTACTGCACTCGGGTGGGCGGTGGTCCATTTCCCACCGAGGCACTTGACGATAAAGGGGAATTGCTGCGTTCGCGCGGCAACGAGTATGGTGCCGTCACGGGGCGTCCGCGACGCTGTGGCTGGATGGATTTGCCTCTGCTGCGCTACGCTGGCATGATTAACGGAATGTCGTGGCTGGTGATTACCAAGCTGGATGTACTCGACGCCCTGAACCAGATTCCGGTATGCGTGGCCTACAAGATCGACGGAAAAACCACCGACGAGGTCCCGGCGCAGGCCAGCGGATACGACAGGATCGAGTGCGTTTACAAAACCCTGCCAGGGTGGCAAACCTCCACCGAAGGCATCACCTCGATGGAGAAGCTTCCCATGGCGGCGCGGGAATACCTGAACTTCCTGGAGAAGGAAACAGGCGCCCGTATCGGCCTGGTCTCCACCGGGCCGGACCGCGATCACACGATCTTTGTCGATGAGTTTCTCGGGGAATTGAAGGCGGCGGGCAGGAATCAGGTCAAAGTCAAAGCCTAAAACGGGAGCGAACTGCGATGGTCGTCCTGGCGGTAACCTGGATGGCGAGAGTGGGACACGAGAACGAAGTGGCCGCGCTCTTCACCAAGCTGACGGAAGAATCGCGCAAGGAACCCGGTTGCATCCAATATCAGGTGCACCGCCACAAGACGGACCCGCGCCGCTTCTTCATCTATGAGCGCTACAAGGACGACGCCAGCCTGGAAGCGCACCGCGCCGCGCCCCACTTCCTGCAGTTTGCAAAGAAGCAATTGCCTCGGGTGGCAGACCGCGTCGAGGGGCACCTGTACGATCCGCTCGGATAAGCCGAATGCAGGCTGCTTCCCGAGGACTGCGGGGAGGAGCGACCGGTCGGAGGGACCAGCGAGCGCGGGCTCAATACCCTGGCCCTCACTTTCCCTTATCAACCACCAGCACGCCGCCCGAGGCATAGCTCTCCCTCGACACTTCGTGGAAAGCGACCACGATGGCCTCCCGGCGGGCGCCAGCTTCTTCCACTAGGGCGTCGGTGATGCGCTGCGCCAGCTTGCGCTTCTGGTCGACGGTGCGACCTTCGAGCATTGTGATTTGGACTAAAGGCACAAAGATTCTCAGCTGCCGGTTCCCCGGTTCTCGCTTCTTCTACCACCCCAGACTCGCCCCCCACTGGCACTAGCAACCCGTCACGGCTCTCATTTTGCCAGTTCGTAGCCGGCGAAGAAAAAGCTCAGCTCAAAACGGGCCGTCTCGTCGGCGTCAGAGCCGTGAATGGCGTTCTGCTCGATGCTTGACGCCCACTTCTTGCGGATGGTGCCGTCCTCAGCATCGGCCGGGTTGGTGGCGCCCATCAGCTTGCGTAGATCGGCAATGGCGTTTTCCTTCTCCAGCGCCAGCACGACGATCGGCCCACTGGACATGAAATTGGTCAGCGAATTGTAGAAGGGCCGGTGGGCGTGGACAGCGTAGAATTGCTCGGCCTGGTGCTTGGAGATCTCCAGCATCTTCATGGAAAGGATGCGGAATCCGTTTTTCTCAAACTGCTCGATAATGTCGCCGATCGCATTCTTCTTCACGGCGTCGGGCTTGACGATGGTGAGAGTCCGTTGCAGGGTCTTCATTATGGGTCGGTGGTCCTTGCTCGTTGCTGGTTAGCTACTGAGTGGTTTCTTCGAACCGGTCCGGGAACCACGGCTCAGGTCACGCGGCTCTACGCCCTCGCGACGCTCGCTCCAATCACTGACAGTAACGTCTCGGCGATCACTGCCGGCGATTTTGCTACCCGGATGCCGGCTGCCTCCATCGCCTTGATCTTCGCGGCCGCGGTACCGGTGCCGCCGGAAATGATCGCCCCCGCATGGCCCATGCGGCGGCCGGGGGGAGCAGTCTGTCCCGCGATGAAGCCGACCACGGGCTTTTTCATGTGTCGCCTTACGTAGTCGGCCGCCGTCTCTTCGGCATCGCCGCCAATCTCGCCGATCATGATGACGGCTTCAGTCTGGGGATCGTGGTTGAACAAATCCAGCGCGTCGGTGAAGTTGGTGCCGATGATCGGGTCGCCGCCGATGCCGATGGCGGTGGACTGGCCGATCCCCCGGGCCGTCAACTGGTAGACAGCTTCGTAGGTAAGGGTCCCGGAGCGCGAGACAATCCCGATCGGTCCTTCCCTGTGGATGTGCGCCGGCATGATGCCGATCTTGCACTTGCCCGGCGAAATAATGCCCGGGCAATTCGGTCCGATGAGGCGCGAGCGGCGGGTCTGTAGGAACTCCCAGGCGCGCACCATGTCGAGCGTGGGAATGCCTTCGGTGATGCAGACGATCAGGTCCACTTCGGCGTCGGCCGCCTCCATGATGGCATCCGCGGCGAACGGCGGCGGGACAAAGATCAAGGAAGCGTCGGCGCCGGTCTTGTCTACGGCTTCCTGCACCGTGTTGAAGATGGGCCAGCCTTCGTGGGTCGTGCCGCCTTTGCCGGGCGTGACGCCGCCGACCACGTTTGTTCCGTAAGCGGCGCTCGCCTTAGCATGGAAGGTTCCTTCGCGCCCGGTCAAGCCCTGCACGATCAATCGCGTTTTCTTATCAACCAGGATTGCCATAGATGTTCTTTCCAGTAGCTGGCCGTGGGTCGCTGGTGGCTAATGGCCGTGCCGCAATCGGCATCTCGCAACTCCTAGGAACTTCACCAGAAGGGCTCGAAAAGCGTTCCCCACTGCCTGTCCCGCACTGTCCTAGCTACCAAACTACCAGCTGCATGCTGCTACTTCGCGGCGGCGACCACTTTCTCGGCGGCGTCTTTCATGGTTTCTGCAACGGTAAAGTTCAAGCCCGACTGCCGGAGGATTTCGCGTCCCTGCTCCACGTTGGTACCTTCCAGCCGCAGAACGATGGGTAGGCGAATGTTGGTTTTCTTAGCCGCTTCCACCACGCCCGTGGCCAGAGTGTCCACGCGCAGGATGCCGCCGAAAATGTTAATCAGCACTGCCTTCACATTCTTATCGCTGAGCAGGATCTCAAAGGCGTGGGTGACCTGCTCGGCACTGGCGCCACCGCCGACGTCCAGGAAGTTTGCCGGCATGCCGCCTGCGTACTTGATGATGTCCATGGTGGCCATGGCCAGGCCGGCGCCATTCACCATGCAGCCGACGTTGCCCTCCAGCTTGATATAGTTAAGGCTGTACTTGGATGCCTCCACTTCGAGGGGGTCTTCTTCCGTGATGTCGCGCAGTTCGCGCAGGTCCGGGTGCCGAAACAGAGCGTTGTCATCCAAGCTGATCTTGGCGTCGAGCGCGAATAGCCGGCCATCGCTACAGCTGATGAAGGGATTGATCTCGAGCAGTGAGGCGTCGGTGTCGAGGAACGCCCGGTAGAGCTGGGTCAGGAACTGGACCGCGGGGTTGATCTGGGCGGGCTTGAGCCCGAGTTGGAAGGCAATCTTGCGGGCTTGAAAAGCCTCCAATCCCATGCCGGGATCAATGTGCTGGGTGAGGATCTTCTCCGGGGTTTCCGCCGCGACCTGTTCGATGTCCATGCCGCCAGCTGCGCATGCCATGGACACCGGCTTGCCCTCAGCCCGGTCCACCAGGATGCCGAGATAGAGTTCTTTTTCGATGGGCAGAGTCTCCTCGATCAGCAGGCGGCGCACGATACGCCCTTCCGGCCCGGTCTGATGGGTAACCAGCCTCATGCCGAGCATTTTCGCGGCCAGTTCGCCCGCTTCATCCACGGAGGCCGCGATCTTGACGCCACCGCCCTTGCCCCGGCCGCCGGCGTGAATTTGAGCCTTCACCACCACCCCGGTGGCGCCCGCGGCGAACAGGTTCCGGGCTGCGGCTTCGGCCTCCTCGCGTGTCTCCGCCATTTCGCCGCGGGGCACGGCCACTCCGTACTTTTTCAGAACCGCTTTGGCCTGGTATTCATGAATTTTCATGACGATTCCCAATCGTGGTCATTGCCTGATGCCGTTTCTGCAGGATCCTGCTGGCGACTTCCAGTTGCGGGCGGCAAACTGTCGATTCTATAGAAGGGCGGAGGGAACGGCAAACGGCAAGCGTTCCCTGGGGATGGGATCGAAGCTCCGGCCAACAGTGCTACCCTGTACGCGGATGATCACCGACGCCCTGCATCGCATCGCGGTTCACCACCAGTCGCTCTCCCGCGAAGAGGCGCACAGTGTTATGGCGGAGGTACTCACCGGAAAGTGTAGCGACGCCCAGATCGCCGGTCTGCTGGTGGCCCTGCACATGAAGGGCGAGACGGTGGAGGAGATCGTCGGGTTTGCCGAGGCAATTCGCGCGGCGGCGGTTCCGCTGGACCTCGCGCGCAACGCCACCATTGACGTCAGTGGCACCGAGCGCGATGCCCTGGTCGACACCTGCGGCACGGGTGGAGACGCCAGCGGCAGCTTCAACATTTCGACCGCCACGGCGCTGGTTGCGGCAGGCGCAGGTGTGCGCGTAGCCAAGCACGGGAACCGCAGCGTGAGCTCCAAGTGTGGCTCCGCCGACGTGATGGAGGCTCTGGGCGTGAACATCAATCTCAGTTCCGGGCAGGCCGCTGCATGCCTGGAGGAGGTCGGGATCGCCTTTCTGTTCGCCCCTGCCATGCACTCGGCCATGAAGTTCGTCCAACCGGCCCGACGCGAGTTGCGGCTGCGTACCATCTTCAACCTGCTCGGGCCGCTGACCAATCCTGCGCGAGCCTCGGCGCAGGTAGTCGGAGTCTATTCCGACGAGCTGGTGGAGAAACTTGCCGAAGCCCTGAGCATGCTGGGGTTACGTCGCGCGCTGGTCGTGCATGGTGCCGATGGATTGGATGAGATCACAATTACCGGCCCCACGCGGGTCGCCGAAGTCCGCCATGGCCTGGTGCATACTTACGAGGTCACGCCCGAGCAATTTGGGCTGGCGCGGGCGCCGCTCGATGCTATCGGCGGCGGGGATGCTGCCGTTAATGCCAGCATCATCCGCAGAGTGCTGGCGGGGGAGAGATCTGCCCGGCGGGACGTCACGTTGCTAAACGCGGCGGCGGCCCTGGTTGCTGCCAGAATGGCGGACCGCCTCGACGGTGCGCTGCCTTTGGCGGCAGAATCGATCGACTCGGGGGCGGCGGCGGCGACGTTGGAGCGTCTGGCGCTCTTCACCCATAGCCTTGCAGATTGATTGCATTGCGATCGGGTAGGTCTTAGCGTCTCCCGGCTTCCTTCTTCAGTCGTTCGATCTGCTCCAGGTGGTTCGCGCCGTGTGTTCCGATGGTCCCGAGCAGTTCTGCGACCGTGAAATTGCGCTGGAGTTCCGGGTGAAAGGCGGCCTTCTCCAAGTCTGCCGGCTTCAGCCTTCGCAGCAACCGCACATTGTGGTGGCGGTTCAGCCCGTAAAGCGCGACCAGTTCGGCGGGAGTTTCTTCCATGTAGCCGAGGTGCCGCGCCCAGTCGTCCTGGTCCACGGGAGCGATGACCGGCTTCTTGTCCGCCAGCATCTGGCGCAGGCGGAACGCGTAGATCACCTCCACATCGACCAGGTGGGCGAGGATCTCCACAATGCACCACTTGGCGGGCGCCGGCTTGTAGCGCAGAACTCTGTCCGGCAAGCCGGAGACCGCGGTTGCAATCTGTTTGGGGCTCTTCTCCGCGGCGTCGATGTGTTGCTTCGCTTCCGCCTCGGTCATGTTCATTTCACCTCGACCTTCTCCATCCATTGCGCCACTTGGACGTTCCAGCGCAACTCTTTCGTCAGGAGGTCGCGCAGTTGCGACGAGGCAGAGGGCTCGCCGTGTACCAAGTAGGTCAGGGCGGGCGTTTGGGGGAACGTGTGCAGCCACTCAAGCAACTCCGGCGGGTCGGCGTGGTCACTGAACTGCTCAAAGGCAACCACCTGCGCCCGGATGGGCACCACATCCCCAAAGATCTTCACTTCCCTAGCGCCGCTTTTGATGGCCTCGCCGCGCGTGCCCGGCGCCTGGAAACCGATGAACATCACCGTATTTCTTGGATCGGGCAATCGCAGTGCCAGGTGATGCAGGATGCGGCCGCCGGTGGCCATTCCGCTCGAGGAGATGATGATGACCGGGTAACGCGCGTCGTTAATCTTCTTCGACTCCTCGGGCGTTGAGGCGAAGGTAAAGCCGGGCCAGTGCACGGGAGAGCCGAATTGGTCGACGAGAGCCTGCGCCTCCGCGGTGTATTCACTCGCATACTTCAGGAAGATCTCCACCGCCTTGATGGCCATGGGGCTATCGCAGAAGACCGGAACCCGCGGAATTTGTCCCGCTTCCATCAGTTCCTTGAGCATGAAAACGAATTTCTGCGTGCGTTCCACGGCGAAGGCGGGCACGATTACGGAACCACCGCGCTCGACGGTCTGCCGCACGGCGTCGGCCAGTTCTGGGCGGGGATCGGTCGTCGGGTGTTCACGATTGCCGTAGGTCGACTCCATCACCAGCAGGTCGGCGACCTCCCCCTCCATGGGTCCGGAGTGTACGACCTTGCCCGGAGCAATCAGGTGATCGCGCACGCGTCCGATATCTCCCGTAAACAGGAGCCGCCGTATCTGACCATTCGTTTGCAGCTGAACCTCTGCCATGCATGAACCAAGGATGTGCGCTGCCCGCACAAAGCGGAAGGACAATTCCGGGCTCAGTGTAGTGGAGGCTCCCACCTCGACCGGGCGAAAGTTCTGGAGACAGGCTTCCGCCTCCTCCGCTGTGTAAAGCGGCAGGGCCGGAACGTGCTTCGACTTCTTGATCTTGTTGTAGAACTGGGCGTCTTCTTCCTGCAGATGTCCGGAATCGGGCAGGATGATGCCGCACAGGTCGATGGTCGGTGGGCTTGCGTAGATCGGCCCGCGGAAACCCTCTTTCACCAGCCGGGGGATCCAGCCGCAATGATCGAGGTGCGCATGGGTGAGGATAACGGCGTTAATTTCCTTGGCCGGCACCGGCATGTCCTGCCAGTTCCGGTCACGCCACTCCTTGGGCCCCTGGAAGAGCCCGCAATCGATCAGCACCTGAGTGCCGTTATTGGCATCTCCATTTTTCGTGGTGTTGATCAGATGTTTGGAGCCGGTGACCGTTCCTGCCGCACCGAGAAACTGGATGTAGGCCAAGGCGAACCTCCCGTACCCATTGTCAATTTTCGATCGCCGATTGTCGATTGTTGTGGACGCCATCGACTGGAAGGCAGTAATTGACTGTTGTCATCTGGCAATCGAGCTCGACAGTCCGGTCGGCGCTCCCTTTCATTTCTGTGAAGCCTTCACCGGGAACACGTTGTTGCTGAGGTCGTTCTCCGGCACGCTGCCGTCGTTGACCACAACTTCGGTGGGAAGGTTGGGCGTATCGAAGCGGATCGAAGCCTTGGCGTTGGCGCGCACTAGAAGCCGATGCGTTGCATCCCCACCGTCAAAACGCACGGTGAGCGGTACCTCCGCAGCGCAACGGCCCAGATTTTCCACTAGAACGGTGGTCACGTAGCTCGATTCCAGGGTCCTGCGGGGAAAGACCGAGACAACGCGGAAATCGGGCAACCCGCGATCGCGGTAAACCCAGTCGTCGAAGAACCATTCCAGGTCACGCTTGGTCTGAGCCTGGACCAGTCGCTGCATGTAGGATGGCTCTTTGTCTTCCGAGGGGTGGTACTCGGCCAGCGCCTTCTTCAGTCCCTCGTCGCCTACGATGTCACGCAGCATCCACCATACGTAAGCTGCTTTGCTGCGATAGAACTCTTCGCGGGTGGTTGCGACCAGCGACTCAGAGTGGGCGGTGGATTCGTTCGACCCATCACCCTGTTGTTTTTCGACCTCCCGAAGCGCGGCCCGGTGGCGGCCCATCAAATCGAGCGCAGCCTGGCGCCCATCCTCTCTCTCCCGATACACGGCTTGCGCAAAGTGTGCCAGGCCTTCATAGATCCAGGGGCGTTGCGACGGGAAGGCAGCGTGCACGAGCGAGTGTACCAGTGCCAACTGGAGCAACTTAGGGTCGGTGTCACTCAACGGCGTCAACAGCCAGCGCCCGCTCTCGAAGGGGGAAGCGCCGGGATCGGCAAGTTCCACAACGTCAGCCTTGCTACGCGAAATTCCAAACCACTCGGTGACGAAGGGAGTAGCTTTGTCTGCCTCCAGAGCAAAGTTTTCTGCTGGCTTTGCATGTTCCGACCGGTAGTACACCTTGAGACCTGGCCGGTCGAGAAACTGGTACTCCCCGGCGACAAAAGTGGGGATCACGAGGCCCAGGGGTGAGAACGAACAATCACCGGCGGCGTCCCTTACCCGACCGGGCCCCTCATGGTTCTCAGCCCTGCCTCCGTTGCAGATGGGCAGTGCCGGCCGCGCTTCCGAATCGCCGGGCTGGTGAAACCATACATGAATTTCGGCGCCGCGCTCACGCTGTTTCCATCGAGCTAGCGCATCAAACATGCTATTCCCTTCGGAGAGGTTGCCGGCTTCCATTGCCACCGGATACCACGCCACGTATCCGGCTCCGCGGACCGCGGTGAAGGATTCACCGATCTGGTCCCAGTCGGAATGAAGCGCCACTTCCTTGGGCACCCCAATGCGGGTCAGCCGCGTAGCGTCGATGACAATCACGCCTTCGTAGCCGACGTCAAGGTCGACACTCCCCCCCGGCGCCACCTCTTTCGGCAGGGTCACAACTGCTTCGGAAAGTTCTCCCGTGTGGTCCACATCGGATTCGTAGGGCTGGCTGACGAACTGCAGGCGGTTGCCGCCGCTTTCAATCGATCGCCAGGAGAGGCTAGAGGAGATCTGCAGTACGGCATGTTTTTGCGGAGAGGAGGAATCGTTGCGCAGTGCAAGGCGACCGCGAACCGCCAGGCGCTGCAGTTCGGGCTCTACCCGCGCTGCAAGATCGTATCGGGTGATCGTGAAAGCCTCGCGATCGAGGGAAAATGCGCTCACCCGAGCGGCACAGAGGAAACAGACCAGCAGAGGCCACTTCATTTCGCGTCCCGCACGGTTGACTTTCGCCGCCTCTGCCGCAGGATCTCGTACAGCACGATGCCTGCCGCCACGGACACGTTCAAGGACGGCACTTTCCCCTGCATCGGGATCGATACCAGGAAGTCGCACTTCTTCTTTACCAGGTCGTGGACTCCCTTGCCCTCCGCTCCGAGCACGAGGGCGCAGTCCATGTTGTAGTCCAACGCATCGTAAGCTTGTGTTCCCCGTTCATCCAGCCCCGTGACCCAGATACCGCGCTGCTTCAATTCCTCAACCGTACGCGCGATGTTGGTAACCCTGGCAACCGGCAGATGTGCGCTGGCGCCGGCGGATGCCTTGGCCACAGCGCCAGTCACTCCGGCAGCGCGTCTTTCGGGGATGACCACCCCATCGGCGCCAGCGGCGTCTGCCGTCCGCAGGATCGCACCCAGGTTATGCGGATCCTCCACGCCATCCAGCACCACAATCAGCGCATATTCGCCGCGCCGGGACTCGACCACATCGTCCAGATCACTGTACTGCTTGCTGGCCGTTACCGCGACCACGCCCTGGTGCCTTCCGTTGCCGGCCAAGCGGTCGAGTTCCGTACGCTGCACAAAACGGACGGGAACCCCAATCTTGCGGCATTCCTCGATCACGCGCTGCAAGCGCAGGTCGTGGCGTTCCTTCGCCACGCCCACCCACTGGCAAGCGCGCCCGCGCGCCTTTAGGGCTTCGGCGACGGCGTTAAGACCGTAGATGAAATTCATGAAGATTCAGTTTACTGCCTGAGGGCGAGCGAGGACGGGGCAACCACTTCGGGAGGAGTGCCGACCCAGCCGCGCAGCACCAGCCACGCCGGGATTAGGCCAAAGAGAATTCCCGCGACCACATCCGAAGCATAGTGGTACCGGTCGTAGACCGCTCCCACGCCCAGTAGAGCGACCAACGGCGCCAGCCAGCGCCCGAGCCGGGGCGTGTAACGCCAGGCGTAAAACAGCGCAACCACAGCGCCGGCGACATGGGCGCTGGGAAAGGCATTCCCGTGAACGCCGGCATTCTCCTGGATCAGTCCCACAATCCAATGGAATGGCCCTCCGCCAGGGATCGGAAAATTATGCTGTGCCGCCAGGGTGTGCGCCGGACCTTCAGTGGGGAACAGCACGAACACGAGGTAGCACAGGGAATAACTCAGAACGGTGGCATCCATCAACTGGCGGAAAGGGCGCTTGTCCGGCCAAGGGTAAAGCGCTCCTCCGACGATCATCAGCAGTACGAAGTAGGAGAAGTACCCGATTTCGAGAATTTCCGTAAGCAGCGGCGATCCGTGCCTGCCCAGCCAGACCGTCGGCGGTACGGCGAACAGCCGCGACTCCAGGGCCAGCAGGTAGTGGTCCCGCCATGCGTTGCGCACCACGAAGGAAAGCCGGGATGCTTCCTCGAAGCAGACGATAAATATTCCGAGTGGGTACCAGTCGTGGAGGAATCGCCACAGCCGGGACCGGCAGGCGGCCCGCTCCAGCCCGGCGACCAGCAGAAAACAGATGGCATTCACCGCCACGATCAACCAGGGCAGCTTCACCCGGCCCGGCGACGCCAGGACCGCTACCGTGGCCACCAAGAAGAGCACCAAGAACATCTTGTCGGTAAAGTTCAGATTGGGGCTAGGTTTCCAGATGCGCCGTCCCGTGCCTGGCATTCCCGCATTCTAGGCGCATCCCTGGTCTCTGTGGTCAGCTGCGGTGCTTTCTGTGCCAATGCTAGACTCGATGGTTTCAGGGGGTGCGTTGTGGCTGACGTTTATATCCTTTCCGCGGTGCGCACGCCCATCGGCAGGTTCGGAGGCTCGCTGGCGTCGCTGACTGCGGTGGACATGGGCGTGGTTGCCGCCGGTGCTGCGATGGAACGCGCCGGCATCCAACCGGAGCAGGTCGAAGAGACGATCTTTGGCAACGCGCGCCAGGCGGGTGGCGGCCCCAATCCCGCCCGCCAGATCTCGGTTCGCAGTGGTGTGGCGCAGGAGGTACCAGCCTACACGGTGAACAAGGCTTGCGCTTCCGGAATGAAATCTATTGCCCTCGCCTTCCAGGAAATTGCAGTAGGGAATCTGGACTGCGTGTTGGCAGGTGGCACCGAGTCCATGTCCCGCCTCCCCTATTACCTTGATGGGGCGCGATGGGGATACCGTCTGGGACATCAGGAACTGGTCGACGGCATGTACCGGGACGGTTTTCTTTGCCCGCTGGCTAAAATGGTGATGGGAGAAACGGCCGAGGTGCTGAGCGAGCAGTACAAGATTACGCGCGAGGAACAAGACCGGTTTGCTCTCACCTCACAACTGCGCGCTGCCGGAGCGCTTGCTGCCAAGCGGTTTCAGGAAGAAACCGTTCCGGTGGTGCTGGAAGGCAAGAAAGGTCGACAAACCTTTAGCCGCGACGAGCATCCCTTTCCGGATGCCAGCCTGGAAAAACTGGCCAAACTCCCTCCCGTTTTCGCCAAGACCGGGACCATCACTGCGGGCAATTCGTCCGGCATCACCGACGCCGCAGCCGCGGTTGTCTTGGCCAGCGGGAGCTTTGTCCATGAGGGCAACTTCAAACCATTGGTTAGGATTCTGGCCGTGACTTCCGCCGGTGTAGATCCCCGCCTCATGGGCATTGGCCCGGTTCCCGCCCTGCGTAAGCTGGAGAAGAAGTACGGCCTGAAGCTCGAAGGGTTCGATCTGGTGGAATTGAACGAAGCTTTCGCCGCCCAGGTGCTGGCCTGTGACCGCGAACTGCACTTTGATCCCGACAAGCTGAATGTCAATGGCGGCGCGATTGCCCTCGGACACCCCATCGGCTGTACTGGTACTCGCATCACCGTCACTCTGCTCCACGAGATGCTGAAGCGCAAGTCAAAGCGCGGCGTTGCCACCCTCTGTGTCAGCGGCGGCATGGGAATGGCGTTGGCAGTCGAGAACGTAGCCTGACATAGTCACCCGCCTGGCCGTTGGGTCCGACGCCGCGCTACATCTCCAGGAATCGCACCGCGGCCCCGGCAGCGGATGGCGAGCCAGGCTTGGCCAAGCCTGGACTGGTGGCCAGGCTGGTGCCGCCGGAAGTCGGAGGAGATCCGGTGGGGAAAGCAGTCACCTTAGCGGCCCTATGAGGGCCAGATTGCCACAATGAGCTCCGGATCACGCCGAACCACAACGTCCGCGCGCTGATGCGTGCTTTGGGCTAATGGCAAGCCCATCCCTTCGATGGAAGGGATGGGGGAAGAGCGAGTTAGCGACGCCCAAAATATCAGGTCCCGGCATCGCTCTAGGGTTTCGCGAATGGATCCAATCCGCGCCCGGCAGGTCGGTCAAGGCGCATCGAACGATTTACCGGTGTCTCTCGTTGGCGGCTTCAGCAGCTTCCTTGAGTTCGCGGTTTACCTGATCGAGCAATTCCTTGGCGCGTTGAGCGTGGCCGTTCATATCCCATTCGTTGGCTTCCTGGGCAGCTGCAATCTTTTCGAAAGCCTCCTGAGACAACCGCTGGGCCGCGGCCAGGTTAGGGTGTTTGTGGGGATTGATGTTCTCGACCGGTCTTTGGGCAAAGCCCACGCTGCCGCATAGGAGGGCGATTGCCAACAGACTGCCAAACGAAATGTTTCTCTTGCTCATGTTTTTTCTCCCGGAATTCACCGTCCAGCCTTGTGTGCTTCGTCCTGTGAACGGGAAACGCAACACTGTCCAGATTCCCTTTCTTGGAGGGGCTGGTGGAACGTAGCATACTCAGGAAGACACGAAACCATTACGGGAGTTCTCGTCCTTTCGATCAAGCGGCGGCGGCCGCCGGGTATGGGTCGAGATAACGAATGCTATGCTGCGGATCGCTTACCGCGGCTGTGGCGACACATTTGGATTCGAATAGTTAACTGAGTTCACCGTGCCGAAGCGCTTGTCGATCTGACAGTTGTACTGGGTGTTGATGACCGCCTGACGCGGCGGAGTGATCTGCCCGGTTCCGGTGACCGGGACGAACAACTGTCCCGGCGGCACGGCGTTAACGCGTGCTGCGGTTGCCGGCAGGTAAACCGAAACTTGGTTGCCAAAGTCCTGCTGTATGCGGGCCCGCACCGCGTTGATGCACGTCGCCACTGGGTCGCCTTGCCAGGGCGTGTTGGGAAGTGATGGCGTACCGGGCTGGCCGGGACCGCCGCCAGCCACCATAATGTCGACATACCCTTTCTCCTGAAACTGGTAGTCTCTCATCTGGCCATTCAGTTGCCGCACTTGGATTCGCAGATCCTTGGCCCGGCCGGGCGCTGGATCTCTCACTCCCAGGGTTTCCGTCGTGATCCGGAAATAGAGCCTGCCATCGGGTTGGACCAGGGATTGGACCTTGTTGGCCACGTCGATGCGGCTGTTTCCATACCCATAGCTTGCGCTGGTGATCGTTCCGCCAGCACCGCCGGCGAAGCCGACCTGGATGTCAACATAGCCTTT
This sequence comes from Terriglobales bacterium, assembly GCA_035623795.1. Classification (GTDB taxonomy): domain Bacteria; phylum Acidobacteriota; class Terriglobia; order Terriglobales; family Acidobacteriaceae; genus DASPST01. The sequence goes on from DASPST010000090.1 coordinate 14,582, forward strand.
TTCCTGGAATTGGTAATCTCTCATCTGGCCGTTCGGCTGCCGCATCTGGATGCGCAGTTCTTTGGTCCGGCCGGGCGCTGGATCTCTCACTCCCAAAGCTTCCGTCGTAATCCGGAAATAGAGTCTGCCATTGGGTTGGACCAGGGATTGGACTTTGTTGGTTACGTCGACACGGCTGTTCCCAAAGCCATAGCTCGCGCTGAGGATAGTTCCCTGGGCGGCGGCCAAACCTGGAACACTGAACAAGAATCCAAGCACCAGGGCTGACAGCGGAAATGTTCGGAAGCCACGCATTGTGAATTCTCCTTCAGGGTGCCACTAGTTTAAAGATCCGAGGGTGAACGGAAACGGGGAAATAGCGAGTAACCGAAAGGGTCCAGAACCAGTTTGAAAAAGCCACGTTCGTCCCTGGAGCCGAAATCTCGAGTGGTGCGGCCCGATTGGCGGCGGGGATGCCCCTTCTTGGTCGTCACCTTCTTCAGACACTGCTTGGAGCTCCACGGCTGCGAGCCCCATAATCTAAGACAGATGACAGTCGTTGGCAAGCATCGCAGTCCTCGATAAGATCGCGACCGGCACATTTCCCATACAGGGCGGTACGGCGGCGCTGATATTCCACGCCATTTTGGAACTCACTCCCAGGCTAGACATGCGACTCAATCCCAATGTGCCTCTTGAGCTGGAACGGATCATGAACCGGCGCTCGTTTTTGGTTGCGAGACCCGGAATCGGCGCAGGCAACTGATCTGTTCGTGCACCCTCCGCCCTGCTTCTCCCGTGGTGCACCGGGCGCTGATCGAAGTTCTTCCGCTTTCTCACCGAAACGCCGACCACAACCTATAGGGAGCTCAGTTTGGGACTGCGCTGTAGCCTATCCCTGGCTCGCGTTGACGCGAGGAGGGAAAGTAAGGCCCCCAGAGCGCCCTGAACAGAAAGCGAAAGTCGGTTGGGAGTATCTTGTCACTCCGTTTCACTATGACGGTGCTTGGGCAGGAGGCGATGAGTGGGGTCGGGAGGGGGGATGGTCCAGGTATAGACCCGCGTCTGAAGTTACTTTCTCGGGCTGATTCACTCCTTCCGCGCTCACCATTCTGTTCTGCAATCATTTGTACAGCTCCGCAGTCGCAAGAAACAAGCTGCGAGACTGTTGTGCTCCGGACACGAGCACTTTGCCATTTTGCAGCAGAGTTGCTGTGTGCCCAACGCGCCCAGTCTCCATGCCGCCCGTAATAGTGAACAAGCCGGTGGACGGGTCGTAGATTTCTGCGGTCGAATCTCTTCCGCCGGCGAGAAGCACGGTGCCATTGGGGAGTAAGGTGGCTGTCTGCGAACTGCGCGGCTGCCCCATGTCCCCAGTGCGCAAGAAGGAGCCCGTAGTAGGGTCGTAGAGTTCTGCAGTCGGAAGATCAGAACCTCCGGCAATGAGGACCAGTCCTGTGGCAAGAAGCGTTGCAGTATGCCCCGCACGGGCAGTTGTCATGTTGCCAGTGGGGCTGAAGGTGCGAGTATTTGGGTCGTATATTTCCGCCTTAAAGGTGGCTGTCCCCGAAAATGGCTGATCACCAGATTCGATACCACCGGCAATGAGCACTTTGCCATTGGCCAGCACAGTAGCAGTGTGGCCGGAGCGACGTGTGCTCATATCTCCAGTCGAACTGAATGTTTCTGCTTGCGGGTCGTAGATTTCCGCGGTTGTAGTACCGACGAAATTCTCGTCATTTCCACCCGCAATCAGCACCTTGCCTCCAGGCAGCAGGGTTGCTGTGTGCCCTACACGTGCCGCAGTCATGCTCCCCTTAGTTCCAAACAAGCCATGGGAAGGATCATAGAGTTCCGCGCTGCTCCAGACTGGAGGAATGCCACCGTCATCACAGTCCGGGAGAGAAGTAATGACCCCAATACCTCCGGTTACCAACACTTGTCCGGTCAGGAGCAAGGTAGCGGTGTGATTGTAGCGTGGCGCGGTCATGTTCCCCACAGCAGTAAAGGAGCTGGTCAGCGGATCATAGAGTTCAGCGGACGGCATTCCCCCGTAGCAGGGAATGGGGATCGAGGGGTTTGTTCGATAGGCTCCGCCGGTTATCAGGACCTTACCATCGGGAAGCAAGGTCGCAGTGTGAAAGCCGCGCGCGTGCTGCATACTCCCAGTGGGCATGAATCTGCCCGCAGAGGTGGTCACCGTAATGGTAGCGCTCCCACTTACGGTCGCGTCCGCAACGCTGGTGACGACCAGGTGAAAGAACCCTGTGCGGGGAGGAGCGGTATAAGAGCCTTGGCTGCTTACCGACCCAGCGTCCGCTTCCTGCATTGTCCAGGTCACATTCGCATTCGCCAGCCCTTTTACCGTCGCTATGAATGTCTGTGTCCCGCTAGGGCCCAGTGTGACGGCGGACGGAACAATAGTCACTTGAGGCGCCAGTATGGTTAGCCTTGCGTAGCCCTGTCCGCTCTGGACCGCTTCACTGGTGGCAATCACCCGAAAGGATCCTCCCCCAGACGCGGTTTGTGGTGCGGTGTAAAGTCCAGTACTGTCGATCGTGCCAGGCGCACCAGGATCCAGACTCCACTTCACAGCCTGACTGCTCTGACCCACCACCTGCGCTTTAAACTGCGCAGTCATCCCGGGATAGATACTGGCCGTAGCCGGCGTTAGAATCACAGTGGCATTGTCCGTCTGGCTTGATTGCGATCCGGAACTCGACCTTCCGCCACAGCCCAGAGCCAGTTCGATCAAGAAAATAGACATGCACAGGGATACTTTCTCTCGGAGCGTCATACCGCCCTCCTCGCCTTTTGGCTGACGAATAAATTGAGAAACGACTCACTCTGTGTCAGTTTTCCTTCTCTGGCCACGCTTTGAATCCATGCTGGACCGCGTTCTCATCCGTGTACGTCGAATGCGTCCGGGTGGCCCATGCTCCACGCCCCCTGTCTCTTAATGCGGGAATTCGAGAGAAAACCTGCAACTGTCGCTGGGGCGTTTATGGCTGGTGGTGGGGAGAGCAAGCCTGCGGTCGCCCACGACATTACCCGCTTATTGCAGGCGTGGGGATCTGAGGATGGCAGCGCGCTCGAGCGGTTGATCCCCCTCGTTTATGAGGAACTTCATCGTCTGGCTCACCATTACAGGGCACGGGAAGAGCTCGGACAGCCAGACAGTCCCCGGGGTAACAGCTTTTTTCCGAGACAGCCGCCAAGTAGTCGTAGCCCTAAAATGGACTTTTTAGATTGAATGCCACGCAAAGGTGTGCAACTAGTCATCCAAATATGCCGAGCGGATTAGTACTGATCGGTGTTTTGCAAGCAATTTGCACATTGGGACTAGCGACATGTTAGGTATTGACTCCTGCTATTTCTGCCAGTGCCTACCAATGCCTCGGATGCGGGCGGCATCGCCCCGCCCGGATTTGCGTGGCGTAGGGCAAGGACACGTCGAGCGCCTTCGCAATCGCGGGAACGGTCGAGCCCCTCAGTGCGAACTCCTCGTTCTGCTGAGATGCATACGTCCATAGCCTGTGTCCAAGGCAGTATTTGCGGCAACGACTCTCGGACCGCAACATCCCCAGAGGCAGGGGCTGACCCCTTTCGCTTTTTGTTTAAGGATGCTCTGGAGGCCTGTCTTTCCCTCCTCGCTGGCTGGCGTTGACCCTTTCCCAACCCGCTGACTATACTTCGCTTGCGAGCACTGGCAGCGTCGATCTATGTCGTTATCCGCAGTAATCGTCGATGACGAGCAACTCGCCCGGGATGAACTCGCCTTCCTGCTGAAGGGGGTAGGCGATGTCAACGTCGTCGCTCAGGGCAAGAACGGCCTGGAAGCGATCCACCTCATTCGCGAGCACAATCCCGACCTGGTCTTTCTCGACGTACAGATGCCCGGCCTCGACGGCTTTGGTGTGATCAAGAAGTTGCTCGACAAGAAGGTTCCCCTTCCCAAAATCGTCTTCGCCACGGCCTTTGATCAGTACGCCGTCAAGGCTTTCGAAGTGAACGCCGTCGATTACCTGCTGAAGCCCTTCGACAAGAAGCGCGTCGCCCAGTCCGTGCAAAAGGCGCGGGCCAAGATGGAATCCAGCGGCGCTCCCGCTGACAAGTTTGAAACTCTGGTCCGCATGCTTGAGGCTCAGAAGCTCAAACCTGCCGCCAAGATCCTCATCAAGTCCGGGGGCCGTCTCCTGCTGGTTGATCAGAAGGACATCTGTTTCGCCTCCATTGAAGACGGCGTCATTACCGTCGCCACCGCCGGTCCCAATGGCGCCGAAGGCCAGTCCAACTGCCGCACCCTGGAGGAACTGCTCGACAGCCTCAATCCCAACCTGTTCTGGCGTGCTCATCGCTCCTACCTGGTCAACATCAACCACATCAAGGAGGTCGTCCCCTGGTTTAAGAGCTCGTACCAGCTCCGCCTGGATGACAAGAAACACTCTGAGATTCCGGTCAGCCGTGCCCAGACCAAGCGCATGAGGGAACTGTTCGGTCTGTGAAGCGCTTCGTCTTGCCCGAACCACTCCCTCGGCATTGCCTGACGGATGAGGGACGCCTCCCCCCGCAACGCAGCTTTTCTGCTCTGCATGAGACGGAGGGTCATGGACCTCCAGACACCCGGGCGTCACTCGGTTGCGGTACAATTCCTCAAGGCAGTGTGGGAGGGTTGGTTTCACATGCCTGACGAGCGTAGCCCGAAGATTGCTCCCCCCTCAGTGCGAGTGATCTCCGTGGTGTGCGTGTGTCTCATGCTCGCGTTGGCGGGCGTTCAGGCTACCCACCTTCATTCCGCCAGTTCGGCACCCGACAACCACGATTGCTCGGTCTGCTCCATCATTCACTCAGGCGCGATAGCCACAGTTGGCTATCAGGTGGCTCCGCTCTTTGCGCGGTCCGTGGCGACGCCGGCGAAGGATCCCGCTACCCAAACCCTCCTGCTCGTTCACTCGCTGTCCATCCGTCCTCCGCCCGCGGTCTGAGAGAACCACTCACTCCTAGCTTTCGAACCTACTCTCAGTCCCCGCGAAGGAGGAGCGATGCTCAGCCGCAAGTGCAATTCATCAGTGTTGATTTCTGCAGTGTTTGTGTTGGGTATGTTGAGCGGTGCACCCTTGCCGGCGCAATCCGGCGGCAGCTCGACCATCTCGGGCGTCGTGACCGATTCGTCCGGCGCGGTGGTTCCCCATGCCACCGTCGAGATTCGGAACCCGGTTAGTGCCTTCGCACAAAGCACCGCGAGCGACCCGGCCGGGAGATTTACCATCCCCAATGTTCCGTTTAATCCGTACCACCTCACGGTCGCAGCCCAAGGGTTCGCTTCCTACTCGCAAGATGTGGATGTACGCTCTGCGGTGCCCGTAAGCCTGCAAATCATTTTGCAGGTGGCTGCGTCGACCGAAACCGTAACCGTGGAAGGTGGTGCGGAAGATCTGCTGGAAAACACTTCCACATTTCACACGGACGTGGATAAGAACTTGTTTGACAAGCTGCCGCTGGAAAGCCAGTCGTCGTCGGTAAGTTCGCTGGTGACGCTGGCGACGCCGGGCATCGCCGCCGACTCCAATGGTCTGTTCCATGGACTCGGCGATCACGCAGAGAACTCGTTCTCGGTCGATGGCCAACCCATCACGGACCAGCAGAGCAAGGTTTTTTCCAACCAGATCCCTCTTGACTCCATTGAATCGATGGAGGTCTTTGCGGGTGCCCCTCCGGCCGAGTTTGGCGACAAGACCAGCGTGGTGATCAACGTGACCACGCGCTCCGGCCAGGGTGTCAAGCCCCCGACTGGCGCCGTGACCGCATCTTATGGAAGCTTTGGAACCTCGAATGTGGATTTCAACCTCGCTTACGGTGGCCAGAACTGGGGCAACTTCATCGCAGCCAACGCACTTAACAGCGGCCGCTTCCTTGATCCACCGGAATTCGTCGTGATGCACGACAAGGGAAATGAAGAGAACATCTTCGATCGTGTTGATTTTCAGCCTACTGGCAAAGATTCGTTGCACGTGAACCTTGGGTTTACTCGATCGTGGTTCCAGACGCCGAACTCATTCGATGCGCAGGATGCCACTGGCTGGAAGGGACTGGTGGATCCCGGTTTCTCGAACGGCGTCGGCCCGGACGGGCTTCGAGTGGGCCCGGCCGACCAGCGCTCACAGATCAAGACCTTCAACATCGCTCCCGCGTGGACTCGATTGGTCAGCTCCAACACCTTGTTCACGGTGGGAGCATACGTGCGACGGGACCAGTACAACTATTATCCCAGTGCAAATCCCTTTTCCGACTTTGCCCCCTTTCTCCAGTCGCAGACCGTGGGCCAGGATCGGACACTCACCAACGCGGGGATTCGTTCCAGCTTGTCCTTTGTAAGAGGACTTCATAACCTCAAGGCGGGAGCCGTATATCAGCAGACGTTCCTCACTGAGAACGACCGCCTGGGCATCGTGGACCCGACCTACCTGGCCGGGCTCAAGGACGCCAACGGCAGTCCCTGCCTGTTCAATAATGTTCCGGTAGACTCGCCCTGTACTGACCTAGCTCCCTACGACCTGACCCGGGTCGGAACCGGAGCTACCCTATTTCCCTTTCATGGCCACGCTGACGTGAAGGAACTGGCTCTGTATTTGCAGGATGCCATCAGCAAAGGAAACTGGGCACTGAACCTCGGCCTGCGGGGTGACTTCTACAATGGCCTCACTACCCACCGCGAAGCGGAGCCCCGTCTGGGGATCTCCTACAATGTCAAGCGAACCAACACCATCCTACGTGTCTCCTATGCCCGGGTGTTGGAAACTCCGTTTAACGAAAACCTGGTACTTTCGAGCATCGGGTGCGAATCGCCGGTTCTGGGTCCTCTCCTCGCCTGCAATGCCCCCACGCCCACGCCCTTGAGTCCCGGCTGGCGCAATGAATTCCACGCCGGCCTGCAGCAGGCTTTCGGCAAGTACCTGGTTTTCTCCGGCGAGTACATCTGGAAGTACACCCACAACGGCTACGATTTCAGCGTCCTCGGGAGCACACCGATTACGTTCCCCATCGAGTGGCACAATTCCAAGATCCCGGGGTTGGCTGGCCGGGTAAGCGTGCCTGACTTTCACGGATTTTCAGCGCTCGTGGTCTTCTCCAGTGTGGCCGCTCGCTTCTTCAACCCGCAGATTGGTGGGGCTGGCGAGACTCCCTTGGCGCCCGGCGGCGTGTTCCGCATCGACCACGATGAAAAATTCAATCAAACCACTCACATCCAATACCAACCGTGGAAGAACGGACCTTGGCTCGGCTTCAACTGGCGCTACGACAGCGGATTGGTGGGGGGTCCGGTGCCTTGCGTCGGCGGGAATTGTGCGAACGGGTCCGGGGGCAGTACTGATCCCAGCATGCCGGCTGTGGTCGACACCTCGATCATCAGCCCGGACCAGCAGTTCCAGGCAGGCTTGTTTTGCGGCTCCGTGCGTGCCTTACCACCCAGTGCAACCCATCCGACAGGGGTCCCCATCAGTTCCAGTCTGGGTTCCAACCTGTGCCCGGGTTCTCAATACGGATCGTCGCTGGTGTCCATACCTCCCCCGTACACCGAAGACGACGACCACAATCCACCGCGCATTGCACCGCGCCATCTTTTCGACCTCGCTATCGGGGACGACAACCTTTTCCATGGCGAACGCTACAAGTGGAGTGCGCAAGTTTCGGTCATCAATCTGGCCAACAAGTACGCCCTTTATAATTTCATTTCCACCTTCAGCGGTACGCACTATGTCACGCCGCGCGCCATTACGGCTCAGCTCGGGTTTCACTTCTAGATTCATGGCTTTGTGGACTGGGGAATCGGCCAGTCAGAGCATTGTGGCTCGGAGTGAACAGGGATTCATTCTTGCACTGCGGCGCGGCCTATGCGCACCGGCATTCTCAAGTTCTCTCATCAAATCCAAATGGGAATCCAGCGGCCCCTTATAATGTGGGGATGGCCCGCGGCTGGGAGAGTAAATCCGTGGAGTTACAGCTGGTCGACACCACCTTCACCGAGGCTGCCCACCAGCGCCTGACCTCGGAGCAGGCGGCGCGCCTCCGCCAACGCGAAGGCCTCGAACTCTCCCGCAAGCGTATCCTCGATCAGCTTGCAGTAACCCGCGATCCCCGACATCGCATCATGCTCGAACAGGCGCTTGCCGAACTCGAGCGCCGGCTCGAGACATCCCCGCCGTAACCGTCCCCCAATCGGACCTCCTCTTCGGAAACCCTGCCGGAGATCCGCGCCCGATGCCGTATAATCAGTCCCGATGCCCATGAAAGCCTTCGTCTACGTTTCCCTCAAACAGAGCGTTCTCGATCCTCAGGGCAAGACTATCCAGGGAGCGCTGCAGAAGATGGGTTACAAAGGCTTGGCGGACGTCCGCCAGGGCAAGTATTTTGAACTCAAGCTGGACAGCAGCCTCAGCCGGGACGAGGCCCAGTCTGAGATTGATCGTATCGCACGCGAAGTCCTCACCAACCCGGTGATTGAGGAGTACCGTTACTCCCTCGAAGACTGACTCTCCCGGAGCACCGGGCACGCGCCGGCTCCTGCAGGAGGACGGGCACCAGCCCACCGCCCTGGCAGTGCAGAGCGGCAGGTTTCCGGCCCAGGCCGGAATGGCAAGGAGTGGTCCCACATGTGCGGCATTGTCGGCTACGTCGGCAAGAAGCGGGTCGTACCCGTCATCCTCGACGGGTTGAAGCGCCTCGAATATCGCGGCTATGACTCAGCCGGAATTGCTGTCGCTGGAAACGGCGGCAGCCTCGAGATCCGCCGTGCCGAAGGCAAGCTGCGCAACCTCGAGGAGACGATCCGCCTCAAGCCGCTGGATGGCACGTACGGCATCGGCCATACCCGTTGGGCCACGCACGGCCGCCCCACCGAAGAGAACGCCCACCCGCACCGCGACTGCAGCGGCAAGATCGTCGTCGTCCACAACGGCATCGTGGAAAACTACCTCAGCCTGAAGAAGAAGCTGCGCGAAGAAGGTCACCACTTTACCACCGAGACCGACACCGAGATCAT
>DASPST010000096.1:0-5546 GCA_035623795.1 Terriglobales bacterium
CCCACAAGCACCCGGGTGTTCATGCGATCAACGACTACATCGACAACCACAACCAAAATCCGCGAGTCTTCGTCTGGAGTACCTCAGTTGAACGGATCCTTGCGAAGGTCGCCAAATGTAAAGAAGCGTTAGACGCACTACGCTAGCCAGTGCATTGGTTGCAAACGGAAGTGATGTCCGACTAGTTCAGGAGTTGTTGCGACACTCTAGCCCCCTGATCACACTCGACGCCTACGCCCGCTCCACGACACCGGCAAAGATCGAGGCGCAGGGCTGGGTGATGCAGCAGTTGCTAACCAAGGACTCGAAGACGTCGCTGGCGGAGGCGAAACCAGAGAGCACACAAACGATGTAGGCTTAACACCCACATTTTCTTGGTTATTGTGGGTTGCGACCCACATTAAGCGAAGCGAACTAGGATAGCTAAATGACTGATAACAATGGTGGCCAGGGACGGAGTTGAACCGCCGACGCCAGCCTTTTCAGGGCTGCGCTCTACCACCTGAGCTACCTGGCCACTTACGGCGCGAGCCTCGCGGAGGAACGTTAAAAACATGTTCTTGGGCTTCGTCGGTCGCCGACTGCACAACACCCGTTAGAGATTATAGCAACGCGGGACATTCACTCCAAAGCAAGGTAAGAGGGGGGGCATTTCACGAAGGAAGCGTTTGCCCTGTTAGCTCGACCGACCTGCAGTCGGGAAGCGTCCTCCGCCAGCGAAACCGGATGGAGCGGGCAAGCGCGGTTACCTGCCTGACGCGGCTCCGTGCTGACCGAGCCAGGCGGAAAGTTGCGGAGTCTGTTGCGACTTGAGGTCCACGCAATAGTTGATGCGCTCGACCGCCTGCTTGAGGGTGCGTTCCGCAGTGGGCACCTGGTGAGCGGAGAAGAAGTCGGTTGCCTGATCGCGCAACTGGGGATCGCAGAACGAACCAGTGGCTGCCACCACTTCTCCACTGGTGAAACCGCCGCCGACTTTCTGGATGTCGGCCCAGTGGTTGCGTGCGAAGTCCCAGGCCAGCGCGGTGCCTGCCGGATTTCGCATGACGTCGGCGATCAACCCCAGCGTGTCCTGGGTGCGAACCTGCGCCGAGACGGCAAACTGTAGAGTGCGCTCGAGCAGCTTGGGATCGCTGAACTGGGACAACGTGCTGAAGTACAGGTAGTACTCCTCGGGTGTTGCGTCTTTGCTCTGGAGGCGGTCGTAGACCTGGTCGTAAAGCGCGGCATCGCCGTTCAGGGCAGCGAGCTTGAAGGCGGTGAAGGCGATGGTACGGTCGACCGACGCGGGATTCTCGAGGACCTGATCCGTCAGCCGGCGAGCCTCGGCGAGAACTTCGGGATCGCGGCCAGCATACCCTAGGGAGTACATGACGCGGGCCCGCAGGCTGCGGGTTTCATCGCTTTCCCCGAGCTTCGGCTGCCACCCCAGGTCGCGCGCGGCAGGAGTGAGCAGGCGTCGCACCCAGAACTGATACTGGGAACGGTCGCGGTCAGTCACCAGCTTGTCGCTGATGAAATCCAGCTGGGTGGTGACCTGCTCGAGCACGGCACGGTTACGGTCCGCCTGCAAGCCTTCGGCGAGGGAGAGGTAATCGCCGATCTGCTGGCGCCCGATGCGCACAGCCGCCCAGGAATCGCTCAGCAGCACGATGCGCTCGGCTGGCGTCAGTTCATTCTCTAAATCGAGGTTCATAGAGCGCATCATGTCAGGGGAGTAGCCGGAGCGGTAATAGCCTTTGCCCTCAGTATTCGCCATCACCCAGGGGGCACAGCCAGGAAACTCAAAATTCTCATGCCGGCTTCCAAGCAGCACGCACTTCTCTGAACCCTTGCCCCCTCCACCTTTCTTCATGCACACGGGAACCTGCCAAACCTCGGGGCTACCGGCATTGAACAGGACGCGATCGTAGAAGTAGCGCGTCTGGGAGAGTGTGACTGTGGTCGATTTGCCGGCGCAGTGTGTCTTGACACTGACCATAGGGGCCCCGGGTCGCTGAACCCAGCTGGGCATGATCTGGTCGACAGGTCGTTGGGAGACCATGGCCAAGGTTTTCCAGAAATCATCGGCGGTGGCGTTCGCGTAGGAGTGGCGCTTAAGGTATTCGTCGACGCCAGCGCGGAATGCGTCGGGTCCGAGATAGGCTTCGAGCATGCGGAGGACGGAGGCTGCCTTTCCGTAGGCGATGCCATCAAACAGCTCCTCGATCTGCGCCGGAGTCTCGGCGGTCTGGTGGATGGGGCGCGTGTTCTTGAGGGAATCGACGTTGAGCGTGTCCGCTGTGTCACGCACCTCATCCTCATCCATGTGCCACTCTGGCTTCCAGGCGCCCACGGCCTTGCTCTCCATCCAGGTAGCGAAGCCCTCGTTCAGCCAGATGTCATCCCACCATCGCATCGTGACCAGATCGCCGAACCACATGTGCGCCATCTCGTGCGCGATGACGACGGCGACTTCCTTGTGCAGGCCGACGGAGGCCTGCCTGTCATCAAGCTGGAGGATGACTTCGCGGAAGGTGATAAGGCCGGTGTTCTCCATGGCGCCGGCGGCGAAGTCGGGAAGGCCGATCAAGTCCAGCTTTTCGAAGGGGTACTTTATGCCGAAGTAGTGGTTGTAATACTTCATGCACTGCTCAGCCACTTCCAGCGGGTAGGTGTCATAGGGCTGGGTGCCGGGAGTACCGTAGACGCGAATGGGGATCCCGTCAGCTTCGCCTTCGGCGTACTCGAACCGCCCAACCGCCATGGCTACCAAGTAGGACGACATCTTGGCGGTGGGGGCGAACTTCACGGTGTGTTTGCCTTCGACCGGACCGGGGGTGTCAGACACCGCCTTGGCGTTGGAAATCGCGGCAAGACCGCTGTCGGTGATGACCGTGATTTCGTAGGTGGCTTTGTACGCGGGCTCGTCGAAGCAGGGAAAGGCGCGGCGGGCATCGGTGGGCTCGAACTGGGTGACGGCGTACTTGCGCCCTTCCCTGTCGCGGCCCAGGTAAAAGCCGCGCAGCGCACTGTTAAGGAGGCCGGTGTACTTGAGGTGTACGCTGGCAGGCCCGGGTTCGATGGTCTTCTCGAAGGTGAGCGTTGCCATCTCTTTTTCCTTCTCGACGGTGACCTTGGCGGGCTGGGTCAGGCCGGCGCTGCTGATGGTGGCATCGCCGAGCTGAATTTCGGCCGCGTTCAGGATGATCTGCGACGTGGGCTGGACCACACGGATCTGGATGGTTTCGTCGCCAGCGAAGTTGTCCCTGTCGAAGTCGGGGGCGAAGCTGAGTTTGTAGTTCTCGGGGACCGCCAGTTGCGGCAGGCGCTGGGCGGAGGCGAAGGAAGCGACCAGTGTGAAAAATGTTATGAATGCAAGGATCCGTCTCATTCTGTCCTCAGATTGAAATTGAAACCTCAGAGTTCGTTCGCCGCATCTGGCCATACCCAAGCCCGCTCACACAAGCCTACCGATCCTTAAATCGCTCAGCGGTTCATTGCACGGGCGTTCACCCCACTGCAACGAAACCACCGGATGCCACCAACACCCCGTTCAAGATGGTGAAGGCGCAACGATTCGAGGCAAACCAGTAAGCGATTTCGCGATAGTCATTGACCTCAAATACAGCCAGGTCCGCGTCCTTCCCGGCCTCCACCGATCCTTTCCTGTCCTGCAGCCGTAACGCATAAGCACCGTTGATGGTAGAGGCGGCAATCGCCTCGGCCGGCGACATCTGCATATGGGTGCAAGCCAGCGACAGCACGAAGGGCATGCTGGCTGTGGGAGAGCTCCCTGGATTGTAATCGGTCGCGAGCGCCACCGGTACCCCGCTGTCGATCAACTGGCGTGCGGGAGGAAACATCTCCAGACCCAGGAAGTAATTCGACCCGGGTAGTAATGTCGCCACAGTGTCGTGCCGGGCCAAGTGAGAAATGTCCTCGTCGCGGACGTGGTCCATGTGATCGAAGGAAACCGGGCTGAAACGCAATAGCCGGCGCAGGTCGATGTGAGAGAGCTGCCCTACATGCGCGCGGACCGCCAAGCCATTGGCCTCGGCGGCCTGGAAGATTTTCTCCGTTTCTTCTAGGGTAAACGCCCCACGCTCGCAAAACACGTCCACGAAGTGAGCGAGCCTCCGCCGGGCGGCCTGCGGAATCATCTCTCTACAGACCATGTCGAGGTACTTTGATGAGCGTTCCCGGTACTCTGGTGGGACAACGTGGGCCCCCAGCAGGGTTGCCACAACCGTGCCGGGCCAGTGCGAGGCGGCGTGGCGAATGGCCTCCAACGACTTCAGCTCGGAGTCGAGGGTAAGGCCGTAACCAGACTTGGCCTCCACGGTCGTCGTCCCTTGCTCGGCCATTTCATGCAAGGCAAGGCGGACCTTCTCGGCCAGGAGGGTCTTCCCTGCCCTGCGCACCGGATCGATGCTGGAGGGGATGCCGCCGCCGGCCTGGGCGATTTGCTCGTAGGTGGCGCCGGCGGCACGCCTCTCGAAGTCGACCAGCCTGGGCGTCAGGAACGCCGGATGGGTGTGGGAGTCGACAAATCCCGGGACGACTACTTGGCCCGCACAGTCGATCTCCATGACCTGCTTGCGATTTTTTACGAGCCAGGGATCATGGAGGGCATCCCGGGTACGGCCGACGGAAACGATCTTGCCGCCAAGACAGAGGACGGAAGCCTTTTCGAGGATGCCCAGGTCGCCTAGATAGGGGCCGCGACGCGGGCCGCCGTTGCCGAAGGCCGAACGCAGGGTCAGGAGCTGGCCGATGTCGACCAGCAGTAGAGGACACGGGGCACGATAACTTGATTTTGTCGATGCGACCACGCCGGCAGAAAGTGTAACAGGTTGCGAAAAAGTCGGTTTTGCAGCGCAAACGTCAAGCGCTGGTTCACCGGCAAACCGACAATGATTCTCCGCTTCACGAGCCTGCGAGCCGTCGTCTGGCAGGTTCCTCGCAGTTCACTGCTGCACACCGCTTAGATCGCACAGGAATTCTTCAGGTTCACGAACGGGCACTCAGCCAAACTGGCGGCCATTTGCTGGCGGACGAAAGATACCCGTCAGCTCTTCTAACCGGCGACGGGGAAGCGATGTTGAAGCAAATGAAGAGACATCGCTCTTACCTCATCTTCGAACTCGGTCGTTATCGGTCGATCGCTGAAGTGAGGGACAACTACCCTGCGTCTGGGCGGGGGTTCATCGCTCTTGCATGGGGATGCGCACGCCCGTCCTGTCCGCAAACTGCTTCGCTTCCTCATACCCCGCATCCACGTGGCGAATAATTCCCATGCCCGGATCGGTAGTCAGCACGCGCTCGATGCGCCTGGCCATCATCTCGGTTCCGTCGGCCACGGTCACCTGCCCGGCGTGCAGCGAATATCCGATGCCGACGCCGCCGCCGTTGTGCACCGACACCCAGGACGCGCCCGCGGCGGTATTCAGCAGCGCATTCAATATAGGCCAGTCGGCAACCGCGTCCGAGCCGTCTCTCATGCCTTCGGTCTCCCGGAAGGGCGACGCCACCGAACCGCAGTCCAGATGATCGCGCCCGATCAC
>DASPST010000107.1:0-13219 GCA_035623795.1 Terriglobales bacterium
CTTGACCGGCACTATTATCCTTGCGGTCTCAAGCCGACCTCGGATCAAATCGCTTCCCTTCGATTACAGCCCCACGAAACGCTGCCCGAGTGGAATTACACTATCAAGCCGCAACTGTAAACTTGTTCTTGCGTGATCCCTTAGATTCTTCGCTGCGGTTTCTGCCCGGCTCGAGATCAGATCCTCGCTTCGTACGACTTCCGTACCAACTGTCCCTTCATCTCGTAGCGAGGCAGGGTTCCAGCCGGAACCAGTTCGACGGACGTCGCAACGCTCAGCGCTGCTTTGATCTTGCGCTCGATCTCTTGTCTGAGGGTGGACTCCGGTCCGGAGGAAGCCGCACGTTCGGCGATGACCTTCAATGGCGGGGCGACGTTCGGACCGGGCGCTTCCAATAAGATTTGAATTTCCCCCGTCGTCCGCGGATGGAAGCTTGCAACCACATCCTTGACTGCCGAAGGGAACACATTGACACCGAGCACGATCAGCATATCGTCGGTGCGCCCGATACAGCGCAGCTTAAAGCCTGTCCGTCCGCATGCACAGCACGTACCCATGATTTCAACGTGATCTCGGGTGCGGAAACGCACAAGCGGAACGCACTCCCGCTGAAGGCTGGTGTATACCAGCTCACCCTTTACCCCGGATTCGACCGAGAGGCTCTCCCCACTCTCGGGATCGATGATCTCCGCCAGCACAAAATCGGGTCCATTGAAATGCATCCCCGACTGCTCTGCGCATTCGCTGAAGATAATCGGCGCCATATCGGCGTTTCCCAGGCCCTCGGTCACACGAGCGCACCAATCGTGCTCCAGCCGGGCGCGAACCGCTGGAATACCCGCCCCCGGCTCTGCCCCGCAGAAGAGCTTCCTGAGCCCCAGATCCCCGGGTTCGATCCCCGCCTCGCGCCGTATCCAGTCCGCAAAATAGGTGGCGTAAGAAGGAGTGCAATGCATGGCATTAGCCTTTAGGAGCTGGATGGCCATCAGCGCCTTCTCGGACGCGCCCGTGCCAATGGGGACGAATGTTGCCCCCACCGATTCGATGGCGTCTTTGGAGGAGAGGCCGGCAACAAATAAAGTAAGGCCAGCGGCATGGATGACGATGTCGGACTGACGCAGCCCCTGGGTGTAGAAGGATCTCGCCGTCAGCCGCGTCCATACTCTCGCGTCGCGGCGGGTGATCCCGACAAAGCTTGGCCGGCCGGTCGTGCCCGTGGAGCTATGCACGCGGATGACATCCTTCATGTCCGCGGCGATGTGGCTCCCCAGAGGCGGGCATCTCGCCTGGCTTTCGCGCAACTCGTCCTTGGTGGTGAATGGGAAGCGCTGTAAGTCGCTCAGCCGTCGATAGTCCCTCCGCCGCAGACCCACAGCTGCGAGTTTCTCTTGGTAAAACTGGCTTCGTGTAAACAGATAGTTGAACTGGGAGGAGAGCTTGACGTGTTGCAGTTCCCGGATCTGCTTCAAGCTAGCCGTTTCGATCTTCCTGTCGAGGTATTCTGCAGTCCGCATAGGTCAAGCTGCCCGTGTGCGCACTTTCACGCGCTGCGGTCGCACTCTACCGAACGCGGGCTTCCATCCACAAGCCAAAAATTGCCAGTCCTCCCTATATCATTATGGCCAGGTTTGACTGTTGTTTCCGGGTGGCGGTTGCGATGGCGTAGTCTTAAGAGCTCTTTTTGCCGTTCTTCGCCGCTCCAGTTGAGGGTAGGAGTGTGACGCTGCAGGGCACCATGATGCACTATCCGCTGACGCTCATTCACATCCTGGAGCGTGCAGGCAAGCTCTTCCCGGAACAAGAAGTTCTCTCGCGGCTCCCCAACCGCTCGCTGCATCGGTACACCTATAGCCATTTCTATCGTCGTTCTCGCGCTTTGGCCGAGGCCCTTCGAAGAGCCGGCCTGCAGCGCGGAGACCGCGTCGCCACTTTGATGTGGAACCATTATGCGCATCTGGAAGCCTACTTTGGTATCCCGGTAGCTGGAGGAGTCCTGCACACTCTGAATCTGCGCCTTGCGCCAAACGACATCGCTTACATCGCCAATCATGCGGCCAGCCGCTTTCTCATCGTAGACGACATTCTGTTGCCTCTTTATCAGAAGTTTAGAGATGCCGTTCATTTCGAGCGTGTCATTGTGGTTCCGTTGACCGGCAACAGCGTTCCCGAAGGGTGGGATAGCTATGAGGACTTTCTGGGGACAGCGACCGGTAATTTCCAGTATCCCAACCTCGACGAGACTGAGGCCGCATGCATGTGCTACACCTCGGGCACAACCGGCGTCCCCAAGGGTGTGGTTTATACCCACCGCTCGGTGTTTCTACACACTTTCCTGCTGACCACAGCCGACAACTATGCGATCTGTCATCACGACGTCCTGCTGCCGATAGTTTCCATGTTCCACGTCAACGGCTGGGGAATGCCCTATGCCGCAGCGCTGGTGGGGTGCAAACTCCTACTCCCCGGCCCCTACCTAGATCCCGAAAGCCTGCTCGACCTCTGCGAAGCAGAGCAGGTTACCGTTGCCGCGGGCGTACCGACGATCTGGCTCAGTGTCATCGAACATCTGGAGAAGTATCCTGGCCGCCACAAAATCTCTCCCATGCGGGTTCTCGTGGGAGGTGCATCCCCACCGCCGGCGCTGATCCGCAAGCTCGACCAGTACCACATTCGCCTGCAGCAGGGATGGGGTCTTACGGAAAGCAGCCCTCAGGCCACCACCAATCAGCTGAAGGCCCACATGCGCGATTGGTCTCAAGAGGACAAGTATTCCGTACTCGCCAAGGCCGGTCTTCCGGTGCCCCTGGTTGACATGCGCGTGGTGAACGAGGCGGGTGAAGTTCCGCGTGACAACCAGACGCTGGGTGAAATCCAGTTGCGTGGTCCCTGGGTTGCAGCTAATTACTACAACCTGCCGGCACAGGAAAGCAAGTGGACCGACGATGGCTGGTTTCGCACTGGCGACGTGGGCACGGTTGACGCGGAGGGGTACCTCAGGATCGCCGACCGAACCAAGGACCTTATCAAGTCCGGCGGAGAGTGGATCAGCTCGGTCGACGTGGAGAATGCGTTGGTCGCGCACCCGGCAGTCCGTGAAGCAGCGGTGATTGCCATACCTCATCCCAAGTGGCAGGAGCGTCCGCTGGCGATTGTCGTGCCCAGGGAGGGCGCCAATCTTGCGGCGGAAGAGTTACGTGCGTTCCTGTCTGTGAAGTTTGCCAAGTGGCAGCTTCCCGACGGCTTTGTCTTCGTGAATGAACTCCCCCATACGTCGACAGGCAAGCTCTGGAAGACAGAACTCCGCCGGCGTTATCAAGACTGGCAGTGGGAGCCCTGAGGGTGTGCCAGCTATATAGCCTGCAGCGACTCGTTGTAGCTGTTACGATTCGCCATGCTTACGGTACCGGCATTACTCCGGCTCATCCGCCAAAACACCGGTCTCAGCCGGCATTCACTGCGGCCGAGCGCCTTGACATGGCCCCAAGAATGCTGGCCTTCATGCTAGGCGCGCAACCGTGTCTCGACCGTGGCTTTGCCCCATACTTCCTGTGCTGTCTCGGCAACCAAGCACAACTTTGCCTCCTCATCCTCCATAGTCAACAGGTTGCCTTCCATGGTGGACGCAAAACCACACTGAGGACTTAGCGCCAGCCGCTCCAAAGGGATAAAGGCCGAGGCTTGTTCGATGCGGCGCTTCAGTTCTTCTTTGCTTTCCAGCACCGCGGTCTTCGAACTGACCAAGCCGAGAACGACCGTCCGATCGGGGGGAACTTGGGCGAGCGGCTCAAAGCCGCCGGAACGCGCATCGTCATACTCGAGAAGAAAGCGTCGGAACCTCGTGTTGCGAAATACCTTCGTGATCGGACCGTAGTCGCCCGAAGCGTAGAACCTGCTTTGATTGTTTCCCCGGCAGAGGTGTAACCCAAAAGTGATGCCGGGATGGTTCCCGATCACCGCGTTGTCCATCTCAATCGAGATGTTCAACAGACGGTCAGGATCGTTGCCTCGCTGGCGATATCCTTCGCGCAGCTGAGGATCCAGCAAGGCGGTGTACTGCGGCGAATCGAACTGGATATATGTGCAGCCCAAGCGAATCAACTCGGCAACCTCATCCCGCAAGATATCCACCAAGTCTGCGAGATAAGCGTCGATGGTCGGATATGCGGCCGTCGATTTCGTGCGGTCGTAGTATGCGGCCGCCTGCTGCGCGCTGATAAGTGTCGTCTTAGCAGGATGATTGGTCCGCGCCCGCAAGTAGGTAAATTCTTCGGCGCACATGGGGCGCTTGCGCCGCAACTTGGAGACCACTACCGGCCGTGGGATGACCAGTTCCTCGCCCTTCTCATTGCGGAAAGGAATCGCCCAGCCGCCAAACTTGTCGAAGCCTTCCACGGCATCGACGAGCTGGCCGTAAAATGCATAGCGCCGTAGTTCGCCGTCCGTAAGGACCTCTACGCCGGCTCGCATTTGCAGCGCAATCGCATCGTCGACCGCGCGGTCCTCCGCCCGTTTGAACTCCGCTTCGCTGAGCCGATGTGCTTCGTGCAGTTCGCGGACTTCCTTAAGACGAGTCGGACGCAACAAACTTCCCACCACGTCACTGTGATACAAAGCCCACCTCCTGACTCACGGCTGCCTTTCTGTTGCCCATCTCCCCTAGTCTGAACGGGCGTAAGAGTAGCCGAAACGGAACCTGCCCACAAACAGTTTCTTGAGTGAGAGCCGTCACCGCTCCTTTGTAGTCAGGGGGACGGAGCAGCTTCCGTCATGTCGACTTCGACTGCGGGTTCTGGATGTTGCAGCCTAGCCTGGTTGACGGAAAAATGCGCGCCTTGTGGAAGGGGAGGATTCAAGGGTCGTGAGTAGCACACGGTTCCGGGGGCTGTTTCGCTCGCGATTGCACGATCACGGACTGGCGATGAGAGAACCGGTGTTCGAACACTGTCTTCGATCACCTCAGCGGAATCGTACTGGCGCCTACGGTCAAGGCGCTTTCGGAGAGTATTCGATTGGCTACAGCCCCGGTCGCTGGACCGGGCTGGGGGCGAGCGTCGAAAGGCGAGGCCAGCTTGCAATCCCGGGAACGCGGGCGGAGTCCATGCCCCAATCAGAGAACTGAAACGCGCTTAAGTGAATCGCATTCCGCTGCGATAAAGCGGGCAACCTCTATTGTAGCGTTGGCTTTGCCTTCGCCGCGGAGCTAGCTTGCTCCGCCAGGGTCTGGTTCGCCCGGAAGATCACGTAAGACCGAACCGCTTTGGCGTCCTCGTGTGACAATTCCTTTGCAAACGAAACCATTCCATTCGACTTCAACATCCCTCCCAGCACAATTGAAAACCATTGCTCGTTGCCCAGAGTGCTTGAATAGCGGAGATCCGGCAGCACTCCCCCACTGACCGCGACATCGCCGTGGCAGGAAGCACAGAAGCGCTGGAACACTTGCTCACCTCGCGCGACCTCCGCGGTACTGGCTGTCAGCTTGGGTGGATCCAGCTTGGGTTGCTCGACTTCGGGCAGTGGGGGAAGAGCAGTGCGACCCCTAAGTTTGAACACCAACATGCGGCTGACGTTCCGCACGTGCCCCGAACGAAACGAAACCTCTCCCGCGACCAGCGGGAATACCCCGCCCCAGCCCGCAAGCACGGCGACATACTGCTCGCCGCTCACCGTGTAACTGACCGGACCCGCCATGACGCCGGTCTGCGCATCGAACGACCAAAGTTGTTCACCCGTGTTGGCCCGGTAAGCCTCAAAACGTCCGCTGGCCGTGCCCTCAAATACCAGGTTCCCTGCGGTCGCCAGGGTGCCACCATTCCAAGGCCCCGGACGATCCCGCGACCATACCTGTTTTTGTTGCAGGGGATCCCAGGCTACTAGCTTCCCCTTGACCGTGCTGAGAATTGCCTCCCTGATCTTGGGGTCCTGGGGCATGCCAGCAGCCACCACGTCAATACCATAGTTCGCGGCAAGCGTCTTGAACTCAAAGTGCTCGGCGGCCTTATACTTGAAACCCACGTCATTCACCGGAATGTAGACCAAACCGGTGAGAGGACTGTACGACATTGGCTGCCAACTATGTGCACCCAGCGGCCCTGGCACCACTGGCGCGGGGTCCTTGCCGGGATAGCGCGCAATCGCTGTCTCGACGGGGCGTCCGGTTTTCATGTCGATGCCGCTGGCCCAGTTGATGTAGGTGTAGGGCTTGGCGGAAATCAGTTCCCCGGTACCGCGATCGAGGACATAGAAAATTCCGTTCTTCGGAGCGTGAAACAGCACTTTGCGGGGACGACCATCGATCATCACATCCGCCAGCATAATCTGCTGGCTTGCCGTGTAGTCCCACATTTCGGCCGGTGTTTCCTGGTAATGCCAGACGTACTCCCCTGTATCGGGTTTCAGAGCCACAATGGAAGAGAGGAATAGATTGTCCCCACCCCTGGGACTACGAATATGCCAGTTCCAGGGAGATCCGTTCCCTACTCCGAGATACAGCAAATCGAGTCCCGGGTCATAAACGATCGAATCCCACACCGTGCCACCGCCACCGAACTTCCACCACTCTCCGGTCCAGGTCTTAGCTGCTTTCTCAAGAATCGGATTCTCAAACGGCTTCGAAGGATCCCCCGGCACGGTGTAAAAGCGCCACACCATCTTCCCATTATCGGCGTCGTAGGCAGACACATAGCCGCGCACACTCATCTCCGCACCGCCGTTGCCGATGATCACCTCCCCTTTCATGACCCGCGGAGCGCCCGTGATGGTGTAACGGTAACTGCGGTCGATGGTGAGCGTTTCCCACACCGGCTTGCCCGTCTTCGCGTCGAGCGCAATCAATCGTCCGTCGAGGGTCGCGAAGATCACCGTTCTTTTCCAGATGGCGACTCCTCGGTTCACTACGTCGCAGCACGCATTCACCGCCCACTCGGGCGGAACTTGAGGATCGTAGGTCCATAGCTCGGCTCCGGTCGCGGCGTTGAGCGCCACGACCTTACTCCACGCAGTGGTGAAGTACAGAACCCCATCCAGCACGATGGGCGTAGCTTCCTGTCCGCGATGCGTGTCCAGGTCGTAGAACCATTCCAGTCCCAACTGGCTCACATTGTGATCATTGATTTGCTGGAGCGGGCTGAAGCGCTGTTCGCTGTAGGTGCGCCCGTGCGTCATCCAGTTCCCGGGCGCGTTATCCGCGGCGATGATGCGCGCGGTGTCAACCTCCGCGGGCCTGCTTTCTCCCCTCTTGCGGTTGCACCCTCCGCTCAAACCCAGACTCATCACCGCCAGGAAAAACACCGCCGGGGGCCTGCTCATCTCTGTACTCCCTTGACAGCAGTTTTTCTGTCTGAAGGTGGCGAGTCTATCACTTCGCCGACACGAAATCAGGAGGGCACCGGGAAGGTACCGCAGATCCACAGAAGACGACGAACAGACACGAGGGCAACGCGGGTGTCCTCTCTGACACCAGGTTACGTCGAGGTTCCTACTGGCCAGCGAGGCCTCTCTCCCTAGAATTTCTCTTACAATGGTTTCTGATCAGGTGCGAGCAATCGACGTCGGGGAAAAACAGGGAGAGAGAGGTGGTGATGATAACTGCCCCCGTTAAACTCCAGAGTTCGTTTCGCGAATTTCTTGGCCGCCCCCGGCGGATGTTAATCGGCGGCCAGTGGCTCGAGGCTGAACCTGGCAAGACGTTCGAGACATTCAACCCCGCCACCGACGAGGTTTTAGCCCGAGTTGCCGAAGGCGACCGCGCCGACATTAATCAAGCCGTCAAAGTTGCGCGCCACCCTTTCGAATCGGGAACCTGGCCCGAAATGTCCCCGTTCGCTCGTGGCCAGCTGCTTTGGAAATTATTTGCGCTGATTGAACAACGCCAAGAGGAACTTGCCGAACTTGAGATCTTGGACAAGGGCAAGCCGTTATTCTTCTGCCGTATCGTCGATGTTCCCAGCGCAGTTGATGGATTGCGCTACACGGCAGGTTGGGCGACGAAGGTGGAGGGTACCACCATCCCGCTATCGACGATATGATCGCCCAAGGCGATTCATGCCGTGAGCGAGCCCCATGGGCCCTGGCACTGCTGCTGGTTCCACTCGCCCTGGCCGCAGGCGAGACTCCGAGCGCGCTCTTGCGCTTAGAAGGCGCAATCCGCGATCAGAATGGAGCGGCCGTGCATGGAGCTACGGTGTGGTTGCTGGCCGGCAGCATTCAGGTTCGCTCACAAACTGGACCTGACGGGAAGTTCTCCTTCGACAACCTCCCCGTGGATCATGGAGTAGTACGTGTGTCGGCCCCGGGCTTCGCGGCTGTGGACCGGGTCTGGACTGTGGCAGGGGCCATGCCGGCAAATCTCGAAGTCGAGCTCCAGCCAGCCGGCCCCGCCGAGACAATTACCGTAACTGCCACACGCACGAACACGGAGGTAGCGGATACTCCTGCCAGCGTGGGCGTGCTTTCCGGCGACATCTTGTCGTCCACTGCCGCCCTCATGCTGGACGATACTCTCCGGCAGGTGGCCGGATTTACTCTATTTCGGCGGTCTGGAAGCCGTACGGCAAACCCCACGTCCCAGGGAGTGTCTTTGCGAGGCGCGGGAGCAAGCGGCGCAAGCCGGGCATTGGTGGTGGCCGATGAAATACCGCTCAACGATCCCTTTGGGAGCTGGGTGTATTGGGATCGAATCCCCCGCACGTCTCTGCGCAGCATCGAAGTATTAGGTGGAGGGGCGTCTGACCTATACGGCAGCGCAGCGTTGGGCGGAGTTGTCGACGTTCTTCCCCGAAGCACTGCAGGACCGACATTGGCCCTCGAGACCTCCTTCGGCAATGAAGGGACCCCCGATTTTTCCATCACCGGGGGAGGCGGGCTAGGCAATTGGTACGGTAGCTTTTCTGGCGAAGCGTTCCGCACCGATGGATATGTGATCGTAGGCCAAGCCGACCGCGGGACCATTGATACACCGGCCAACCTGGCATTCCTGAACGGAATTCTTCGTGTGGAGCGCAGACTGAGTCGCAACCATAGCCTCTTCCTCCAAGGTTCGCTCTTTAGCGAGTCACGCGACAACGGCACCCCCTTCCAGGTCAACAACACTCAGGTGCAGCAACTCGTCGCGGGTGGAGACTGGGCTCTGGGAGGGGGGCAACTGGGGTTGCGAGTCTACGGGGGGCGCCAGGTTTTCAATCAGAGTTTCTCGGCAGTATCTCCCGACCGCAACAGTGAGATGCCAACTCGAACGCAGCACGTGCCCACGACGCCATTGGGCCTCTCGGCGCAGTGGTCGCGATCACTGGGCACACACCAGGTCGTGTTGGCGGGTTGTCAGGCGCAAGATATCCGGGGCCATAGTGAGGAGATCGGATTTGTGCTGGGGATTCCATCTTCGAAAGCGGAAGCCGGAGGGCGCCAGCGCACGGTCGCGGTGTTTGCCGAAGATATTGTTCATCTGAACTCACGTTGGCAATTGGATGCAAGCCTGCGATTTGACAGCTGGCGCAACTTTGACGGATTCTCCAGCGCGGCTCCGCTGGACAACCCTGATCAATTGATCGTCAAAGACTTTGACGACCGCACCGAGGCAGCGTTCAGCCCGCGACTGGCGGTGTTATTTCACGCTTCTCGGAATCTCGGCTTGAACGTGTCGGCCTACCGGTCCTTTCGCGCGCCGACTCTCAACGAACTCTACCGTGGGTTTCGCAGCGGCAACACTCTGACTCTTGCCAATGCCAACCTCTGGGCGGAGCGGTTGACCGGAACCGAGGCCGGAGCCATGTATTCGGCATGGAACCAGCGGCTGTTCTTGCGCGGTGGTTTCTTTTGGAGCGAGATTGCCCGGCCGGTGGCAAACGTTACCATTTCTACAACGCCCACTCTCATTACGCGCCAGCGCGAGAACCTGGGTAGCACCAAGTCGCTGGGAGTTGAAGTGCAAGCCGATGGCAATCTGGCAGCGCACATCATGCTGTCCGGCGGCTACCAGTATGTGGTGCCGACCGTGCAGGACTATCCTGCAGATCCAGCCTTGGTGGGCTTGGATATTCCACAAGTCCCCCGGCACCAAGTGACAGTGCAGTTCCGCTACACGCCGTCGCGCTGGGTGATCGCCCTGCAGGGACGAGCCAGCTCACAGCAGTTTGACGACGACCAGAATCTGTTGCCCTTGGCGCCATACTTCAACCTGGATGCCTTTGTGTCACGATCGATCACACGTAGCCTGCAGATGTATCTCGCTGTGGAGAACGTTTTCGATCAGCGGTACGAGGTCGCTCGCACGCCCACACCTACGTTGGGGCCTCCAGTCCTCGCGAGGGTAGGAGTCAGACTCAATCTTGGCAGCCGGTAGCGGTTTTAGTCTCTTGTCGCCCAGGTTTTCTGCACCGACCGGGCACGCTCCATCGGTGTCGCCTCACCCGTCGTTTAGGGCCGGCGGCGGACCCTGTGATATCGTTCCGCTGTTACGAGAGAATCGTCGGCAGTTCCGGCACCAGGAGGGTTCATGTCCACGGTCGAAGCCAACACGAGTTTGGATTCTGTGCGGCGCGAATTTGCATTTCCTGACGTTCATATCGGTGCGGGAGAGAACGAATCCCCATGGGTTCCATTCAAGGGAAACACTTTCATCCGGCACCTCGCCTTCGATGTCCGGACCAACATGTACGCCAACGTCCTGTGGGTGAAGGAGGGCGGGATGCTCGGGCGCCACCGCCACCGTGGCCGCGTCTTTGGTTACACGGTGGAAGGTAGCTGGCGCTACCTGGAATACGATTGGGTGGCGCGAGCCGGGAGCTATGTGCAGGAGAGCCCCGGCGCGATCCACACCCTGGTTTCCGATCAAGGTATGAAGACCATGTTCTGGCTCAACGGATCGCTCGAGTTCTATGACGACCACGACCACTTACTCGAGACCCTGGATGTCTTTTGGTTCATGGATCACTATTTGAGCTACTGCCGTAAACATGGGATAGAAATTAACCAGAAACTTTTTGTGTAGTTCTGCTTGGTGGCTACGGCGATTGTGGCTTGTGAATTCTCATGCGGCCACTCTCCTCCGCGAGGGGTTTGTGCCCACGGCCTTCCGCACATCATCCAGTAGTGCGCTTCCTTTGAGCGGTGCGCCAACCCTCTGCGTACGATGTACGCGCAGCTTCGGAATAAGGAACCGGGCTGACGATGGCGCGAATTTCGGTCTGGACATGGCGCTCGACGGTGGGTTTGGATGAGCCGCCGTCTTCTTCTCCCCACACGAAGGTGACTTCCGTACCGGGTTCGCTGTGCTCGTTGTCGAGCATCGCAAGAGTGAGCATCCGGCCCTCGTTTGAGCTATAGCCGCACCACGTCGAGATGCCGATCAGCTTGCCGTCCCGGAGGACCTTGTCATACGGCAACGTGGAATACACAGCGGAGGGGAAATCAAAATACTTAGCACGGTTCTTTTTCTCGAACATGGTACTGATGGCGCGGGTGACGTCCCCATTATCCAGAGCGAGCGTCACCTTTTTTCGATGGGGCTTGTCTGCGCCCTTCTCGAGGGCTTCTCTTCCGATGAAATCGTGATCGAATTTCACGATCGGCCCATAACCCAGATCGTAGGGAGTGAGGTAGTAGTCTTCGATGTTATTGGAATAGAAGCTGCCGCCGAGTGACGCAATGGCTTCGTAGCTGTTGGCCGGCAGCCATTGCCGGTAGGCTTTCAATTTGTCTCCGGAGTAAATCGCCGGCATGGGTGAGGGAATCCACCCTGATTCGAGCGTGTTGGACGAGTACGCTCTCGCGCCAACCTGTCGAAGACCATACGCTTGACCTGCTTCAACGACGGAAGACTTAACCGCTTCGCCATCCTCCCAGGGACCAAACAGCTCCAAGCCCGGCTGTCCCGCCATACCATGACGCAACGCGCGTACCGGGCGTCCCGCGATGGTGATCGTGGTCATGTGGAAGAACTTAAGTTCGGGGGCGGGCTTGCCCGTCGTCTTCTCGATGACCCTCATAGCATTCGGGCCTTGAACCTGGTATCGATACGCTTTGCGAGCGATCGGATCGGGCCGGGCAACGGATCTCTCGTCTCGTTCGAATTTCACGTTATAGCCTCCGGTTTCGCAGTGGTATTGAACCCAATTGTGAACCGACGGCCGCCCGACGAGGTTGAATAACTCCTTGTCGAGATAAAAGAGAATCACATCGCCGATCACGTACCCGTCGTAACTGCACGCAACAAATTGCTTGGCCTTATCCGGTTCGAAGCCTTTGAAGCTGTTAACCCCAAGGTGCGACAGCAATCTCAGTGCGTCGGGTCCTTGCAAGTACATGTCGCTCATGTGGTAGGACTGGTTGTATAGGACGCAGGTTTGCTGCCAAGCACGTTGTTCATCTCTCCAATTTGAGAACTCACTTGGAACAACCGGATACACGTAAGGTCCTGTCTGCGAATTGCGCAGCAGCGTAACCGGATTCCCGACGGCCTCGAGAAGTTCTTCCAAGTTCGCGTAGGTCACTGTGTCTCCCGTGCTGTCGAGAGGGGGACTCGAAGCACTCGATAAATTGTTGGCGTTCTTAATATAAATTATGTATACAGTCAACCCACTCCTGCTTGGAGATACTAGGCCTCGCATGCAGTCGTTCGTAAGGAAATAGGAGTGCTTGTTTCACAATCATTTACGGACAGAAGGTCAATGTTGCGCGGCCGCTTGTCTGAAACGCAGGAGAAAGCACCTTTGCATAATATTGGACACATCAAGTGCAACCTGGCTGCGCCCATTCTTTCTGGCGCGAGGAACCAGACGATGTCTCGACGTCGCCGTTCGCCGAGCAAGCGAGTTTCTGGCGAATCCCGGCCGTCACCTGCGGACTCTTGCCCGGAACCTTTGGTGAATTTCGGTTGACCTGGAATTCGAATAAAGCCGTCTCATCACGGAGTCATTGTGTGCTGCTCTTGACTATCGGACCGTTCAAACAAAATTTTCTCGGTGGTCGAGAATCGATGATTTCCACGGATCGAGACGGTCGCAGGAGCCATTTTCGATGCCCTCAGGGACGATCTCAGGCTATGTGGCTCTCAGTTCGAGTGCACCAGCCCGCTGCGCTAAGGGACTGCGCAAAAATAACAATCCATTCATGAGCGGAACTAATACATTTTCCTGACATCGCAAGCTCTGGGAGGCTTCCTTCGGTCGGCCAAAAGCATCCGGTAAACACTGGCTCAGACGTAATGCTACGTATGAGCCCG